>DATFBR010000074.1:0-3687 GCA_035253685.1 Jiangellaceae bacterium
CTGCCCGACAATGCGGTCGAGTACTTCGTCTCCTACTACGACTACTACCAGCCCGAGGCGTACATCCCGCAGACCGACACCTACATCGAGAAGGACTCCTCGATCAACGAGGAGGTCGAGCGGCTTCGCCACGCCGCCACCGCCAGCCTGCTGACCCGGCGCGACGTCGTCGTGGTCGCCACCGTGTCGTGCATCTACGGCCTCGGCTCGGCGCAGGAGTACCTCGACCGCATGGTCTGGCTACGGGTCGGCGAGGAGCGCGACCGCGACGCACTGCTGCGGCGGCTGGTCCAGATCCAGTACGCCCGCAACGACCAGAACTTCACCCGGGGCACCTTCCGGGTGCGCGGCGACACCCTCGAGATCATCCCGATGTACGAAGAGCTGGCCCTGCGGGTCGAGTTCTTCGGCGACGAGATCGAGCGGATCATGACCCTGCACCCGCTCACCGGCGAGGTGATCAGCGAGGAGAACGTCGTCCACGTCTTCCCGGCGACTCACTACGTGGCGGGCCCGGAGCGCATGGAGCGTGCGATCGAGGGCATCGAAACCGAGTTGGCGGAGCGGCTGCAGACGCTGGAGCGGCAGGGGAAGCTCCTGGAGGCCCAGCGGCTGCGCATGCGGACCACGTACGACGTCGAGATGATGCGTCAGGTCGGGTTCTGCTCCGGTATCGAGAACTACTCCCGGCACATCGACGGCCGCGCCCCCGGCAGTGCGCCGAACTGCCTGCTCGACTACTTCCCCGAGGACTTCCTACTGGTCATCGACGAGTCCCACGTCACCGTCCCGCAGATCGGCGGTATGTACGAAGGCGACATGAGCCGCAAACGCACCCTGGTCGACCACGGCTTCCGGTTGCCCAGCGCGATCGACAACCGACCGCTGCGCTGGGAGGAGTTCCTCGAGCGGGTCGGCCAGACGATCTACCTGTCGGCGACCCCGGGCCCGTACGAGCTGGGCAAGGCCCGCGGCGTGGTCGAACAGATCATCCGGCCCACCGGCCTGGTCGACCCCGAGGTTGTGGTGAAGCCGACCAAGGGCCAGATCGACGACCTCATGGACGAGATCAAGACCCGAACCCGGCGAGACGAGCGGATCCTGGTCACCACGCTGACCAAGAAGATGGCCGAAGATCTCACCGACTATCTGCTCGAGCACGGCATCAACGTGCGCTACCTGCACAGTGAGGTCGACACACTGCGCCGCGTAGAACTGCTCCGCGGTCTGCGCAGCGGCGACTTCGACGTGCTGGTGGGGATCAACCTGCTGCGTGAGGGCCTCGACCTGCCGGAGGTCTCGCTGGTCAGCATCCTCGACGCCGACAAGGAGGGCTTCCTGCGCTCGGGCACGTCGTTGATCCAGACGATCGGCCGGGCCGCGCGCAACGTCTCCGGCCAGGTACACATGTACGCCGACACCGTCACCCCGTCGATGCGCAACGCGATCGACGAGACCAACCGGCGCCGCCAGAAACAGGTCGCCTTCAATGCCGAGCACGGCATCGACCCGACGCCGTTGCGCAAGCGGATCAGCGACATCACCGAGTTGCTGGCGCGCGAGGACGCCGACACCGACGCCCTCATCGGCGGATCCGGGCGGGCCCAGAGTCGTGGCAAGGCCCCGGTGCCGGGCATGCGGAGCACGTCCGACGTGGGCCGGCACGCCGCCGAGCTGGCCGGCATGCCGGCCGCCGACCTCGCCCAGCTGATCCAGCAGCTCACCGACCAGATGCACACTGCCGCGGCCGAGCTGCAGTTCGAGCTTGCCGCCCGGCTGCGCGACGAGGTCGCCGAGCTGAAGAAGGAGCTGCGCGGGATGCACGAGGCCGGCGTGGCGCGATGACGCTCACCGACCTGCTCGCGTACTGCCTGGCCAAGCCGGGTGCCTGGCAGGACGAGCCGTGGGAGGGTGACGTCGTCGCGAAGGTCGGCGACAAGATCTTCGCCTTTCTCGGCTCCGGCGGCTCGGTCGGCGTCAAGTGCGGAAGCAGCCGCGAAGAGGCCGACGAGTGGCTGCTGCGCTACCCCGAGGACGCGAGCGTCATGGCCTACATCGGCCGTTCGGGCTGGAACACGCTGCGCTACGGCGGAGCGATTCCCGACGACGAGTTGCTGCAGGCCGTCGACGACTCCTACGCCGCCGTGGTGGCGAAGCTGCCGCGACGCCTGCGGCCCCAGCCGGCCCGTTAGCGTCCGGGACATCCGGCAGCGCGTGAGACAATGGTGGGGCGTGGAGGGGAGTACTCCTTCGCGGCGGTGCCGTCATCACGGTAGGTGCCTGCACGGGCCACCCGGTACCGCCGACCCGACGTCGGGTGGAAGAGACCTCCGGCCGGTGTGCGGCGCCCGTGGCGCACCCGATCAACCGGAGAGGACCTCTCGCCCGTGCTCGAACTGCCCGTCTGGTTCGAGGTCGGCACCTTCGTCGTACTGAGTGCGCTCTTGGTGGCCGATCTCGTCATCGTCACGCGCCGCCCGCGCGAGCCGTCGGTGCGGGAGGCGAGCCTGTGGGTCTCGTTCTACGTTGCGCTCGCGCTGATCTTCGGCGTGATCATGCTGGTGGTGGCCGGTGGACGGGCAGCCGGCGAGTTCTACGCCGGGTGGCTGACCGAGTACAGCCTCTCGGTCGACAACCTGTTCATCTTCGTGATCATCCTGGCCCAGTTCCGCGTGCCGCGGCAGTACCAGCAGTCCGTGCTGATGTTCGGCATCCTGCTCGCGATCGTGCTGCGCGGGATCTTCATCCTGATCGGCGCCGTGGTCATCAACCAGTTCGCCTGGGTCTTCTACCTGTTCGGGCTGTTCCTCATCTACACCGCGGTCAAGCTGGCCAACCAGCAGATGCATCAGGACGCCGACCCCAGCGACGATGAGTACGAGAACGCGATCATCCGGCGGGCGCGGCGGGTCCTCCCGCTGAGCCGGGAGTACCACGGGGTCAAGATGCGGACCCGGGTCGACGGCCGGAAGGTGTTCACGCCGATGGTGATCGTGTTCGTCTCGATCGCCTCCGCGGACATCCTGTTCGCGGTCGACTCGATCCCGGCGATCTTCGGGCTCACCCAGGAGGCGTTCATCGTCTTCACCGCGAACATCTTCGCGTTGATGGGCCTGCGCCAGCTGTACTTCCTGATCGGTGGCCTGCTGAACAGGCTGATCTACCTCTCCGCCGGGTTGGCGGTCATCCTCGGCTTCATCGGGGTCAAGCTGGTCCTGACCGCCCTGCACGAGAACAACCTCCCGTTCGTGAACGGCGGCGAGCCCTTCGAGAACGTCCCGGAGGTGCCGATCTGGCTCTCGCTGACCGTCATCGTGGCCACCCTGGCGATCACGACGATCGCGAGCCTGGCCAAGACGGGCCGCGACGTCCGACGCGCCGAACGGTCCACCCCGCCCACGACGTGACGCCAGGGACGCTCAGCGGACCGTGAGCTCCGCCGACGGTGTGGGGAGCGCGACCCACGTGTCGCCGGGGCATGACGGCGGTGGTGTCGTCGTAGGTCCAGGCCACGCTCCGTCCCGGACCGTAGCCGATCTCCGCCGACGCTCGCGGCGCGCCGGCCACCTCTGACCGCCGACCATGCCGCCATCCTTCTCGCCGGCCACACCGGTCAAATGATCACAGGCGCCGGAGATCGAGGAGTACAGACAGCGACCCCTCGGACGACGGATCGATCGATCAGGG
>DATFBR010000075.1:0-2250 GCA_035253685.1 Jiangellaceae bacterium
AGGATCCGGCGGTGGTGCACGACCGACGCGGAGGTCACGTCCAGTCTGGCCCCGTCGACCACCACGGCAAGCGAGAGCCAGTCCGGCGCCTTGACCACCTCGATGACCCGGGAGTCGTGGTGGTCGAACACACCCCGCAGGAAGGTTCCGGGCAGCGCGCCCTCATGGCCCTCCTCCAGGGAACCACGCGTGCCGAGATACCCGTTGCCGGTAGTGAAGATCGTTTCGTAGGCGTTCACGCGCGCCGGAGCAAAGCCGTCCTCAACGACCAGCCACTGGGGATCCGCAGCCTCGAAGTCGCGATCCATGGACCTCGCCTCCTACCGCCGAGGACCGTAGGCCGCGAGGATCTGTCGCTCGGTCTCCTCTCGTGACAGGTAGACGTTCAGTCCTGCGCCGGTGCAGCGCTGCGCGCCCATCGCGTTCCCGTACTGGCAGGCCACGACGTAGTCCTGGTAGGCGAGATAGCCGAAGGCCAGGCCGGCGGCGAAGGAGTCGCCGGCGCCGGTCGTGTCCACAACCTTCTCCACCTCGATCCGGTCGACGAAGTCCTCGGTGATCCCGCCCGACGCCCCCCGCTGAAAGACCACGCAGCCACGCTCGTCAAGGGTCACGCACACCGCTCCGACGCCGCGGTCCAGACAGTGACCCGCCAGCTCGCGCAGCTCCTCGGTGCGCAGCCTCGGCGCGTCGGCGGTGACCTCCGCTGACTCGCCCAGCCACGTCGAGCTCGCCTCCTCAAGGTTCATCTTCAGGATGTCGATATACCGCAGCCAGACGTCCCGGTCGGCCCACACCCGTGGATGGCGCTCGCCGCTGCGGGTCAGCGTGGTGGTCGGGCCGTGCGCGTCCAGGACCACCGTCCCGCCGCTGTTCTCCTTGATGTGCCGCAGCGTGGGCTGGCCCACCTCGTAGTCCGTGATGGGGACGCAGACGAACGCGTCGGCATCAAGGACCGCGTCGACGTCGGCAGGCAGGATGGGGTACATGAAGCTCGCCTGCCGCTCGACGCGGCGGTTGTGCTCGATGTAGCGCAGCTCAATGACGTCCCCCTGGTCGGTCCGGGACGTGATCCCCGAGGTGTCGATGTTCGGGTACGCCGCCAGGATCTCCTTGATTGGGCCCTCGTCCTGCCGCCGGACGTGCGATATGGGGACGACCGTGTCGCCGCGGCCCAGCAGGGCCGAGAGAGCGACGGCCGTATACAGCACGCATCCGTACTTCTCGAACCGTTCGCCGGCGTGGGTCACAATCTGGTCGCGCGGGATGGGACCCAACACGGCGACCTTGCGACCCGTCCGCGCTCGCGCGTCAGTCGTCATGAAACACCTCCGGGCCGTCGAAGCCGCCCGACCACCCCTGCCCCGGACGGCCATCCGGTTGAGCACGTCCGCGCACGGCCAGCGTCCCACGAGCGGGTGGTTCGTCCCACCGAGGATCCTCAAGTGGGACGGTCGTCAGGGTGCGAAACCGCATTTCCAGTCCGTGTCCCTTCTGCGTGGGATGCTGCCGGCCCCTGCCCGGCGCATAAATGGGTAGGTGAACGCCTGGCCTGAGCTGCCGGGGATCTCGATGGCGGTGTGCAGGGCTGGTCGCCGGAGGAAGGGCCCACGTGCAAGTGAAATGTGCCAGGTTCGGTGCGCCAGGCATGCCTGGCGTCGTCCCAGTGCTGGAGGGTGCGGAGGGGTACGACGACGGAACGGTGAGCTCCTCGCCGGCCGCGGCAGAGGTAGCGGCAAAGCCGACGAGCCATCGTCGAGGTCGAGGCACGGCGCTGTCGGGACGGCTGGCGTACACCTGGACCACGTCGCGACCAGAGCGGGTGCCGGTGTTCTTCAGCCGCACCTGCAGCGCCACCGTGCCATCCTGGTCGAGTTCGGACCCGACGTGCTGGTAGTCCCAGCGAGCCGGGAGCCGTGATCAACGCGCGCACCGCGTACTGCGCGACGCGCCCTCCCGCATCGCGACGCACAGGGCCAGCGCAAGGAACCACCAGCCGATGCCCCGACGCCGAGCAGCCACCACTGCTCCGACCGTCGCGAATCCCGGCACGATCACAAGCTCGGGACCGATCGCCTCTGGCCCATGAAGCAAGGTTGAGGACCAGCAAGACCACACTGGCCAGCGCAAGCACCATCGCGGAGCTCCACAACAGCAGCGCCAGCGTCCAGGAAGCTCGCGAACCATTCGCGGTCTGGTCTTCCATGCCAGTAGTGTGAGCCCTGGCCACCGCGAGCGTAAGCCTGCCTG
>DATFBR010000076.1:0-6032 GCA_035253685.1 Jiangellaceae bacterium
GTCCTGCTCGAGCACCTGGCCCAGGCCGCCCGCGAGCGCGGCATCGGCCGGTTCGTGGCCGAGATACTGCCTCACAACCACAAGATGATCACCGTGTTCAGCGAGGCCGGATACACGCTGGCCAGCCGGCTGACCGACGGCATCGTCCACGTCGACTTCGAGATCCGTCCCACCGACGACTCGATCGAGGTCATGACCGCCCGCGAGCACCGGGCGGAGGCACGCTCGATCCAGCGGCTGCTCACGCCGCGCTCCGTAGCGGTGATCGGGGCCAGCCGTTCCCGCGACAAGGTCGGGTACGCGCTCGTCCGCAACTTGGTAGACGGCGGCTTCACCGGTCCGGTGTACGCGGTCAACCCGGACGCCACGGCGGTCTCGGGCGTTCCGGCCTACCCGAGCATCCGCGACGTGCCCGGCGAGGTCGACCTCGCCCTGGTCGCGGTGCCGGCCGATGCCGTGACCGACGTGCTGATCGACTGTGCGGCACGAGGGGTCAAGGGGCTCGTGGTCGTGTCCGGGGGCTTCGCCGATACCGGTCCGGAAGGGCGGGAACGACAGGGCGAACTGGTCCGCATCGCCCGGTCGTACGGGATGCGGGTCGTCGGGCCCAACTGCCTGGGAATCGTCAACACCGATCCGGCGTACTCGCTCAACGCGTCGATGGTTCCCGTCTTACCCCTTCCGGGTCGGGTGGGCTTCTTCTCGCAGTCCGGTGCACTGGGTATCGCGATTCTCGAAGCAGTGGCGACCCGCGGTTTCGGTCTGTCGACCTTCGTCTCGGCGGGCAACCGGGCCGACGTATCGGGAAACGACCTGCTGCAGTACTGGCAGGACGACCCGGCAACCGAGGTCGTGCTGCTCTACATCGAGTCGCTGGGCAACCCGCGGAAGTTCTCGCGCCTGGCTCGCCGGGTCGCGGCCGAGAAGCCGGTGGTGGCGGTGAAGAGCGGGCGGTCCACGCAGGGCGTACCGCTCGGACACACCGTGCGCGCCAGCGACACGCCGGTGGCGGCGCTCGATGCCATGTTCCGACAGTCCGGTGTGATCCGCGTGGACACGCTGGCCGAGATGTTCGACGTCGCGCAGGCGCTCGCGCTCCAGCCGCTGCCGGCGGGCCCGAAGGTGGCGGTGGTCGGGAACTCGGACTCACTGGGACTGCTTGCGGCCGATGCCGCCGCGGCAGCGGGCCTCGATGTCGTCGGCACGCCGCGCGACCTCGGTCCGAGGGCAACGGCGGGCGACTTCGAGCAGGCGCTGAAACAACTCGTCGAGGACGCCGGCGTCGACTCGGTGGTCGTGGTCTACGTGCCGACGCTGGAGTCCGGCCGGGCCGAGGAGGTAGCGCGCGTGCTCGCGGCCGTGGCCGCCCCCGGCACGAAGCCGGTGGTGACCACGTTTCTCGGCAGCGTCGGCGTGCCCGAAGCGCTGCGCCTGCTGGACGACCGCGGGGTCCCGGGCCGCGGCTCGGTACCGTCGTACCCGTCGCCGGAGGAGGCCGCGCGGGCGCTCGCGCACGTGACGTCCTACGCGCAATGGCGGGTCCGGCCGCGGGGTCGGGTGCCCGACGTCGACGGATGCGACGCCGAAACGGCCCGCGCGCTGGTCGCCCACGAGCTCGCCGAGAGGCCCGGCGGCGGTTCGCTGGAGGGGCCGGCCTTGTCGACGCTGTTGGCGAGCTACGGCATCACCCTGTTGGAGATGGTGCCCGTTGCCAGCGTCGACGAGGCGGTACGGGCGGGCGAACGGCTGGGATGGACCGTCGTGCTCAAGGCGACGGCGGCGCATCTTCGTCACCGCCCCGACCTCGCTGACGTCTGGCGCAACATCGACACGCCGGACGAGATGCGCGACGCGTGGGCGACCATGTGCCGCACGCTGGTCGATCCCGCCAAGGCGGGGTGCGTCGTGCAGCCGATGGCACCTCCCGGCGTGCCCGTCACCGTCCGGGCGCAGGAGGACGCACTGTTCGGCCCGGTGGTCTCGTTCGGGGTGTCGGGTGTGACGACCGAGCTGCTCGGTGACCGCTCCTATCGGATCCCGCCGTTGACCGACGTCGACGCGGCCGCGATGGTGCGGGAGATCAAGGCGGCGCCGCTGCTGCTGGGTTACCGCGGCGCAGCGATGGTCGACCTGCGGGCGGTCGAGGACCTTCTGCACCGGGTCTCCCGCCTCACCGACGACCTGCCCGAGGTCGCCGATGTCGAGCTCGGGCCGGTGTTGGTGGGGACGCGGGGCCTCGCGGTCGTCAACGCCTCCGCCCATGTGGCGACGCCGGATCCCCGCTCGACCTGGTACACGAGGCGGTTGACCTGACCAGCGTGCAAGGATGGAGGACATGGCGGACACCAGCACCCGTGATGGGCTTCGCCTGGCCATCCAGCAGGCGGGCTATTACCCCAACCTGGTTGCGGACACCCTCGAGACCGCACTGGCGGGCGAGCCCGTCCATTCCTATGTCGTACACCACGAACCTCACTTCGACCGTGACGAGCTACGCCGCCACGTCAGCGTCCTCGTGCTCACGCCGACCCGCCTGGTGGTCGGGCACACCGACGAGTATCCGTCGGACGAGAGTCACCCGCTGCCCTACGCGACGACCTCCACGGAGGCGGTGCCGCTGGACCGGGTCTCGTCGGTCGTGGTCAGCCGCACGGTGACCTCGCCGGCGTCGTACCGGACCGGCGACCCGCCACGCGAGGTCGTACTCACCGTGGGCTGGGGAGCGATGAGCCGGGTCGATCTCGAACCGGCCGGGTGCGGCGACCCCGACTGCGAGGCCGACCACGGCTACACCGGTGCGCTCACCTCCGACGACTTCTCGTTGCGGGTGAGCGAGGCCGCCGACGGGGGCAACCGGGTCGAGGACATGCTCACCTTCGCCCGCACGCTCTCGGCGGCGACCGTGCAGGTGCGGTGAGCCTGCCGGGCACGCCGTCCGACACGCTGGTCCTGCCGCGCTACGGCGAGGCGTCGCTGACGGACCTCCTACCGTCTGTACTCGGCGCACTCGGCGTCTCGGGCGAGCACGACCTGCTCGGACTGCTACCGGCGCAGCGGTACTGCGTACTGCTGGTCGACGGTCTCGGCTGGAACCTGCTGCGGTCCCACCAGGCGCAGGCGCCGTTCCTGACCTCCCTGCCCGGGCGGGCGATCACCGTGGGCACTCCCACGACGACGGCGACCAGCCTGGTCAGCTTCGGCACCGGTCTGCCGCCGGGACGCCACGGCGTCCTCGGCTACACGACGCGCCTACCGGGGACGACGGAGCTGCTGAATGCACTCAAGTGGAACCCGTCGGTGGACCCGGTGGCCTACCAACCGCACCCGACTGTCTTCGAGCGGGCCGACCGCGCCGGCGTGGCGGTCTCGGTGATCGGTCAGCGCCGCTTCCGCACCTCGGGTCTGACGACGGTCGGGCTACGCGGGCCGGGTTTCCGAGGCGCCGACAGCCTCGGGGAGCGGGTGGCGGCGGCGGCGACAGGCGCCGGACCGGCACCGGCTCTCGTCTACGTCTACGACGGCGACCTGGACTTCACCGGTCACAAGGCGGGCTGCGCGTCCGCGGCCTGGCGGCACCAGCTGGCCATGGTCGACCGGTTCGCCGAGGAACTGGACCAGTCGCTGCCGCCCGGCACCGTCCTGGTCGTCACCGCCGACCACGGCATGGTCGACGTCGGACCCGACAGCCGCGTCGACGTCGACCAGGTGCCGGCGCTGCGCGAGGGCGTCGCCCTGGTCGGCGGGGAGGCCCGGTTCCGCCACGTCTACGCCGAAACCGGCGCGTCGGCCGACGTGCTCGCCGCCTGGAGGAGCGTGCTGGGCGGGCGAGCCGATGTGCTCCCGCGCGACGAGGCCATCGCCGCAGGCTGGTTCGGCGCGGTCGAGGCCCGGGTGCTCGACCGCATCGGCGATGTGGTCGCCTCTGTCGGCGGTGAGTGTGCCGTGGAGATGCGCAGCGTCTTCCCGGTCGAGGCCACGCTGGTCGGGCTGCACGGTGCGCTGACCGCCGACGAGATGCTGGTACCACTGCTCGTCTCAGCCCGCTGACGTCCGCGTTGCGGCGGCGGCGGCGGTCATGCTGGCCGCGGCGGGAAGCTCAGACGGTGACCCAGCTGGTCACCAGCGGCGGCCGCCGGCCGGCGAAACGCACGGCGAGGCTGGTCGGTCCCGGCGGCACCGGGGCGGCGCGGAAGCGACCGTAGTCGTCGGTCTGGACCGTCAGCGAACCGTCGGCATGGCGGACCTCGACCTCTGCGGGCTGTGCACCGACGATCTGGCCGATCAGCCGACGCGCGACCTCGCCTGTGCGGGCGAGTGGTGCGACGATCTCGATCACGAGTGAGATGGCGCCGGCGGTGAACGTCACCTGCCGGGGCGCGTCCGTGGCGCGCACGGCGGCGCCGTCGAGGACGGAGTCGGCGACGAGCTCGGCCAGCTCGGCGTCGACGGTGCGCCAGGTGAAGCAGGCCTGGGCCGCCTCGATCAGCGGGCCGGGCACCGGGTCGGTCTCCTCGAGCACTTCACGCAGCAGCATGAGCAGTTCGCGGTCGGCCGGCTCGAGCTCAGCCATCGTCAGCCACGCTCCTCGAGGAGGTCCTTGAGGTGGCTAAGACACCGGCCGCGAGTGGGCCCGATGCTTCCCACCGGGATGTCGAGCGCCAGGGAGATCTCGGTGTAGGAGAGCCCGGGTTCGGCCACGACGAGTCGCAACAACGCCTGGCACCGTTCGGACAGTCGGGCGAAGGCCGTCGCCACCCCCGCCCGCTCCTCGTCCACGAGCAGCGCCGCCTCGGGTCCGGGCCCCGCCGACCCCACCGGGTCGACACCACCGGCGACGTCCTCGTCGGGACGTTCCCGGCGGCCGATACGAAGGACCCGCAGGCACTCGTGGCGGGCCGTGGTGGACAGCCAGCCGGCGAGGTGTTCGGGATCGCGCAGCTGTCCCAAGTGCTCGACGAGCCGCAACCAGGTGGTCTGGAACACGTCGGCGGAGTCGGCGTAGGCCAGCCGATGGCCACGCGTGACGGCCCACACCAACCGCGCGTAGCGCTCGACCAGCTGATCCCACGCCCGCTGGTCGCCTCCGGCGGCGTCACGGAGCAGGTCGCTGGTCGACGGGTCGGCCACGCCCCGACGATACCGGTCAAACCAGGCAGGTACGGCGAAGCCGTCAGTGGCGGGTGCGCGTCCCCGGGCCCGCTTCGCAGCGACCGCCGCGCAGCGGCGCCGACGCACCCGCCACCCCCCGTGATCGCAGACCTCATGGCCGGCCCCCTACTGCGGACGGACGAGGACTCGCCGCCCTCGCCGCCGTCGCCGAACCGCGAGAATCTGGACGACGCGGTCCCGACGATGGGCCCGCTCACGGTCGGAGAAGTCCACCGCTTCGGTGGCGGCGTCGGCGAGCACGGAACGTCGCGGAGACGCCACCATGACCTCCGATGTCGGGACCTGCGGCGGACGGCTGGCCGACCGCGGGATGCGTGCGCATCCACCCGTAGAGAGCGGGCAGCAAGCCCGGTGATACGCGCGGCAGGGTGCGATTCGTCAGTCCGGCTTGCGCCGACGGCCGAACATGATCTCGTCCCAGCTGGGCACGGTAGGCCGCCGGGAGCGGGTGGACGTGGAGCGTCTGGCCGCTGCGCCGGTCGCCTGGTCGGCGTCGATGCTGGCGTCGGTCGCGGGTGCGTCGCCGTCGACCTCGACTCGGATGGCGATGTCGGTGAGCCGCAGCCGGTCGTTGTCGGCGTCGGACCAGGCGGGCTGGACCCACGGATCGGTGTGCGGCTCGCCGGAGGGGACCGAACCGCGCCGTCGCTCGCCCCGGCCACTGCGTCCGGGGTCACGGCGGGGGCGACGGGCTACCGGCAGCGGGCCGGTCGGCTCGTCGTCGGCCGGGTCGCGCTCGTCGGCGGAGTCGTCGTCGGCCGCCTCCGCCTCGGCCGGCTCGGCCTCTGCATGGCCGTCGTCGGGGTCCAGGTCGGTCGCGGTCCTGCCGACCACCGAGAGCCGGGCGGGTCCGACCGGCAGGT
>DATFBR010000077.1:0-11537 GCA_035253685.1 Jiangellaceae bacterium
CGAGCAGCGCCTGGTCGTCGGCACCGGCCGGCAGCTCGATCAGCGCGGGCGCACCGGTCGGACCGTGGTCGAGGACGACCGCACCGTCGACCGTGGCCGCGAGCCGGTCGGCCCACCCTTCGGGCGCGTCGACCAGGAGCCGGTAGCGCCGGGAGCCGCTGCCACCGCGCAGCTCGGCCACCGTCCCGTCGGCGACCAGCGTGCCGTCGCGGATGATGCCGACGGCGTCGCAGAGCCGCTCGACCAGGTCGAGCTGGTGGCTGGAGAAGAGCACGGCCGCCCCTGCGTCGACCCGCTCCCGGAGCACGGTGGCCATCGCGTCGACACCCACCGGGTCGAGCCCGCTGAACGGCTCGTCGAGGACGAGCACCGTCGGGTCATGGACGAGTGCCGCGGCGAGTTGGACCCGCTGCTGGTTGCCCAGCGACAGCTGCTCCACCCGGTCGCCGGCGCGACCGGCGAGGTCGAACCGCTCGAGCAACGACGACGCTGCGACCGCGGCCGTGGCGGCGTCCGTGCCGCGTAGCCGGGCCAGGAAGACCAGGTGTTCGAGCAGGCGCATCTTCGGATAGAGGCCGCGTTCCTCGGGCATGTAGCCGAACTCGCGGCGGGTGCCGGCATCGAGCGGTCGACCCTGCCAGCGCACCTCGCCCGCGTCCGCGTCGAGAACGCCGAGGACGATCCGCATCGCGGTCGTCTTGCCGGCGCCGTTGCGTCCGACGAAGCCGTACATCTGGCCCGGCGCCACGGTGAGGGACAGGTCGGCGACAGCGACGACGTCGCCGTAGCGCTTGGACACGCGGTCCAGTTGGAGCACCATCGCCTCCTCGTCGTGGCCTGTCGTGTGCGCCGAGCCGACCTTGAGGACGGTACCCGGTGTCGCCGGAGGGAGGATCTTCGGCGGGTCCGGCGGGGCGGTTGCCGTCGGCCGCAGATCTTGAGGCAGAATTCGCGCCGCAGTTCGGGCACAACCGGCGGCCTCCGTGCGTTAGCAGGGTCACGGTCCACCCCGACCGAGCGAGAGAAGCTGACGCCAGAGCAAGGGGGATCCATCTGATGGCTACCGATTACGACGCCCCTCGCAAGACCGATGACGAATTGTCCGAGGACTCCATCGAGGAGCTGAAGAACCGCCGCATGGACAAGACCTCGGGCATCGTCGACGTCGACGAGACCGAGCTCGCCGAGTCGCTCGAGCTACCCGGCGCAGACTTGTCGAACGAGGAGCTCGCGGTGCGCGTGCTGCCCCGGCAGGCGGACGAGTTCACGTGTTCGCAGTGTTTCCTGGTCCATCACCGCAGCCAGCTCGCGCGGGAGAAGAACGGTCAGTTCGTCTGCCGCGACTGCGCGGCGTGATGCGCACCGGGGGTCCGCACCGTGCGGCCCGACATCGGGTCGAGCCGCTCGGGGAGCGGTCCGTGGCAGGTTTCACCGCCACGGGCCGCTCTTTCTCTTGGGCGTACCTTCCAGTAATGGGATCTCACGGGGGCCGCTTCGCGGCGCCGCGGGCGGCTTCCAGTGTGGCCGCGAGCCGCTGCGGACGGCGGGTGGAGACCAGCCAGTACGGCACCGGGTCGGCCGGATCCCCGACCTCGACCCGGACCAAGGGGCCCACGTAGCCGCGGATGAACAGGTACGCGCGCGGGTCCGCACCCGGTCCTCGGGCGACTCGCGCTTCGGCCGCGGCAAGTGCCTCGACGCGCCCGACCGCCCACAGCGGCAGGCGGGCGCGGCCGGCCACGAAGGCATCGTCGTCGACCGCCACGACGCCGCGTCCGTACGCGAGCAACCCGACGCTCACCGCGGCCGCCACGACGGCGGCCACCGGTAGCGACACCGCCGGGCCATAGGCGTGCTGGAACGCCAGCCACATGGAGACCGCCGCGGCCGCCGGCAACAACCACCACGACGCGGGCACCCGCAGGCGTTCCCGGTAGCGCGGCATGCCCGCAGGGTCCCATCCGGCGCCGGCAGATCCGCGGGTAGGGTCACGGACCGTGACCGACCGTGCCGTATCGGCGGCGGCCGTCCCCGCCGACGCCGAGCTTCCCGCGCGGCACCCGGACGCGCCGGCGCCCGGTGAGGTGATCGCCTCGCATTACCACCTGTGCGTCGGCTGCGGGCGCGACCATCCCACCGGACTGCGGGTAGAGGTCACCGCCGGCGAAGGACTGACGCTGTCCGGGCGCTTCACGGTAACCGAGAACCACCAGGGTGCACCGGGCCTGGCCCACGGCGGCATGCTGGCCCTCGCCTTCGACGAGGTGCTCGGATCGCTGATCTGGCTGGTGGCAACGCCGGCGGTCACTGCGCATCTCGAGACCGACTTCCGCCGCCCCGTCCCCGTCGGCACCACGCTGCACATCACCGCCCAGGTCGACGGCCGGTCCGGGCGCAGGCTCTACGTGAGCGCCGTCGGGCGTTCCGACGCACCGGACGGGCCGGTCGCAGTGCAGGCCAGGGCGGTGTTCGCGATGGTCGGGGTGGAACACTTCCGCCGGCACGGGCGGCCGGCAGACGTCGAAGCTGCGGTTGCCCACGACGACGTTCGGCGCGCAGCGCGGGCGCTCGAGGTCAACCCGTGACGTCGCCCGCCGAGATCCTGGTCGTTCGGCTCGACTCCGGCGTCCCACTGCCGACGTACGCGCATCCGGGCGACGCCGGGGCCGACCTGGTGACGACGGCCGACGTGACGCTGCCACCGGGGGGCAGAGCTCTGGTGGGGACGGGCGTCGCCGTGGCGCTCCCGGACGGTTACGCTGCCTTCGTCCATCCGCGTTCGGGCCTGGCGCATCGTCACGGGGTCGGGATCGTCAACGCTCCGGGCACGGTGGACGCCGGCTACCGCGGCGAGATCAAGGTCGTGCTGGTCAACCACGATCCCAGCGAGCCGGTCTCGTTCCGGCGCGGCGACCGGATCGCGCAGCTCGTCGTCCAGCGCGTCGAACGCGCGCGGTTCCACGAAGTCGAGCGCCTACCGGGGTCGGCCCGCGGCGCAGACGGCCACGGCTCTACCGGACTCGGCGCGGTCCGCGCTCGCGGAGACGACGGAAGGAGATAGGCGGTGTTCCGACGCCGACGTCGCCGGTCCGAGCCCGACGCTGCACCGGACACCGACGCCACGGTGCCGGCCTCCGCGGACGCCGGGTCACCCGATCCCACCGGCACGGGCGGCGCAGTGGCAGACGAACCGGCCGATCCGCCGGCCAAGACACCCCGACCCGACGGGCCGCTCGACCTCTCCGAGGTCGACCCGGACGAACCGGGGCCGCCGCGGGTCGACCTCGGCGGCATACGCGTTCGGATCGGCCCGCGCATGCAACTGCAGGTACAGGTCGACGAGCGCTCGGGCATCGGTACCGGCGTAAGGGTGGTCCACGAGGGCGCCGCCGTCCTGATGGTGGCCGTCGCGGCGCCTCGCAGTTCCGGGCTGTGGGGGCAGACCCGGCTGCAGGTGGCGGCCGAGGCGCGTCGCCGCGGCGGCACCGTCACCGAGGCGGCCGGGCCGTTCGGCACCGAGGTCCGCATCGTGGTGCCGGTCAGGACGGCCGAGGGCAAGAGCGGACTCCAGCCGTCGAGGGTCGTGGGCATCGACGGGCCGCGGTGGATGCTGCGTGCCACGTTCCTCGGCACGGCGATCAGCGATCCCCAGGCTTTCGCCCGGCTGGTCAAGGTCGTGCGCGAGGTGGTGGTCGTCCGGGGCGACCGGCCGATGGCGCCGGGCGACGTGATTCCGGTGACGGCGCCGACGCGACCGGAGCAGGCAACCCCGGAAGTATCCGACGAGTAGTCTGGATGGACGTGGGCGACCGCAGATCAGGCAACCGCGGAGTGTGGCACGCTCTGAGCCGATGGGCTGCGTCCTCGTCGGACCTGCACGCCGCGGAGCTGCGCAAGAACGCCCGGGTGGGCGGGTGCGTGCCGCTGGCTCAGGTCGGCGACCGTGAGCGGGCCCGCGTGCGTGGCGTCGTGCACACCGTGACCCTGCAGCCGCGCGCCGGCGTCCCTGCTCTCGAGGCGGAGCTGTACGACGGCTCCGACGTGCTCACCCTGATCTGGCTGGGCCGGCGGCGCATCGCCGGTATCGACTGTGGGCGCACCATGGTGGTCAGCGGACGGATCTCGGCGGTCGACGGCCGCCGGGTCATGTACAACCCGGAGTACAAGCTGCTCCCGGGGGCAGCCGCGTGACCGAGCCGCGGCAGGGCCTGGCCGCGATCACCGCGGACGACCGCTTCCGGGCTGGCGACGCGCTGACACCGGGCGCCTTTCTCGACGCCGGACTGCCGCTGGCCCTGTTCACGGTCGTCTACGCCGTAACCGGACGCGAGCTGACGATCGCGCTGTGGGCGGCCATCGCTGCCGGCGTCGTCCTCGCCGCGGTCCGTCTGGTCCGCCGCGAGCCGCTGCAGAACGTCATCGCCGGCGCCGTCGGCCTGGCGTTGGCGGTGTTCGTGTCCGCGCGCACCGGCCGCGCCGAGGACGTGTTCCTTCCCGGGCTGCTCATCAACGTGGGCTACGGGCTGGCCTACCTGGTCTCGATCCTGGTGCGATGGCCCCTGCTCGGCGTATTCGTCGGCCTGGTCACCGGTCAGGGAATGTCGTGGCGTCGGGACCCGGCCCTGCTGCGCGCGTACACCACGGCCAGCGCGCTGTGGGTGGCGATGTTCGCGCTGCGCCTCGCCGTGCAGGTGCCGCTCTACCTCGCCGGTGAGGAGCACCTCGGCTGGCTGGCCGGTGCTCGGCTGATCATGAGCTGGCCGCTGTTCCTGCTGGTCGCGTACCTGTCCTGGCTGATCATCCGGCCCGCGTACCGTGCTCACGCGGACCGACGTGCGGCCGAGGCAGCGCCGGCTCCCGAATAGCGCCCTCCCTCCACCACCCCACTTGTGGCTGGTTCGGAACGTCTCCCGTGTCGGTGAGGAGTGCACAACCCGCCACAAGATGGGGAGCGCAACGAGAAGCGAGCGTGCGGGCGATGCGGATGCGGCTCAGCGGCTCGGCGCGCCGTGTGGTGAGAGCAGATCCTCGAGCTGCTGTTCGCGGTCGGGCGCGGCGACGAACAGGAGCTCGTCGTGGGCCTCCAGCGGGAGGTCGGGCAGTGGGACGTGGACATGCTTGCCGCGGATGACCGACACCAGCGTGGTGTCCGTCGGCCAGGCGACGTCGGCGATGGCCGTGCCCACGATGGGGGAGTCGTCGGGCAGGGTCAGCTCGACCAGGTTGGCCTCGCCCTGGCGGAAGGTGAACAGCCGGACCAGGTCACCGACGCTGACCGCCTCCTCCACCAGGGCGCTCATGATCCGGGGCGTGGAGACGGAGACGTCGACTCCCCACGCATCGGTGAACAGCCACTCGTTCTGCGGATGATTGACCCGCGCCACCACTCGTGGCACCCCGAACTCGGTCTTCGCGAGCAGGGACACGACGAGGTTCGCCTTGTCGTCGCCGGTGGCGGCGATCACGACGTTGCAGCGCTCGAGCGCGGCCTCCTCCAGCCGGGACAGCTCGCAGGCGTCGGCGAGCAGCCACTCGGCCTCCGGCACCGTGGCGGCGCGGATGGCCTTGGGCTCGCGGTCGATGAGCAGCACCTCGTGGCCGTTGTGCAGGAGCTCCGCGGCGATGGAGCGACCGACGTTCCCGGCGCCGGCGATGGCGACGCGCATCAGACCTCGACCTCCGGTGCAGCCTCGAAGACCTCGGTGATCCGGGCGGTGTCGTCGACCCGCATGATGACGTGAACCAGGTCACGCTCCTGGACCACCGTGTCCTCGTCGGGCACGATGCCGTCGCCGAAACGGGACAGGAACGCGACGCGCGCACCGGATGCGTTCTCCAGCGCACCCACCGTGTGGCCGACCCAGTCGTGGGTGACATGGACCTCGGCGAGGCGGATCGTGCCGGACGGGTCGACCCACTCGGTCGCGGCACCCTCCGGCATCAGCCGGCGCAGCATCCGGTCGGCGGTCCATCGGACCGTGGCCACGGTCGGGATGCCCAGGCGCTGGTAGACCTCGGCCCGGCCGGGGTCGTAGATGCGGGCCACGACGTTCTCGAGGCCGAACGTCTCGCGGGCGACGCGGGCCGCGATGATGTTCGAGTTGTCGCCACTGCTGACGGCGGCGAAGGCCACGGCGTCCTCGATCCCGGCCTCGCGCAGAACGTCGCGGTCGAAGCCGATGCCCGCGACCGTCCGCCCTTCGAAACCGGCGGGCAGCCGCCGGAAGGCTTCCGGGTTCTGGTCGATGATGGCGACCGTGTAGTCGCGGGCCTCGAGGCTTTGCGCGAGAGTCGCCCCGACCCGGCCGCATCCCATGATGACGACGTGCACTGTGGTCCCTCCACGAGGCGGCGTGCCGACATCCGTGACGGCCGTGCCGCCACCGACGACGGTACACGGGCGGCTGGCCGCCTCCCGGCGGGGAGAGCGCCCTAGCATTCGCAACGTGACGAAGATTGGCGATCTCGCCCGGCGGGTGCTGATCGGTCGCGAGCTCGCGAGCAGCCGGCTGGGGGAGACGCTGCTCCCCAAGCGCGTCGCGCTGCCGGTCTTCGCCAGCGACCCGCTCTCGTCGGTCACCTACGCCACCCAGGAGATCCTGGTCATCCTCACCCTGGGAGGGCTGTCGTTCCTGTACCTGGCACCGTGGATTGCGGCCGCTGTGGTCGTACTGCTCGTCGTCGTCGTCCTGTCCTACCGGCAGCTCGTACACGCCTACCCGACCGGTGGGGGAGACTTCGAGGTAGCGGCGGCGAACCTCGGTTCGAACGCAGGACTGACGGTTGCCAGCGCCCTGCTCGTCGACTACGTGCTGACCGTGGCCGTGTCGGTGTCGGCCGGCGTGGACAACCTCATCTCGGCCGTGCCATCACTGCGGGAGGAGCGCGTGCCGATCGCGATCGGTGTTGTCGTCGTGCTCGCGACCATCAACCTGCGCGGTATCAAAGAGAGCGGGCGCGCCTTCGCTGTGCCCACGTACCTGTTCGTGGTCGGGATCGTCTCGATGATCATCTGGGGGCTCGGCCGAACCTTCGCGGGTGACCCCCCGGTAGCCGAGAGCGCCGAGTACGACGTCGTCGCCGAGATGACCGACCTGGGTGGGATCGCCCTCGTGCTGCTCGTGCTGCGTGCGTTCGCCTCCGGGTGCACGGCGCTGACCGGCGTCGAGGCGATCGCCAACGGGGTGCCCGCGTTCAGGAAGCCCAAGAGCAGGAACGCGGCGACCACGCTGGCCTGGATGGGTGGCCTGTCGATCGTGATGTTCAGCGGCATCACCGCGCTGGCGCTGATCTCGGACGTGCGATACACGGAGGAGCCCTGCGACCTGGTGGGCTTCGACTGCGAGGCGAATCCCCAACGGACGGTCGTCGCACAGGTGGCCGCCGCCACCTTCGGCGACGGATCGATCCCGTTCTTCTACATCCAGGCGGCCGCCGCACTGATCTTGGTGCTGGCGGCGAACACCGCGTTCAACGGCTTCCCGCTGCTGGGTTCGGTCCTTGCCCAGCACAGCTACGCACCCCGTCAGCTGCACACGCGCGGGGACCGGCTCGTCTTCAGCAACGGCATCGTGCTGTTGTCGATCTTCGCAGGGATCCTGATCTTCTCCTTCGACGCGTCCGTGACGCGGCTGATCCAGCTGTACATCGTCGGCGTCTTCACCGCCTTCACCCTCGGCCAGACCGGCATGGTGCGGCACTGGAACACGGTCCTGCGCGGCCCGCTGCGGCCGGAGGGGCGTCGACGGGTGTTGCGCTCGCGGACGATCAACATGATCGGCGCCACCTTCACCGGCATCGTGCTGGTCATCGTCACGATCACGAAGTTCACCCACGGTGCGTGGATCGTCCTGGTGGCGATGCCGATGCTGTTCCTACTCATGCGTGGCATCCGTCGCCACTACGACGAGGTCAGGACCGAACTGGCCGCCGACGACGTCGCCGGCGCGGCCCTGCTGCCGTCACGGGTGCACGCCATCGTGCTGATCTCCAAGATCCACAAACCAACGCTGCGGGCGCTGGCCTACGCGCGGGTGGCACGTCCGGACGTGCTCGAGGCGGTCACGGTGAACGTCGACCTGGCCGAGACCCGGGCGCTGACGGACGAGTGGGACCGCAGGCAGATCCCGGTGCCGCTGAAGGTGCTGGACTCGCCGTACCGCGAGATCACGCGCCCGATCATCGAGTACGTCAAGGGCATCCGGCGCTCGAGCCCCCGCGACATCGTGACGGTGTACATCCCCGAGTATGTCGTCGGCCGGTGGTGGGAGCAGTTGCTGCACAACCAGAGCGCGTTGCGGCTCAAGACCCGGCTGCTGTTCACGCCCGGGGTGATGGTGACCAGTGTGCCCTGGCAGCTCGAGTCCTCCGACGCTGCGCGGCGAAGGGAGGAGGACGCCGCTCCGCCACCTGCGTACCGCGGCGAGGTCGTGGTCGCACGCAAGAGACGCTGACGACGCCGCGCGTGCAGGTCAGGGGAGGCCGTGAGCCGGCGTTGGCGGGTCAGCGGTGTCGAGGACGGTAACGTCGCGAAAGTGACCGACCGCCGGTTCGAGAGCAGGCTGGCCGCCGCGGCAGGCGCGTTCGCCAGCAACGCTCGAAACCCCAACCTGCGGCGGGCCCAGCTGAGCTTCCTCGCAGCCTGGACGGCAGAGTGGGCGTTCACGGTAGGGCTCGGGATCGTTGCCTACCGCGACGGCGGCGCGACCGCGGTCGGTCTGGTGGCACTGCTGCGCATGGTGCCATCAGCAGTGGTGGCGCCGCTGGCCGCGCCGCTCGCCGACAGGGGGCGCCGGGAACGCGTCCTGGTGATGGTGTCCGCAGTTCGGGGCACAGCGACCGCGGTGGCCGCGTTGATCGTCGGGGTGGATGGCCCATCAACGGTGGTCTATGCGCTGGCGGTGTTCTCGACCATCGCCAGCACCCTGTACCGGCCGGCGCATTCCGCGCTGCTCCCGTCGCTGTGCCGCACCGGATACGAGCTGGCCAGTGCCAATGTCGTCCGCGGCCTCCTCGACTCGGTCGCCACGTTGGTGGGCCCCCTGCTGGCCGCCGTGCTGCTCCAGTTCACCGGCGTGACCGTTGTGTTCGCGGTTGCCGCGGGCGCCTCGGTGTGGGCGGCGGGCTTGATGCTGCTGGTGCGATACGACGCACCGCCACGCCCGTCCGCCCCAGGCAAGGTGAGTCTGCTCGCCGAGGCGACCGACGGTGTCCGCGCCGTCGCCCGGAACCGCGATCTCGCTCTCCTCGTCGGCCTCGCCGTGGCGCAGACGTTCACGCGCGGAGCGCTGACCGTGTTCACTGTTGTGGTCGCGATCGATCTGCTGGGGACCGGCGAACCGGGCGTCGGTGCACTCACGGCTGCGGTCGGCGCCGGTGCCGTCGTCGGCTCCCTGGCCGCGTCGTTGCTGGTCGGCACGCGCCGGCTCGCGGGCTGGTTCGGGATCGGTGTCGCCCTCTGGGGTCTTCCCATCGCGCTCATCGGCGTCTTCCCGGCGGAGGCGGTGGCACTCGCGCTGCTGGCCTTCGTGGGCATCGGCAATGCGCTCGTCGACCTGGGCCTGTTCACGCTCATGGCCCGGCTGGCCCCCGACGAGGTGCTCGCGCGCGTCTTCGTCGTCCTGGAGAGCCTGGGGGCACTGACCGTCGGGGTGGGGGCGATCGTCGCGTCGACACTGATCGAACTGTCCGACGTCCGCACAGCACTGGTCGTCGTCGGTCTGGTGTGCCCCGTTCTCGTTGCCATTGCGTGGCGACGGCTGCGCCCGCTGGACACGTCCATCGGCGTCCGCGACAGAGAGATCGAGCTGCTGCAAGCGGTACCCATGTTGAGCCCGTTGCCCCTTCCCGCCATCGAGCAGCTCGCTCGCGGCCTCCAACCAGTCTCTGTGCCCGCAGGCACCGAGGTTGTGCGCCAGGGCGACGTCGGCGACCGCTACTACGTGATCGAGTCGGGTACGGCCGACGTGATCGGAGACGGACGCCTGGTTGCCACGCTCGGTCACGGGCAGGGGTTCGGTGAGATCGCCCTGCTCCGGCGCGTTCCCCGGACAGCAACGATACGGGCCGCGAGCGAGCTCCAACTCCAAGCGCTGAGCCGCGACCACTTCCTCCCGGTCGTCACCGGCTACACACCGAGCGCACGCGAAGCCGGACTGGCGGTCGATGCCATGCTCGACCGCTTCAGGCCGCTCGAACATCCCGACGAGCCGGACCGATGACGTCTGTTCGTGTCGACTGAGATGCGCGACGTCGGCGACGTGCATTGACTGGACCCGTGTGATGGGGCGACCGTGGATGAGTAACCCGGCCAGTCCAGGAGGGGGGCGATGTCATGCTTCAGCGCATGCAACCGCGTGCTCGACGCTATGCCGCCGTGATCGGCGCCGTGGTCCTGACGGCTGTGCTTGCCGTTGCCGGGACCTCGGTTCCGGCAGGTGCCGCAGCGGTCAAGGGCTTCCTTGAAGTCGTGGCGGTCACCGACACGGGATCCGGGCTGGGCGCGCCGGTCCAAGACCGGCCGTTCGATGTCGCGGTCGAGGTCCTCGACGCGTCCGGGCGACCGACAACCGTGTCCAGGGCGACGACGATCGTCCTCGAGCAGGTGGCCGGCCCGGGCCAGCTCGCCGGCTCCACCAGCGCGGTCATTCCGCGAAACGGCTCCGGCGCCACCATCTCGGGCGCGACCTACGCGCCGTTCGCGAACGGTGTCGAACTCCGCGTGCGAGCCGTGTCCGGGGTCGAGTTGGCCCCAGCCGAGTTCACCGTCGACGTCGCACTCACCGCCGTCGGCCGCGCGGCGACCCCGAGGGTTCCGCTCGAGCTGTCAGACCCCAGCTGCCCAGTCCCGACACCCGAGGTTCCGACATGCGGGTACCTGCTGCTACCGAACGGCGCGCGCGGCAACGTCACCCTGTCCCTTGGCTCGTGTGACGGCATCGCCGACTGCCGAACGGCTGGTGAGACCTCAGCCCTGGTCGTCCTGGGCGTGGTGGACCTCAAGGACCTCCTGGGCGACCCGCTCTACACCAAGGAAGCTCCCGCCACCCTGGTCGTCGCCTGTGACCTGGTGCTCTGTGGTCAGGCGGGCGTGCCGAAGCTTCCCCTGCTCGTTGACCTCACCAACACCGGCCCGCTCACGGAGGCACCGCCATGCCCGGCCAAGGGTGTTCTCGGTGAGAACCAGCAGGCATGTGTCGACTACGTGCAGAGCACGCGCAACGATGGCGACCTGTTCACCTACCTGCTCTTCGAGCACGACGCCCGAGCCAGCCACCCGTAGCTCACTCGACGACCTCGGGTAGCGGCACGCGTACCACGCCGAGCGACTGGAGAGCCTCGCTCGCCTCCTGCTCGAGCCGGTCGGCGTCGGGGTCCTTGTCGTAGCGGGCGATGCGGGCGGCGACGGCGAGCAGGAACCCTCGCTCGTGCCCGACGTCGGGTGAGGAACTGTAACGCAGACCCTCTGCCAACGCCATGCGGGCCGAAACCAGCACGCCGCTGGCGAACAGCGCCGCGGCGTGTACCCGGTGTGCCGA
>DATFBR010000078.1:0-14952 GCA_035253685.1 Jiangellaceae bacterium
TTCCTGCCCGGCGATCAGCTCGCGGAACCATTTGCGTTCAACCTTGGCCATGTGGCGAACCAGGCCAAGCAGGGACAGGTTGGACGGCGGAACGGCGCACTCCGCCAGCTGCTCACCGGTCAGTCCGGCGCACTTGCGCCGCAGCAGGGCACGATGCCAGGCAAGGAAGCCTTCGAGGATTGGCCGGTCATCCCCAGTGAGAGGGCCCTCAGGCAATGACACCTCGGGAGCAGTCCAGGTCATACGTCATCATCACTGATGACGTATGCGCGGGCGCGTGTCTGCGGCCAACAGATCCTTACCGGCGGCGAGCATCGTCCGAACCTGCCGCAACCTTGCCCGGTCACAGCCCCGGCCAAGCAGGCCATTGGGACTGGCATGCTCCGCCCATGCGCGTGACGATCCGAGTCCGTCCCGGTGCCGGGCGCACGATCGTCGGCGGTCGTCACGAACAGTCGGTGGTCGTTCGCGTGCGCGAACACGCCGCTGAGGGCAAGGCCACCGCGGCGGCATTGGTCGCGCTCGCCAAGGCCCTCAACGTCCGTGCAGAAGACGTCAAGCTTTTCAGCGGGGCGAGGAGCCGGACGAAGATCGTGGACATTCCCAACGCCATGGCGGCGCGGTTCCAGGATCTTCGCGACTCCTAATGCCTGCCGAGGTCTTCGAGCCGACACCGATCAAGGCCGGCGCCAACTCACCCCTGCCAGAGCTCACTGCTCGGCCAGCTTCCGGTCCAGCCAGACAGCCGACTCCTCGACCGAGGTCCTCGGCAGGTCCAGGTGACCACCCGGGTTCTCGACCAGGGTCTTATCGGGCGAGCCGAGCGCGTCGAACAGCGCCCGGCAAGCGTCGGGCTGGACCAGATCGTCGTCGGACTGGACGTAGAAGAGCACCGCGGCAGTGACCAGCGGCGCCGAGGCGACCGGGCCGTCGGCGAGGCCGAGCACCGCGGCGGTGATCCGCGGCTCGGCGGCGAGCAGCGGCAGCCCCACCCGGGCGCCCTGGGAGATGCCCCAGAATCCGACCGGGCCGGGATGCGCGGCCAGCACGGCCGGAACCTCGTCGAGGGAGCGGACGACCGCGACGGCGTACCCGTCGTCGGTGAGGCGGGTGGCGCGGGCCACGACGCCGGGCGAGGTGTGGTCCTGGCCGCCACCGGGAGCGAGCAGGACTAATCCGCGCGGTGCTGAAGCAGGGTTGAACAGGTGCATGACGAGCCTTCCGGGATGTGCGGGCGCCCCGGCGGCCGCTGTCGAACTCAGGTCGAACGGCGCGCGACCGCGGTCGGGAGGGCCCAGCCCGCTGTCGTGGGAATGGGACTCACCTCCTCCGGTCGGCGTGGTGCCGCACAGGCTACCGCGCTCGCGGGACCTCGAAGGTGGCCCCGCTCCCCATCGCAGTGATCCACATGCCAACGGTCCGAGGTCGCCCGTTGTTGTGGCTCGGTTCCGGACGCGGTACGTCCGGCACGGGGTCTATGGTCGCCGGGAGACCCAGGGCCAAGGAGACAAGCGCATGCAGATGCTCGGCATCGACGACATTCTGGCGGCCGACCTGGCCGACTGGCGGAAGCTCGGTCAGGGCCTGCACGCCCGCTTCGCCATCGACAGCTTCCGGGCCGGAGCCCACTTCGTCAGCGCGGTGGCCGAGGCCGGCCAGACCGCCAGGCACCAGCCCGAGGTCCGGTTGGGCGACAGTTATGTCGACCTGAAGCTGATCAGCCACGACGCGATCTACCGCGACGACGAGGGCACCGAGCACCAAGTCTCTTGGGTGACGCAGCAGGACCTCGACCTGGCCCGACGCGTCAGCCGGCTCGCCGCCGACCTGGGGATCGCCGCCCGCCCCGAGCAGATCACCTCCATCGAGATCGCCCTGGACACCGCCGACCCCGCCAGGCTCGCGCCGGTGTGGGCGGCGTTGCTCACCGGCGGCGACGACGCGCTCGGGTTCGGCACGATCGGTGACGACATTCGCGACCTCACCGGCCGCGTCCCGATCCTGTGGTTCCAGGACACCGATCCCCACGAGACGCCCCGGCAGCGGTTTCACATCGACGTGTGGGTGCCGCACGACCTCGCAGACCAACGCATCGCCGCCGCAGTGGCCGCGGGTGGGACCATCGTCGACGACTCCCAGGCGCCGGCATACGTCGTGATCGCCGATCCCGAGGGCAACAAGGCCTGCGTGAGCACGTTCCTGCCGCCCGGACAACAAGGCCGGTGAGGGGCGCACTCGCGCCGCCTGACGGGGCAGGCAAGGCCATGGACAACCGCGGGCACGATGCAGTCATGGCGATGCACGCGGACCAACTCCACGTGAGCAAGGACACTGTCCGCCGGCTCGTCGCTGAGCAGTTCCCGCAGTGGAAGGAACTCGCGCTCCGAGAGGTGCGGACAGCGGGGACCGTCAACGCAATATTTCGGATCGGCGACGAGCTCGCCGCCCGCTTCCTGCTGCGCGCTCAGGACCCGACGCAGGCTCGGGCAGACCTGACCGCCGAAGCCGCCGCAGTATGGGAGCTGGCCAACGCCTCCACGGTCCCCACCCCCGAGCCGGTCGCACTCGGTGAACCCGGCCACGGCTACCCGTTGCCGTGGAGCATCCAGACGTGGCTGCCCGGGTCGGACGCGACCGTTGACGACCCCGCGGGCTCGATCGAGTTCGCGAGGGATCTCGCCGCATTCGTCGCCAGCCTGCGCGCCGCTGACACCGCAGGGCGAGGGTTCACTGGCGAGGGCCGCGGCGGGCATCTGCCGGACCACGACGAGTGGATGGAGTTCTGTTTCGGTGAAAGTGCGGACCTGCATGACGTGGCGCGCCTGCGTGCGATGTGGACAGAGCTGCGGACATTGCCCGAAGTCGATGCGGATGTCATGTGTCACGGTGACCTCACACCACCGAACGTGTTGGTCAAAGATGGCCGGCTCGTCGGAGTACTTGACGGTGGCGGATTCGCCGCAGCCGACCCGGCGCTCGACCTTGTCGGTGCCTGGCACCTCCTTGACGAAGCTCAGCGACAAATCCTCCGGGAAGCGTTGGGGTGCAGCGAGGTTCAGTGGCGAAGGGGAATGGCCTGGGCCTTCGAGCAGTCGATGGGCCTGGTTTGGTACTACGCCGAGTCGAATCCGACCATGAGCCGTTGGGGCCAACGCACCCTCGACCGCCTGATCAGGGAAGGTGCTGGCTATCCGAGCGCGAACTACGACTCGTGAGCCCAGCACTACAGCTCGAGCGAGCTCGGGTCTGCCGGGACGTCCACGGCGTGCTTCCGGAGCGCTGCCATTGGCACAATCTGCAGCACCGCCTCATTCGTGGAGGCAAGCACGACCGGCGCAGCAACGCCGTCGTTGTATGCACGGGCCCAGTTCACCGCGGTCACACACCACCGGTCGCCCGGCACCAGTCCCGGGAAGCGGAACTGCGGCCTCGGTGTCGACAAGTCGTTGCCGATACCGCGCTGGTGGTCCAGAAACTCGGCCGTGACGACCGCGCAGATGGTGTGACTTCCGACATCCTCCGGGCCGGTGCTGCAGCAACCATCACGAAAGAACCCGGTCACCGGGTCGGTGCCGCACGGCTGCAAGTCGGCACCGAGGACGTTGCGCTCTGCCATGGACACATCATCGCTCGGCGAGGGCACCCGCGCCCGCGTGTGCCCGTTAGCTCCGTCGGTGCCTGTCCTCACCTCACCACGGCCGCGACCGCGGACACCTCGACCAGCGCACCGGGCACCCCGAGGCCGGACACCAGTGCGGCGGTGACCAGCGGCGGCGGCGTGGCGTCGGCGAGTGACGCCGCAGCGGCACCATAGGCCGCTTGTACGTCGACGCCGTCGACGAGCAAGACCAACACCTGCACGAGGTGCTCGACCCCCACCCCGGCCGCCTCGAGCGCGGTCGCGAGGTTGGCCATCACCTGACGGGTCTGGGCGGCCACGTCATCGCCGCCCACGAGGATCCCGGTCGCGTCGACGGCGTTCTGCCCGCCGACGTACACCGTGGTGGCGCCGGGCGGGACCACGGCGGCCTGGCTGAAGGCATCGGACACGACGAGCCCCTGCGGGCGCAGCAACTGGATCTGGGTCACACCAACACGCTAGCCACGAACCCTGACAGGTTCTGTAGCAGGAACTCGCCGTCGTCTGCCTCTCAGCAATTTGTCTACCCTCGCGGACTCCGGCCCCCAACAGCACCGCATCGACGCTCGCCCGACGACTTCTACGCCGATGCCCTTTGCCATGCTCGGCCGAGGCTTCGGACGCCGACCCGGTCAGCCGCACTCAGATGACCCAGCGACCCGCGCGCATCAGTGTCCGACCGCTGAGTTCGTTGCTCTCCCGCCAGGCCTGGATGCGTTCAGGTCGAAGCACGATGTACACATATCCGTCGGCGGTTCGGGGATCCCAGTCGGCCTGTGCTGCGTAGCCGTCGGCGAGCGTCGGCGGTGTCTCCGCGACGCCGATGATGTCCTCCAGCACCACGTCAATCATCACCACATCGCGCGTGGGACCGAGCCCGAGCCGGGCCGTGCCATGCTCGCGGATGTTGCGCGCCGTGGCGCTGTCTGAGCCGACCGCAACAACCACCCGCTCGTCGATCCACGCCAGCGACAGCGGAACCAAATGGGCGCGCATTGCTCCGTTGACGATGTCCGCCGAGGCCACCCAGACGTCGATGGCCGGCGTGCCGAGCACGGCCAAGGTGTCCGCCTTTCGCTCGGTCGCCGTCCGCGGTGCCGCAACAGACATGGCTCTAACCTCCTGATGTCACGACACCGACTGTCAGCTGATGCTGTCGGTTCCGAGGGTGGGTCGATGGTTTCGTGGCTCCCAGGCTGGCGGTCGCGAGCCGGTGTTCTCCCTGACCGGCCTCGACGAGTGGCCGCAGGTGGGCTTGAAACCGCTCGGCCTCAGCGGGACTGAGGGTCTGGGCGAGGGCCTCGGTAAGCGTGGGAATCAGCGGGTTCCCCGAGGAGTGGGCGAACCCATCCCAGCCGAGCGGCGGCAACTGCGGCTCGATGTCGACCCGCAGTTCTAGGTGGATCTCGGTGAAGCCGGCCAGTTCGGCGGCGTGGAGCAGGTCTCGTTCGTCGAAGTCGAGCATCGGATCGGTGTCGGGTGGCTGCAGGCCGGCATACAGCGCTTTCACCTTCGCGGCCAGGTCGGCGACCGGGGCGATGTCGTAACCGCAGAACCGCCCGTCACTGCCGGTCCGGGCGGCGAACGCGTTGATCGGCTCATACAAGCTCAGGCGGCCACCGGGGCGTAATACCCGGTGGAACTCACGGAAGCAGGCCTGTTTGTCGTTGACGTAGATCAGCACCGAGCGAGTCGTAACCGCGTCGACCGAGTCGGCCGCCACTGCGTCCAGCCGATCGGCCGAGCTGAGTACGAACGCACAGCGCTCCCCGGCATCCAGCTCGAGTGCCCGTTGCCGGCACAGATCCAGCAGGTCCTGCGAGATGTCAGAGAAGATCACCCGTCCGGTCCGGCCGACCCGGTCCAGCCCGCCGAACCCGATCAGGCCATCCCCGCAGCCGACATCGAGCAGGGTGTCACCGGCATGGAGGCGGGCCCGGTCCAGCACTCCATCACGAATCTGGCTGAGCCGCTCGAGCATCGCCTTCTGGCGTTCCGGGTCGTTGCCGTGCCGGCGCCGCAGCAGCCACGCAGACCAGCGGTCGCGCGCCACTTCGGACACCGATATCACCTTCCCGGCCGGTCACCCACGCCTTCCGACGATCGCGTTACTCATCGTCAGAGGCTCTGACATGCGACCAAGTCTGCTCCGCCTGGCCAGATGCAACCACGCGCGTGCGGACGAGGCATTTGATGGTGCAGCGCCTGTACCGGGCTCCTGGACTCGGCAGGCTTGCGGCGGTAGTCGTGCCTTGGACGGCGGCGTCTATCGTCGACGGCATGAGCGCAGGCAACACCCGACCAGGCCTGGTCCGGCCGCGCGAGGGCCGGATGATCGCCGGCGTGTGTGCCGGGCTGGCGCGCCGATTCGGCATGACCGCGACCAGCGTCCGCATCCTGTTCGTGATCTCCTGCGTGCTGCCCGGCCCACAGTTCGTGATCTACCTGGCCCTGTGGATCCTGATGCCCAACGAGGATTGAGCGAGGAGGACGCTCGCGTCGGGCCGGGAACGGTCACCGGACCGGGCCGCGGACTGCGGCGAAGGCTCGCTGAGCGGCGAGGGCCGCGTATCCGGGCTTGACCACGTCGTTGATGAGCGCGAGCCGCTCGTCGAAAGGGACGAACGCGCTCTTCATCGCGTTGACCGCGAACCACTGGAAGTCGTCGAGGTCGTAGTCGAACGCATCGGCCAGCAACGTCAGCTCCCTCGACATCGAGGTCTCGCTCATCAGCCGGTTGTCGGTGTTCACCGTGACCCGGAAGCGGAGTCGGGTGAGCAGACCGATGGGGTGCTCGGCGATGGAGGCGGCCGCACCGGTCTGGACGTTGGATGACGGGCACATCTCCAGCGGCACGCGCTTGTCCCGCACGTAGGCGGCCAGTCGGCCGAGCTCCGCCCTGCCTTCGGCGGTGACGGTGACGTCGTCGATGATGCGCACTCCGTGCCCGAGCCGGTCGGCGCCGCACCACTGCAGCGCCTCCCAGATCGACGGCAGGCCGAACGCCTCACCGGCGTGGATGGTGAAATGAGCGTTCTCGCGTCGCAGGTACTCGAACGCGTCCAGGTGCCGAGTGGGCGGGAAGCCCGCCTCGGCGCCGGCGATGTCGAAACCGACCACCCCGGCATCGCGGTAGGCCACGGCGAGCGCGGCGATCTCGGTCGACCGCGCCGCGTGGCGCATCGCCGTCAGCAACGTGGCCACGCGGATCGGGTGCCCGGCACGCTGGGCCCGCACCTCGCCGAGCCGGAAGCCTTCTTCGACTGCTTCGACGACCTGCTCGAGGGTCAGCCCGCCGGCCAGATGCTGCTCGGGTGCGTACCGCACCTCCGCGTACGCAACGCCGTCGGCGGCCAGATCCTCCGCACACTCCGAGGCCGCCCGGGTCAGCGCCTCCCGGTTCTGCATCACCGCGACGGTGTGCGAGAACGTCTCGAGGTAGCGCTCCAGCGACCCTGAACTCGCCGACTCGACGAACCAGGCCGCGAGCTCGTCCGCGTCCCGCGTGGGCAGGTCGTGGCCGATCTCACCGGCCAGTTCGACGACGGTCGCCGGCCGCAGGCCACCGTCGAGGTGGTCGTGCAGCAGCACCTTCGGTGCGACGAGGATCTCGTCGGGTCGGGGCGCCATGAGGTGACGGTACCTCGCGGTCACCGCGGCGAGCCCTCGCCGGAACGGCGTCACCGACCAGTAGAACGGTGCCGTGGCCGAACACATGGCGACCCTTCCGGGCCACCGCGACCCGGATGCCGCCCGGCGGGCCCGGAACCTGCGCCGGATCGGCATCGTCGCGCTGCTGGTCGTCGTCGCGACCGGGTCGGTCGGCATCCTCGGCCCGCGTGCCGCCGACGTGGCCGCCGAGGGCGGCGGCTACCGCCTGGTCGTCCACCACTCCCAGGTCACCCGCTCGGGTCTGGCCACGCCGCTGCGCATCGAAGTGACCCGCGACGGCGGCTTCGACGGTCCGGTCACCCTCGCATTCGACAAGGACCTGTTCGACCGGCTGGACTTCCAGAACTTCTATCCCAACCCCGCCGGAGAGACCGCTGCGCCGCACCGGGTCGTGTACGAGTTCGATCCGCCCGGCGGTGCGGTCCTCTCGATCACCCTCGACGCGCGAACGGGGCCCACGCAGCCGCCCAGCGCCCACCGGTACTGGATCGCCGTCCTTGACGGCGGCCGCGAGGTCGCCCGGGTGCGATTCCGGATGGTGGTGCTGCCCTGATGGACGTGATCATCCGCGCGACCCTGGTCTTCGCGCTGCTGTGGTTCGTCCTGCGTGTCTCGGGCAAGCGGCAGGTCACCCAGCTGAGCGCATTCGAGCTGATCCTGCTGGTGACACTCGGCGACCTGATCAGCCAGACGGTCATGCAGGAGGATTACTCACTCACCGGCGGCGCCCTCGCCGTTGCGACGTTCACGCTGCTGTCGATCCTGCTCTCCTGGGTGAGCTGGCGGTTCGCGCGGACCCGGCCGGTGCTCGACGGTGAGCCGACGATCCTGCTCCGCGACGGCGACGTCGACGAGGACGTCCTGCGCTACGAGCGGCTCCCTCTCGACGACCTGCTCGCGGCAGCGCGCGAACACGGCGTGCGCGATCTGGCCGACGTCGACCTGGTCGTCCTCGAGGCGGACGGGAACTTCTCCTTCTTCACCAGGTCCGACAGCGGCGAGGAGCAGCCCCGGCCGGCGAAGCGGGTGGAGTGACGGCACCCGCGCGCTGGCCGATCCCGTTAGCCTCGCCAGCGTGGCTAGGAGCGTGTACGTCGCCTCCGCCGAGGGCCAGACCGGCAAGGGTGCGGTGGCTCTCGGCGTGCTCGACCTGTTGACCCGTCGGGTCGGCCAGGTCGGCGTGTTCCGCCCGATCGTCCGCCCGGGCGATCAGCCCGACTACGTCCTGGAGCTGCTGCTCGACCACGACGGCGTCGACCTGCCGTACGAACTGTGCGCGGGCGTGACCTACGACGACGTCCACGACGACCCCGACGGTGCGATGTCGGTGATCGTCGAGCGCTACCACGAGGTGGCCCGCGACTGCGACGCGATGGTGGTGGTCGGCAGCGACCACACCGATGTCGGCAGCCCGACCGAGTTCTCCTACAACGCCCGGATCGCGGTCAACCTCGCTGCGCCGGTGCTGCTGGTGGTGCCCGGCCGCGGGCGTGAGCCGGGTGAGATCCGCACCTCGGCCGATCTGGCGGTCACGGAGCTGGCTGCCCAATTCGGACGGCTGCTCGGCATCGTCGCCAACCGGGTGGCTCCGGACGCCCTCGACGCCGTGCAAGCCGCTCTGGCGGGCGCAGTTCCCGCATCCGCGATTCCCGACGAGCCGCTGCTCACGGCACCGACCGTCGGCGACCTGCTCGAAGCCTGTGACGGGAGGTTGCGCAGCGGCGATCCCGCGATGCTCGGCCGGGAGGCCCTGGACGTGCTGGTAGGCGCCATGACGCTGCCCCACGTGCTCGACCACCTGGTCGACGGGGGTCTTGTCATCACACCGGGCGACCGTTCCGACGTGTTGCTCGGCGTGCTGATGGCGCACGCGTCGCAGACCTTTCCCTCCCTCGCCGGGGTGTTCCTCAACGGCGGGTTCGAAGTGCCCACCCAGGTTCAGCGCCTCGTCGACGGCCTGGATTCGCGCCTTCCCGTGGTGACCACGCGCGGGGACACCTACACGACCGCCACCCGCCTGGCCGCCGTGCAGGGACGGCTGTCCAAGGAGTCCCCGCGCAAGGTCCATGCCGCGCTGGCACTGTTCGACGAGCACGTCGACGGCGACGAGCTGCTTCGTCGCCTCGACGTCACGCCCGGTGACGTCGTGACGCCGCTGATGTTCGAGCACGAGTTGGTGGACCGCGCCCGGGGGCAGCTCCGGCGGATCGTCCTGCCCGAGGGGGAGGAGGAGCGCATTCTGCTGGCCGCCGAGTCACTGCTGGCGCGAGGCGTCGCCGACATCACCCTCCTCGGTTCCCCGTCCACCATCCGGGCCAGCTCCGACCAGCTGGGCCTGGACCTCACGGCGGCGCGGATCGTCGATCCCCACGAGGAGGAGATGCGCGAGCGGTTCGCGCTGGAGTACGCCCGGCTGCGCGCTCACAAGGGGGTGACCGTCGACGCGGCTCGCGACGTCGTGGTCGACGTGTCGTACTTCGGAACGATGATGGTGCTGCTGGGCCTGGCCGACGGCATGGTCTCGGGCGCGGCCCACACGACTGCGCACACCATCAGACCGGCCTTCGAGGTCATCCGGACCGCGCCCGGCGTGTCGGTCGTGTCCAGCGTCTTCTTCATGTGCCTACGCGACCGCGTCCTCGTCTACGGCGACTGTGCAGTCATTCCCGACCCGACAGCGGAGCAACTCGCGGAAATCGCGATCTCCTCGGCGGCGACGGCGTCGCGGTTCGGCGTCGAGCCACGCATCGCGATGCTCTCGTACTCGACCGGCGAGTCCGGCGAGGGCGCCGACGTGGCCAAGGTCCGGACAGCGACCGCACTGGTCCGCGAACGCCGGCCCGACCTGTCCGTCGACGGTCCGATCCAGTACGACGCGGCCGTGGACGCGAGTGTCGCGAGGACGAAGCTTCCCGGCAGTGAGGTCGCAGGCCGGGCCACGGTCTTCGTCTTCCCCGACCTCAACACCGGCAACAACACCTACAAGGCCGTACAGCGCTCAGCGGGTGCCGTCGCGATCGGGCCGGTGCTGCAAGGCCTGCGCAGGCCGGTCAATGACCTGTCCCGCGGCGCCACCGTCCGCGACATCGTCAACACGGTCGCGATCACCGCGATCCAGGCGACGGAGAACCACGAGGACGTGCCATGAGCGCGACGGTGCTGGTCCTCAACTGCGGCTCGTCGTCGATCAAGTACCAGCTCGTCGACGTCGACGACGGTGGCGCCGCCGCAAGGGGCCTGGTCGAACGCATCGGCGAGCAGGCCGGGCACATCCACCACGAGGGCCCGGACGGGGATATCGACCGCGACGCCAACGTCCCTGACCACGAGGCCGGCCTGGGCGCGGTCCTGGGGGCCTTGGCTGAGACCGGAGCCGCCGTGACCGACTCCGGCGTCCGCGCGGTCGGCCACCGTGTCGTCCACGGTGGGGACCGGTTCGCGGAGGCGGCGCTGATCACCGACGACGTCGTCGAGACCATCGAGGCCCTCTCCGACCTCGCGCCCCTCCACAACCCGGCGAATCTCGCCGGCATCCGGGTGGCGCGGGCGGCGCTGCCCGAGACCGCGCACGTCGCAGTGTTCGACACGGCGTTCCACCAGACGCTGCCACCGCACGCCTTCACCTACGCGGTGCCGGAGGTCTGGCGCTCCGGGCACGGCGTACGACGGTACGGCTTCCACGGCACGTCGGTGGAGTACGTCGCCCGAAAAGCAGCCGAGACGCTCGGCCGCGACGCTGCCGACTGCAACCTGGTCGTCCTGCACCTCGGCAACGGCGCCAGCGCCACCGCGGTCGCCGGCGGCCGCAGCGTCGACACCTCGATGGGACTCACCCCGCTCGAGGGCCTGGTGATGGGCACCCGGAGCGGCGACATCGACCCGGCCGTGGTGGGGCACCTGATCCGCGTGGCGGGCCTGTCCGCGGAGGACGTCGACGACCAGCTCAACCGGCGCAGCGGTCTGTTCGCACTGGCTGGTGCGAACGACATGCGCGAGGTCCACCGACGCGCCGACTCCGGCGACACGGCGGCACGGCTGGCGCTGAAGGCGTACTGCTACCGCATCCGCAAGTACATCGGTGCCTACCATGCGGTGCTTGGCCGCCTCGACGCCGTCGTGTTCACAGCCGGAGTCGGCGAGAACGACCCGGACGTGCGCGCTCGTGCCGTCGCCGGTCTCGAGTCGATGGGCATCGCGGTCGACCCCGTTCGCAACGTCTCGCCCGACCGCAACGCCCGTGACATCTCGACCGACCAAGCGGCCGTCGCCGTGCTCGTCGTCCCGACCAACGAAGAGCTGGAGATCGCCCGACAGACACTCGCCGTCGCCACCCGCCCGGCCCGGACCGCATCGAGCTCCTGACCGTCACGGTCGCGTACCGGTCATCGCAGCGTCCACCTCCGTGGCCAGTCGCGAATGCAGCGCCGGGAGGATGCCCCATGCGGCGGTGAGCTCGGTGTACTCGGCAACGTGCGCCGGGTCCGGCGCCGAACCGGTGTGCACGGCACGCAGCAGGGTGTTGCGCGGCGTGTGCACCGACGCGACGAACTCGACGACCTCGACGCGGTAGCCGAGGATCCGCAGCAGGCTGGCGCGCACCGCGTCGGTCAGCACGTCGGCGAACCGCTCCCGCAGGATGCCGTGGCGCGTCAGCGGGCCGTAGGGCCGCGGCGGCGGTGATCCGAGGAGCTGACGCTGCACGTCGTGGTGGCAGCACGGCGCCACCAGGACGACCGGCGCCCGCCAGCGGACGGCCCGGGCAAGGGCGTCATCCGACGCGGTGTCGCATGCGTGCAGAGCGAGCACGACATGCGGCTCGACGGAGGGCTCGAAGTCTTCGATCGTCCCCTCGACGAAGCGGATGCCGTCGCCCCAGTCCAGTGCGCCGGCCAGCTCCGTGTTCCGCTGCCGCGCTTGGGACCGGACGTCGACGCCGACCAGATCGACCTCGAGACCATGCCGGTCGGTCAGCCACCGATAAGCGGCGAAGGTCAGGTAGGCGTTCCCGCAGCCGAGGTCGACGATCCGCAGTCGCCCGTCGCCGGCGGCGGCGCGGGCGCGCTCGAGCACCGGCTCGAGGGCCCGCAGGAACTCCTCGACCTGGCGATACTTGTCTCGCCGAGCCGGTCGGATCCGCCCATTGGCGTCACTGATGCCCACTGCGCGCAGGAACGGGTCGGCGGGGTCCAGCAGCCGAGGCTTGACCCGATCGTGGGCACGGTCGGGCTCCGCCGGTACCTGGCCGGCAGGAGACGCGTGCACCTGCGCGTCGCCCTTCTTGGTGACCCGTACCTGCACCGTGCCGTCGATGGTCTCGACATGCCAGTTGCCGAACGGCTCGTCGATCAACTGCTCGACGGCGGTGGCCGCCTCTGCACCCGCGACGTTGCTGGTGAAGGCCTGGCGATCATCGAAGGTCACCACCTGCAGCCGACGACCCTGGCGCAGATCCACCCACCGAAGTTCCGCCCGACGGTAGGCCGGACGCTCACCCCTGCGTCGTCCGGCGGCCACGGCGCGGACCAGCCGGTCGGCGTCGAGCAGGTCGGCTCGCACGCGCTCCAGCACCGGTTTGAGCGGTTCGGCCATCCAGACATTGTGACCCGTGCCCCACACGGTGTTGGGTTGCCGCATGGACTACACCAACCTCGGGCGGTCCGGGCTCCGCGTGAGCAGGCTGGTACTCGGCACTATGAACTTCGGCCCGGTGACGCCCGAGGACGAGTCCCAGACGATCTGCGATCTCGCCCTGGACCGCGGCATCAACATCTTCGACACCGCGAACACCTACGGGTGGGGCGAGAACAAGGGCCGCACCGAGGAGATACTCGGCCGGTGGTTCGCGCAGGGCGGTGGACGCCGCGAGAAGGTGGTCCTCGCGACGAAACTCTACGGCGCCATGTCCGACTGGCCCAACGACGGCAGGCTCTCCGCGCGCAACATCCGCAACGCCTGTGACGCATCGCTGCGACGGCTGCAGACGGAGTACATCGACCTCTACCAGATGCACCACGTCGACCGGGACACGCCATGGGACGAGATCTGGCAGGCGATGGAGACGCTGGTCGGCCAGGGCAAGGTTCTCTACGTCGGGTCGAGCAACTTCGGCGGCTGGCACATCGCGCAGGCGCAGGAGGCGGCACGGGCCCGTCACTTCCAGGGCCTGGTATGCGAGCAGTCCCTGTACAACCTCGCCGAGCGCACCGTCGAGATGGAGGTCCTGCCGGCGGCCCTCACCTACGGGCTCGGCATGATTCCCTGGAGCCCACTGCACGGTGGCGCCCTCGGCGGCGTCCTGACCAAGGAGCACCGCGGCCGATCCGCCGAGGGTCGCGCTGCCGACTACCTCGCCGTCAACCGGCACCGCCTGGAGGCCTACGAGCAGCTCTGCCGCGGCCTGGACGCCAAGCCGGCCATGGTCGCGCTCGCCTGGCTGCTTCACCAGGACGGCATCACGGCGCCGATCATCGGACCGCGAACCGCCCACCAACTCGAGTCGATGCTGCCCGCCGTCGCGTTGTCGCTCGACGGCCCGACGCTGGAACGGCTGGACGAGATCTTCCCCGGACCCGGACCGGCCCCCGAGGCCTACGCCTGGTGACGTGGTCGTGGTGCCGTCGGCCAGACGGGCGCCCGTCCTGGTGCGGCTCTACGCGGGCCGGCCGGTGAATGGATGCGTCGACAGGGTCTCGTAGCGAGCGCGGCGGTTCTCGCCGGCGCCCAGATGCGAGCGCACCAGCGCCACCCCGTCGGCCGTCCACCCGCGACCGTGGTACGGACCCAGCGCGGCGACATATGGCCGTAGGTCGACCGGTCGGGGGGCCCGGGCAAGGGTGACGTGGGCGCGGAACCGCCGGCCTTCCTCCGCCGCCGCACCGGTGCGCCGGCCGGCAGCGGCAACCGACCGGGCGAGCGCGTGCATCGCCGAGACGTCGCCCTGACATCCGACCCACAGGGCCCGTTGGTCAAAGCGTCCAACGCCGCTGAGCGCCAGCGACATCGTTGCGTGCTTCCTGGCCGCTCGGGTCAGCCGCGCCTTGAGCTCAGGAACCCGCGCATCACTCACCTGGCCATAGAACGCGAGGGTGAGGTGCCACGACTCGGGCGCCGTCCACCGAAGCACGTTGTCTCGATACGCAGCGACGGTGGACTCGAGATCGGCGACGACCTCTGCTGGCAGCAGGATCGCGGCGAACAGTCTCACCGTGTGGCCAAGACCAACTCGACGCGGACGCGCGCGACATACTCCTGGTGACTCGGCCTCATGCGGACGCAGCCTGGCACGGGCCGCGGACGGGCGGCCAGTACGCGGCCGGATCAGGCCGAGGCACGGACGACCAGTTCGGTGGGCAGGATCTCCGCCACCGACCGCTGCGGAGATCCGCTTAGCTGTTCGATCAGCAGCTCGGCCATCCGGCGACCCATCTCCTCCGCGGGCTGGCGCACGGTCGTCAGCGGTGGGATCGCCGTCCGGGCCAGTACGGAGTCGTCGTGGCCCACCACCGCGATGTCCTGGGGCACGCGCCGGCCGGACTCGTGGATCACGCGCAGTGCCCCGGTGGCCATCAGGTCGGAGGCCACGAAGACGGCGTCGAGGTCGGGGTGATGTTCCAGCAGCCGGCCCATGGCCGCAGCACCAC
>DATFBR010000079.1:0-2875 GCA_035253685.1 Jiangellaceae bacterium
CCCTCGACGACCTCATCGCATTCCTCGAGCACCCGGCCAATGCATTCCTGCGGCAGCGGCTGGGCGTCACGCTGGTCAGGGACGACGAGGAGTTGGACGACGCCCTGGCCGTCGACCTGGCACCGCTGCAGAAGTGGGCGGTAGGCGACCGGTTACTGCGGGCCCGGCTGGCCGGCGCAGACGCAGCCGCCTGCATGCAGGCCGAATGGCGACGTCAGACGCTCCCGCCCGGCGAACTCGGCCGGCGGGTCGTCGAGGGCGTGATGGCCGAGGTCGAGCCGCTGGTCGACGCCAGCGCGGAGCTCCGCGTGGGTTCTGCTCGGGTGGTCGACGTCGCGGTCGAGGTTGCCGGACGGAGGCCCGTCGGGACCGTCGGCGGCGTGTATGGCGATACGGTCGTCCGGGTCGAGTACTCCCGGCTGGGGCCCAAGCACCGGCTGCGGGCCTGGGCGCAGCTGCTCGCGCTGACCGCCGGTGATCCGGCGACCGGCTGGACGGCTGTGACGATCGGCCGCGACCGCAGGGCCGGCGTGGCCCGCTCGGTGCTCGGGCCGATCGACCACGCGACCGCCCGCGAGCAGTTGACAGCACTGGTCCAGCTCCGTGAGCGAGGCCTGTGCGCGCCGCTCCCCCTCGCCGTGAAGACCTCCGAGGCGTATGCCGCCAAGCGCGGGGAGAGCGTGACCACGGTGAATGCAGAGCTGCTGGCGAGCAAGGAGTGGGCGAGCACCCGGTACGACGGCGAGCAGGCCGACGCCGCCCACCGGCTGGTGTGGGGGGACGCCGCGCCGATCGACGTCCTCCTCGCGGAGCCGGCGACCGACGACGAGCAGCCGATCGGCTGGCTGGGCGTCGAGCCGCACCGGTTCGGTGCGCTGGCCCGCCGGCTCTGGGAGCCGCTGCGGGCGGTGGAGAAGCTGGAGCAGTTGTGACCGTCGAGCCGTTCGACGTCCGCGGCTCGCTGCCGACCGGCACGACTGTGCTCGAGTCGAGCGCCGGAACCGGCAAGACGTACACGATCGCCGCGCTCGCGACCCGTTACGTCGCCGAAGGCGTCGCCCAGCTGCCGCAGCTGATGCTCGTCACCTTCAGCCGTGCGGCGACCCGGGAACTGCGCGAGCGAGTGCGCGAGCGGTTGGTCAGTGCGGAGAAGGGCTTGGCCGACGGCCGCCGCGCATTGGACGACGGCGACGAGCTCCTGCACCTACTCGCCGACGCCCCGCGGGACGAGGTCGCCCGCAGACGGCACCGGCTGACCCGCGCTCTCGCCGGCTTCGACGCCGCGACCATCGCGACTACGCACGGCTTCTGCAGCCAGATGCTGGCCGGGCTCGGTCTGGCCGGCGACCTGGAGCCGGACGCGACCTTCGTCGAGGACGTCGACGACCTCGTCGTCGAGGCGGTCGGCGACCTCTACCTGCGCAGTTTCTCCGGAGACACCGCCGAACCGGCCGTCGACCATGCGACTGCGCTGAAAGTCGCCCGCGCGGCGGTCGGCGACGCGCAAGCGAGGCTGGTCCCTGCCGACGCACCGGTGGACTCGTCGGCCCAGCTCCGCTACCGCATTGCGGCGGACACGGTCAGAGAGGTGTCCCGCCGCAAGCGGACCCGGCGGCTGCTCGACTATGACGACCTGGTGAGCCGGCTCGACGAGGCGCTGCGCGACCCGGTTCGCGGCCCGGCAGCCGTCGAGCGGGTCCGTTCCCGGTACCGGGTTGTGCTCGTGGATGAGTTCCAGGACACCGACCCGCTGCAGTGGCGGATCCTGCAGACCGCGTTCCACGGCGCGACGACGCTCGTCCTCATCGGCGACCCGAAGCAGGCGATCTATGCCTTCCGCGGCGCCGACCTCGTCGCATACCTGTCCGCCAGGGACGTCGCGACGTCCCACCGCACGCTGGTCCGTAACTGGCGCAGTGACTCGCCGCTGCTCGGCGCGCTGCGGTCGGTGTTCCGCGGTGCCGCACTGGGCGACGAGCGGATCCCGGTCCGCGCGGTGGAGGCGAAGCACGAGGCGGCCAGGCTCGACGGCGCCGGTCCCGCGCTGCGGCTTCGGGTCGTCCGGCGTTCGCTGGTAAGGGAGTCCGACCGGGCGAAGATCAGGGTGAGCGATGCCCGGCGGATCGTCGCCGACGACCTTGCCCGCGACGTCGTCGCTCTGCTCGACAGTTCAGCGCGGCTCAGCATCAAGGGCGACCCCCGCCGGGTCTCCCCCGGCGACATCGCGGTGCTGGTTCGCACCAACGACAACGCTGCGCTGGTGCGCAACGTGCTGGCTGCGGCAGGCGTCCCAGCGGTGCTGACCGGCAGCCGCAGCGTGTTCCTTGCGCCGGTGGCACGTGACTGGCTGACTCTGCTGCGCGCGCTGGAGCAGCCGCATCGCGCCGGGCTGGCCCGGGCCGCGGCGCTGACCTGCTTCCTCGGGTGGACACCGCGGCAGCTTGCCGACTCAGGCGACGAGGGAACCGACGAGCTGGGCCGGCTGCTGCGGGCGTGGCGCGACGTACTCGCCGAGCGCGGGGTCGCGGCGCTGCTCGAGGTGGTGTCGTCGTCGACCCGGCTCATCGAGCGGCTGCTCGCGGCAGACGACGGCGAGCGCCGGCTCACCGACGTCCGGCACATCGGCCAGACTTTGCATTCCGCCGCCGTGGAGGGACGGCTGGGCCCGACGGCCGTCGTCGGGTGGCTGCAGCGGCGGATCACCGAGGCGGCCGAGGACGCGGCGGAGGAGCGCAGCCGCCGGCTTGAGTCCGACGCCGACGCCGTACAGGTGGTGACCATCCACGGCGCCAAGGGCCTGCAGTTTCCGGTCGTCTACGTGCCGTTCCCCTGGGACCGGCACGTCAAGGACACGCCGGAATTCCTGCTGCTGCAC
>DATFBR010000080.1:0-4655 GCA_035253685.1 Jiangellaceae bacterium
GTGCGTCGTTGACCGATATGTCGTACGAGCGCGGGTCCTCCAGTTCCTGGAGCACCGGGTTGGCGACGCGGGTGGCGAAGACGTCGCCCGGCAACAACAGCACGGGCAGCCGGTTGACCGTGGCCGCGGCTGCCCCGGTGACCAGGTTGGTTGCGCCGGGGCCGATGGACGTGGTGCACGCCATGGTTGCCAGCCGGTCGGACATGCGCGCGTAACCGGCGGCGATATGCACCATCGCCTGCTCGTTGCGGGCCTGGTAGTAGCGCAGGTCGTCGCCGGCCGAGAGCAGGGCCTCGCCGATGCCTGCGACGTTGCCGTGGCCGAAGATGCCGAGGCAGCCCGCGATCAGTCGCTGCTCGTCGCCGTCGCGCTCGGTCCACTGCGCGACGAGGAACCGGACCAGCGCCTGCGCGACGGTCAGCCTCATTGCCGTCCTCCTGTCATCGGCAGCCGCGGGTCCACCGACATCGACGCCCAGGTGTCGCGGACCCACGCGTGATCCGGGTCGGTACTGATCTTCCAGGCCCGCTCGGGTCCCGGGCCGGCCATGATGTTGAGGTAGTACATGTCGTACCCGGGTGCAGCGACGGACGGGCCGTGCCAACCGTGTGGGACGAGTACGACGTCGCCGTCGCGCACCTCGGCCAGCACGTCGATCCCCGGGCCGTAGACCCGATGGAACCCGGTCCCCCCATGTCCGGCCGGACCGGGCGCGATCTCGAAGTAGTAGATCTCCTCGAGCACCGACTCGCCCGCGTCCGCGTCGTCGTGCTTGTGCGGCGGGTAGGACGACCAGTTGCCTGCCGGTGTGAGCACCTCGCAGACAAGGAGCCGCTCGGCCGCGAAGGTGGCCGGCATGCAGATGTCGTTCACCTGGCGGCTGCACGCCCCGGCGCCACGTAGCTGGACGCCGACGTCGGCGGCCGGACCGTAGCGCGCCTCGAGGCGCGATTCGCACCGGGCCGCCGGCAGCGCGAAGCGTCCGCCGTACTCGGACGCGACGACGGCGCGTGCGTCGCGCGGCAGGTAGGCGAAGTCGCTGACCGCGGCGAAGACGCCGGGCCGTCCGGCCAGTTCGAACCTGGCACTGTCACAGGTGACGGTCGCCGCCCCGGCGAGCGGGAGCACCAGCATCTCGTCGCCATCTGTGTCGACGGTGTGCTCGGCTCCCGGCGGAAGGTCGACGACGCGCAGGCTCGCGTGCTTCCAGTCGCCGGCGTCGGGCGTGACCTGGACGCGCAGCGGCCCGCCGTTGGTACTTCCCGAGGGCACGTACCAGCGCGAGGCGGTCACAGCAGCCCTACGACGGCGTCGACGGCCGACGCCACGTCGCCGAACCGCTCAGCGTCCACCGGAGACCTCCCCGAGCAGCCGTTCGACCTGGGCCGAGGTCGGCATCGCCTCCGAACACGCGATCCTGGTGGCGACGATGGCACCGGCGGCATTGGCGAACCGGACCGTTCGCTCCAGGGGCCACCCGGCGAGCAGGCCGTGGCAGAGTGCGCCGCCGAACGCGTCACCCGCGCCGAGCCCGTTGACCACATCGACCTGAACCGGGGCGACCTCGACCGCACCGTCCGAATCGAGCGCCAGCACGCCCTCGGGTCCGCGCTTCACCACCGCGAGGCGCACCCCCGCGTCCAGTGCCGCCTGCGCGGCGGCCTTGGGGTCGCGGGCGCCGAGGGCCATGTCGAACTCGTCGAGGTTGCCGACGATCACGTCGGCGTGCGAGACCGCCTCGCGAGTATGACGGCGGGCCTGCCCGATCGACGACCACAACGTCGGCCGGTAGTCCAGGTCGAGGATGGTCCGCCCGTTTCCGCCGCGGGCTTGAAGCGCAGCCATGGTGGCCGACCGGCTCGGCTCTTCCGACAGGCCCGTGACCGTCGCCCAGAAGACGCCGGCGGCCGCGACGGCGTCGAGGTCGAGGTCGTCAGCCGTGATCGTGAGATCGGGTGCGTCGGAGCGGTAGAAGTAGATCGGGAACCGGTCGGGCGGGAACATCTCGCAGAAGGTCACCGGCGTCCGTCCCGGTCCCTCCGACACGAACGCGTCGTCCACGCCGTAGTGGGCGAACGCGCGCCGGACCAGGCGGCCAAAGGGGTCTGCGCCGACCCGGGTGATCGTCGCGGTACGCCGGCCGTGCCGGGCAGCGGCAACGGCGACGTTGGTCGGACTGCCGCCGAGGTAGGAGCGGAACGTCTCGACCTCGTCCAGGCCCACGCCCACCTGCTCCGGGTAGACATCGACACCGACGCGACCCATGGTCAGCACCTCGAACGGCGTCGCCGTCACGCGATCTCCTCCCCCGACGCATATGTCTTAACATACTGACGTCTGCCCGGTTGCCGTTGATCACGTTCACCACCCTCGTGGACGGTTCACCAGGCACTGGAGCCTGGTGAACCGTCCCGAAGCCTGGTGAAGCTGGAACGGTTGCGCCACGGACGGGAGGAGCCAGGTGAGCCAGGTGACGCCGTCGCTGGTCCTCGACCGGGCCAGTCCGGTGCCGCTGTACTTCCAGGTGGCGCAACACCTGGAGCAGCAAATCGAGTCCGGCGCCTACCCGGCCGGCACCTGGCTGGACAACGAGATCGTGCTGGCCGAGCGGCTGGGGCTGTCCCGGCCGACGATGCGGCGGGCCATCGAGTACCTGGTCGACCGCGGGTTGCTGGTGCGCCGCCGCGGCGTCGGCACCCGGGTCGTCCAGCCCAAGGTGCGGCGTCCGGTGGAGCTGTCGAGCCTTCACGACGATCTGCGGGCCGCTGGTCAGCAGCCACGGACAGAGGTGCTCTCGTTCGCCGTCGAGGAACCATCCGAGGCCGTCGCCGACGTCCTGGGCCTGACGGCCGGCGTCGACGTCTATGCGATCGAGCGGCTGCGCTTCACCGGGGACCAACCGCTGGCCATCATGCGCAATTACGTCCCGGTCACCGTGGTCGGGCTCGACGCGGGAAGCCTGCGGTCGCGCGGGCTGTACGACCTGCTCCGTGGCGCCGGCGTCTCGCTGAAGATCGCGAGGCAGGCGATCGGCGGCCGCGCCGCTGATCCCGCGGAGGCGCGGCTGTTGGGCGAGCGCGCCGGCGCGCCGTTGCTGACCATGTCGCGCACCACGTACGACGACACCGGCCGGGCCGTCGAGTACGGGTCGCACCTCTACCGCGCGTCCCGCTACACCTTCGAGCTCACGCTGACGACGGGGTGACACCGATGCGAAGGATCACGCACTGGATCGACGGCAAGCCGTTCGCCGGATCCGACGGCAGGGTCGGCGAGGTCTACGACCCGGCGCTGGGCGTCGTCGCCGCCGAGGTCGACTACGCATCCCCTGGCGTCGTCGACGAGGCGGTCGCGGCTGCGTCGCGGGCGTTCGACACGTGGCGATCGTCGTCGCTGGCGCAGCGGACCAAGGTGTTGTTCGCCTTCCGGGAACTGGTGGCTGCGCGCAGCGGCGAGTTGGCAGAACTGATCACCGCCGAGCACGGAAAGGTGCTGGACGACGCGGCGGGCGAGGTGCAGCGGGGCCTCGAGGTGGTGGAGTTCGCCTGCGGCATACCGCAGCTGCTCAAGGGCGGGTTTTCGGAAAACGTATCCACCCGGGTGGACTCCTACTCTTTGCGCCAGCCGCTCGGCGTCGTCGGCGTGATCTCGCCGTTCAACTTCCCCGCCATGGTGCCGATGTGGTTCTTCCCGATCGCGATCGCGTGTGGCAACACGGTCGTGCTCAAGCCGTCGGAGAAGGACCCGTCCGCCTCGGTGCTCATGGCGGAACTGTGGGCTCGGGCCGGGCTCCCCGGCGGAGTGTTCAACGTCGTCCACGGCGACAAGGTCGCGGTAGACCGCCTGCTGTCGCACCCGGACGTTGCTGCCGTCTCGTTCGTCGGGTCGACGCCGGTCGCACGCTACGTCTACGAGACCGGCACGTCGCACGGAAAGCGGGTGCAGGCGCTGGGCGGGGCGAAGAACCACATGGTCGTGCTGCCCGACGCCGATCTCGACCTCGCGGCCGACGCAGCCGTCAACGCGGGTTTCGGGTCGGCGGGGGAGCGGTGCATGGCGATCTCGGCCGTGGTCGCAGTCGAGCCGGTGGGCGACGACCTGGTCGCCCGTATCGCCGCGCGGATGGCCGAATTGCGTACTGGCGACGGCCGCAAAGGCTGTGACATGGGCCCGTTGGTCACCGCAGCGCACCGGGACCGGGTCGCGTCGTACCTGACGGCGGGGGTCTCGGCCGGCGCCACGCTGGTGGTGGACGGCCGAGCCGTCGAACCCGATGGTGCGGCCGAGGGCTTCTGGCTCGGGCCGAGCCTGTTCGACCGCGTCGACCCGTCCATGTCGGTCTACACCGACGAGATCTTCGGGCCGGTCCTGTCCGTCGTGCGCGCTCCGTCGTACGACGCCGCACTCGACCTGGTCAACGCCAATCCGTACGGCAACGGCACGGCCATCTTCACCAACGACGGCGGTGCGGCGCGCCGGTTCCAGAACGAGGCACAGATCGGGTTGATCGGCATCAACGTCCCGATCCCCATGCCGATGGCTTACTACTCCTTCGGTGGCTGGAAGTCGTCCCTGTTCGGCGACACGCATGCCCACGGCACCGAAGGCGTCCACTTCTACACGCGCGGAAAGGTAGTCACCACTCGGTGGCTCGA
>DATFBR010000081.1:0-4183 GCA_035253685.1 Jiangellaceae bacterium
CTCGCCGCCTCCAACGCGGGCGACACCTGGGGATTCGGCAAGGCGTGGGCCGGCACGGACCTGGTGACCCGCTACCCGATCCTTCGGTAGCCACTCCAGGCCGGTCGGGCCGGGTCTCGCAGAGCACTGCGAGACCCGGCCTTGTCGTCGTCTGCACCGGTCGACGATTCTGAACTCTGACAATCTGCGAGGACGGCGGCGCGTCCGCCGTCCTCCACCCAGGCGGAGCCGCTGGATGCCGACCGAGGATCCCGACGCGATAGCGCAGGGTGCGCAGCCGGGCGTTCCGCTCGGCGGGACCGAACGCGCCGAGTCGGACGATCTGCTCCAGCAGTTGCCGGACCGCATCGGCGAGGTCGCCACGCAGGACCGGATGCGCGGCCTTCTGGACGCGGTGATCTCCATCGCGTCCGAGTTGAGCCTGTCCGCCGTCCTCGACCGGATCACCCGAGCGGCCTGTGAGCTCGCCGATGCGCGGTACGGAGCGCTTGGCGTTCTCGACGTACATGGCACCCAGCTCGCCGAGTTCCGCACCTACGGCATGACGCCCGAGCAGCACGCGGCGATCGGTGAGCTCCCCCAAGGCCGGGGCATCCTCGGACTGCTGATCGGCGACCCACGGCCACTTCGGCTCGAGCGGATCGGCGACCATCCGAAGTCATACGGCTTCCCCGCCCACCATCCACCGATGGCGACGTTCCTGGGAGTGCCGGTCCGGACTCGTGACCGGGTCTTCGGCAACCTCTACCTCAGCGAGAAGCATGGCGGCGGTGCCTTCACCCAAGCCGATGAGGACGTCGTGGTGGCGCTCGCCGCCGCCGCCGGCGTCGCCGTCGAGAATGCACGGCTGTACGAGCAGGCCGATCAGCGTCGCCGGTGGCTGGAGGCAGCCAGGGAGATCACCGAGATGCTGCTGGGTGCGGTCGACCGCACCCAGGCGCTGCGCCTGGTCGCCACGCGCGCGCGGGAGCTGATGAACGCCGCGGTCGCGGCAATCGTGCTTCCCGGACCGTCACCGAGCGGGTTCACGGTCGAAGCCGTCGCGGGCGCCGATCCGGGATCGGCGGCCGAGCTCGGGCTCCCGCTGCACCACGAGCTTGCCGCGACAGTGGTGCGCACGGGGAAGCCCCTCGTCCTCGACGAAGCGCACGGTGACTCGCCGCCGGCTCCAGTCGAGGGCTGGCCCCCGCTCGCAGCGATGCTGTTGACACCGATGGCCGGTGGCGAAACGACCGGCGTCCTCATCCTTGGATGGGCACCAAGGGACGGCCCCCGGATCGACGACGACGCGGTGAGACTGTTGCAGACCTTCGCCGATCAGGCTGGTCTCGCGCTCGAACGAGCCCGGGCGCAAGCCGACCGCAGCCGCCTGGCGATCTTCGAGGACAGGGACCGGATCGCGCGCGACCTGCACGACCTGGTGATCCAACGTCTGTTCGCCACCGGCCTGGGCCTGCAGAGCCTGAGCCGCATCGTCGACCCGGCCGCAGCCGACCGGCTCACCGCGTTCGTGGCCGACCTCGACCAGACCATACGGGAGATCCGTTCCACGATCTTCGGCCTTCAGGACCGCCACGATGGCGACGACTTCCGCTCGGAGGTGCACCGGGTGCTTGCCGAAATGCGGCCGGTCCTCGGCTTCGCCCCGCGCCTGTCCACCTCGGGCCCGGTGGGTGCCGGCGTGCCGGATACCGTGCGCCCGCACGTGCTCGCCGTGCTGCGCGAGGCGCTGTCCAATGCCGCCCGCCACGCCGACGCGTCCAGCGTCGAGGTGGAACTCCAGGTAGGCCCGCAGGTTTCGCTCACCGTCCAGGACGACGGTGTCGGTGTGGATCCGACCACCCGTCGCAGCGGACTGCTCAACATGCAACAGCGGGCGCAACGGCTCGGTGGCGACATGACCGTCGAGCGCACCGACGGCGGCGGAACCCGGCTGGTCTGGACCGTGCCGGCGTGACTTATGGCCGCAGGATCCGGGCGGCGAACACCGCCGCCTGCGTCCGACGTTCCATGCCGAGCTTCGCCAGCAGGCTCGAGACGTAGTTCTTCACGGTCTTCTCCGCGAGGAACATCTCCTCACCGATCTGCCGGTTCGTCTTCCCCTCGGCGATGAGGGCGAGGATCCGCCGCTCCTGGTCGGTGAGGCGCTTGAGCGTCTCGTCCTCGGGTGGCCCGGACCGTACCCGCTCGAGCACCCGTGCGGTGACGGCAGGATCGAGCAGCGACTGGCCCGCTGCCACCCGACGTACCGCGTCGACCAGATCCGTGCCGCTCACCTGTTTGAGGACGTAGCCGGCGGCGCCGGCCATGATCGCCGCGAACAACGCCTCGTCGTCGTCGTAGGAGGTGAGGATCAGCGCGTGGATCCCGGGGTCGACCGAGCGAATCTCACGGCAGACATCGATGCCGCTGCCGTCGGGCAGCCGGGCGTCGAGGATGGCGACGTCCGGACGCAGTGCCGGAATCCGACGCGCCGCCTCCGCGGCGGAGCCGGACTCTCCCACGACGGTGACCTCCCCCGAATCCTCGAGCAGGTCACGAACGCCACGGCGCACGACCTCGTGGTCGTCGAGCAGGTAGACCCGATACGGCTCCGCAGCGGGCCGGTCCGTCGTCACGATGAGAACCTACCGCGCGGCACCGGCGAGACCGGTTCAGCGATGGGGTCCTGTGTCTGCTCGGTCGGGACCTTCGGCCCTCGCACGCTACCTTCGGTGCCGTGCACGGTGGTTGGGACCGGGAGGATTCGCAATGTTCGCCACGCTCACGCACACCGATATCGAGACAGCGGTGCGGGCAGCGACCCTCGCACCCTCGGTGCTCAACGTCCAGCCGTGGCGATTCGTCGCGCACGGCGACGTGATCGAGCTTCATCGCGACCCCGACCGGGCGTTGCCGGTCACCGATCCCGGCAACCGCGCACTGACGATCTCGTGCGGCGCGGCTCTGTTCAACCTGCGGCTGGCGATCGCCCACCTGGCCGGTCACCCGGAGGTCGACATTCTCCCCGACCCGGCCAGACCCACGTTGCTGGCCGTAGTACGGCCCGGTGACGGCACCGAGCCCACTGCCGTCGAGTCTCGGCTCTACGTGGCGATCAGGGACCGCCGCAGCAGCCGGGTCCCGTTCCTCGACCAGCCACTCCCGGTGGAAACGGTGGTCCGTATCGAGAACGCGGCGGCCACCGAGGGTGGCACCCTGCGCTTCCTGAACGCGTACGAGGCAGCGGACGTCGGCAAGCTCGTGCGGCAAGCCGACCTCGTGCAGCGTGCGGATGCCGACATCCGCGCCGAGGTCGGCAGATGGATCGGCCGCGGGCCGGACGCCGTCGACGGCATTCCACACATCTCCCTCGGCCCGAGGGCCACGGACCCGTCCACGCTGGTTCGGGACTTCGCCATGGGGCTGCCGGTCGAGGGTCGGGACCGGGCCGCGTTCGAGCACAACCCGACGCTCGCCGTGCTGCTCAGCGATCACGACGGGCCGGTCGACTGGGTGAGCACCGGCCAAGCCCTGGAGCGACTGTGGTTGGAAGCCACGGTGGCCGGCGCGGGGGTGTCCTTGCTGACCCAGCCGCTGGAGATGCCGGGCATGCGTTGGCTCGCTCGACCGGCGGCGGCCGGGAGGTTCTGGCCGCAGGCGCTGCTCCGGCTGGGCATTCCGACCCGCAGCACCCTGCCGACACCACGCCGCCCGGTCACGGACGTGCTGACCTTCGGCTGAACACTCGAGTGTGACGGGACCTGGTCCCAGAGCAGCCGGCTCAGACGCCGGACCCCGGGGTCCTCGAGCATCGACGTCGAGGGCTGCGCCTGGGCACGAAAACCACCCGGCGGCAGGCCGTAGATCTCACTGGGTGCTCGGACGAGCCTGTTCGGGCGCAGTGGGCTCGGTCCCACCCTGGTCGAGGCGGAACGGCGGGTAGACATCGGTCATGAGCGTTGCGTACACAGCCACCCGGATGGCCCACCGGTTCATGCCCAGGACGAAGTCGTAGAGGCCGCGCGGATACCGAGCGACGAAAAGCAACGCGACGGCGGCGAAGAACACGCAGACCGCGATCAGTCCGCCGGACGCCCACTCCCATCCGGACGTCTCTTCCCCTTCCCAGCCGGTCGTCGTCCAGGCGCCGCCGACGAACAGCGCGACGATCGCGTAGTGCGGGATGGCGAGCAGCCACCAC
>DATFBR010000082.1:0-13297 GCA_035253685.1 Jiangellaceae bacterium
CGAGTCGATCGTCGCCCGCAGCTCCGGCGCCGACCAGGGCGCGCGGAGGTAATCGAAGTTGAACGCCGTGTGCAGTTCGTCCGTACGCACGTACCGTGCCAACCGGTCGGGCTCGTCGACCCACGCCTCGGCGACGAACACCCGCGGGGGGTCGTAGGAGTCGGCGACGGTGCGCCACTCGCGGTAGATGTCGTGGACCTCGTGACGGTCCCAGAACGGGTGGTCCTCCCGCCTGGGCGGCTCGAGCATCTTCTCGTCCTCGTAACCGAGATCGGGCAGCGTCGGCTCCTTGACCAGGCCGTGTGCGACGTCGATGCGGAAACCGTCCACCCCACGGTCGAACCAGAACCGCAAGACGTCGACGAACTCCTCGTGCACGTCGGGGTTGGTCCAGTTCAGGTCCGGCTGGGTGACGTCGAACAGGTGCAGGTACCACTCGCCGGGCGAGCCGTCCCGCCCCAGGACCTGGGTCCACGCCCGCCCACCGAACACGCTGAGCCAGTCGTTGGGCGGCAGGGAGCCGTCGGGGCCCCGACCGGGCCGGAATATGTACCTGGCCCGCTCGCGCGATCCGGGTGCGGATGCCATCGCCGACGCGAACCACGCATGCCGGTGGGACGTGTGGTTGGGGACGATGTCGAGCAGGACCCGCATACCGGCCGCGTGGGCGTCCCGGATCAGTGCATCGGCGCCGGCCAGCGTGCCGAACTCCGGCGAGATGTCGCGGAAGTCGGCCACGTCGTAGCCGCCGTCGTTCATCGGCGACGGGTACCAGGGCGTGATCCAGATGGCGTCGACGCCGAGATCGCGCAGGTACGGCAACCGGGACCGGATGCCGGCAATGTCGCCGACGCCGTCGCCGGTGCCGTCGGCGAACGATCGGATGTAGATCTGGTAGATGACGGCGTCGCGCCACCAGTCGAGTCGTGGCTGCATCACCGGGAGAGCCTACGGACTGTCCTCGAGCCGGCCGTCGCGGAGGTGGAGAACGCGGTCGGCGAGGGTCACCAGGGCTGGATCGTGGGTGGCCACGATGGCGGCGCTGCCGGATCCGTGGACGAGGTCGCGCAGCAGCGCGACGACCTGCTGGCCGGTGTCGGAGTCGAGCTGACCCGTGGGCTCGTCGGCGAGCAGCAGCAAGGGCCGGGTGACGAGGGCACGCGCGATCGCGACGCGTTGCTGCTGACCGCCGGACAGCTCGGCCGGCCGCTGCTCGGCATGATCAGTCAGCCCGACCGTGTCCAGCAGCTCCGCCACCCGACGCTCGCGCTCGGCGGCGGGACGGCGCAGCATCCGCAGGGGCACGCCGACGTTCTCGCGCGCGGACAGGAACGGCAGCAGCCCGAAGGACTGGAAGACGAAGCCGACCCGCTCACGTCGCAGCCGCAGCAGGCCGGCCTGGTCGAGGTCGCCCAGCTTCTGGCCGTCGACGAGGACGTGGCCCTCGTCGGCCTGGTCCAGGCCGCCGATGACGTTGAGCAGCGTCGTCTTTCCCGACCCGGAGCGACCGACCAGCGCGACCAGCTCGCCGGCATCGAGCGACATGGAGACGCCGCGCAAGGCGTGGACCCGGCTCGATCCGCGTGCGAACGACCGGGCCACGTCTTCGACGACGACCAGCGACGTCACGACTGCTCCTCCTGCCCGGCGGATCGGGTCCGGTCGCCCCACACGCCGACGTGGTCGGGTTCGAGCTCGAGCCGCACCCGGTCACGCAGGCCGAGGGCGGAGACGAACTCGCTCGGGAGCTGGACGCGTCCGGTCCGGTCGAGCACGGCGTACTCCTCGGCCACGATCCGCTCGTGCCCCTCCGCGGTGAGCTCGGTGCGGCGCAGCACCTCGCTGGAAGTGCGCCCGTCGCGGATCGCGACCGTCCGGTCGACCTGGTCCGCGACCGCGGGATCGTGGGTGACGACGACGACGGTGGTGCCGAGCTCCTTGTTGGTCTCACGCAGGGCGGCGAAGACCTCGTCGGCAGTGGCCGAGTCGAGCTCTCCGGTGGGCTCGTCGGCGAAGAGCACCCGGGGCCGGTTGGACACGGCCACCGCGATCGCACACCGCTGCTGCTCGCCACCGGACATCTCTGCCGGCCGGCGGTCCCGGCAGTCGCTGATACCGAGCAGGTCGAGCAGCTGCTCGGACCGTCGGATCCGCTCCGCCCGGCCGGCCCTGGTCAGCATGAGCGGCAGGGCCACGTTCTCGGCCGCGGTGAGGAACGGCAGCAGACCGCGGGCGGTCTGCTGCCACACGAACCCCACCACGTCGCGGCGGTAGGTGACCCGGTCGCGGCCGGACATGTCGAGCAGGTCGTTGCCGGCGACCCAGGCCCGGCCGGCGGTCGGCACGTCGTTGCCGGACAGGATGTTGAGCAGTGTCGACTTGCCCGAGCCGGACGCACCGACGATCGCGACCAGCTCACCGGCCTCGACGAGCAGGTCGAGGCCCTGCAGGGCCACCACCTCGATGCCCTCCGTCTGGTAGATCCGGACGAGGTTGTCGCAGACGACATGCCGGCGCTCGGCGGTTGCGGCGGCTGGAACGTGGGTGGTCTGGTCGAGGGTCATCGCGGGTCTCCTGCACGCAGGACGGAGCCGAGGCGGGCCCGGCGGTTGACGATCACGGCGACGGTGACGGCCGCGAGGACCACGGCAAGTACGGCCGCGGCGGCGAGGGCGGTGCCGGCGACGTCGAGGACCACGTCGTCGCCGGAGATGAGCAGTCCGGTAAGGCCGGACAGGTCCAGTGCCCGGGTGGAGATCGCACCGATGCCGATGCCGACGCCCACACCGATGGCGGCCGCGGCGACCGACGTGGGCACGACTTCGACGGCGACCAACGTTCCGGCCTGCCGCGAGGTGAGGCCGAGGGTGCTGAGTATCGACAGGGCGTACGACCGCGAACGGGCGGTGAGGAGGAGCCCGAGAACGACCGCCACCGTGGCCAGCAGCGTCGCCATGACAAGGGCGAAGCGGAAGACGTCGACGGTCGCGTCGAGGATCGGGTCGGCGTCGGCGCGCTCGAGCGCATCGGAGCGCAACGTGACCTGGTCGGCGCGGACGCCAAGGGCATCGGCGAGCTCACCGGTCGAGAGGTCGCCGGCGACGTACACCACCGTTGGCCACGGCAAGCCGAAGCCGCCGGCGACGGCCGCCGCCGGCAGTATCAGGGCGCTTGCGCCGGCCGTGCCGGGGAAGTCGGACACCCGCTCCATGACCTGCACCGTCAGATCGGTACCGCGGACGTTCACCGCCAACCGGTCGCCGACCTCGAGCCCGTCCGCGCCACCGACGAGCACTCCCGGCACGGTTCCGTCGGCTGCCGACGCAGTGGCGAGCGTGGTGACCGGTTCGACGGCGGCAGGTGCGGCTGCATTGACCGCCTTCCAGGCCGGCGCGTCGACGGCGAGCAGGTCGATGGCCACCTGGCGCCGGTCCGCGTCGGTAGCCCGCTGGTCGGGCAGGGCGTAGCCGGCGGCCACGGCAGTGGCCTCGGGCAGCAGGCGGGGCAGGTCCTCCGCACGCACCCGCAGAGTGGTGGTCTCGACGGCGGCGTCGGCCTTGACTGCATCCCAGGAGGACATCTCCTGCGCCCGCTCGACCGTCGACTGCACCGTGCTGCCGAAGGCCGCGATTCCGACGGCCACCAGGACCGCGATGACCGGCAGCACGGCGTGGTTGGGGCTGCGCGCGGCCCGGGTGGTGGCCAGGAACGCCGTTGCCCCCCGTCGCCGGCTGAACCATCGCACGCCGGCGGCGACGGCAAACGGGACGAGCCGGAAGGTCAGAATCCCGGCAGCGGCGGCCGCCAGCAGCGGAGCGAACGAGATCACCGGATCGACCCCGCCCGGGGTGGCACCGTCACGACCGGCGAGCAGCCACAGTCCGGCCAGGGCGAACACGACGACGCCGGCCTCCAGCACCAGCCGGCGAGGCGACGGCCGCAGGGCCGCCTGCTCGGGCCGGACGTTCGCTCCCCGGCGGGCCAACAGGATTCCCGTGATCGGGAGCCCGATCACGGTGACCAGCAGGAGGAAGGTCGGCAACGCGTACGGCAGCAGCCCGGCCGAGGCCGGCAGCAGCCACGTCGCCGACGCGGCAGCCCCGACCACCGACGGCACGGCGACGATCAACGCCTCGGCGCCGAGCAGCCGGCCGAGCACGCCGTCGCGCCCACCGCGGGCCCTGGTCAGCGTCATCGCGTCGGTCCGCCGCTCGGCGACGAGCCGGATAGCCATGAGCAGGAGCGCGATGACGAGGCCGGCGAGCGACGCCACGCCGAGGGCGGACACCTGCTCGGCGCCGGCCCTGCTCGCCTCGTAGTCGGCCAGTAGGTCGTCGAACGACGTGCGCCAGGAGGTTGCCGCCTCGATCCGCCGGATCGCAGTGGTGACAGGCTCGACCCGGTTGGCGTCGAGCGCCCCGGGCACCACGTCCATGTGCCACTCGGCGGCCACCATCGTCCGGGTGCTGGCCACGAACGGCGCCATGACCTCGGGATCGGTCAGCAGCGCTCCCCGGACGGTCGTGCTGTCCGCGCCCCGATCGAACGCGGGAGTCAGGCCGTCCGGGGAGTCGGACCAGAACGGGTCCGCCGGGTCGAGCGGCTCGACCAGGCCGGTGAGCCGCACGCCGAGGTGGTTGCGCGGCCACCGGGTGCCCAGCCCGATGACCGTGGACGCTGCGTCCCGGCGGCGCACGATCAGCTCGTCACCGACGTGGATGCCCAGTGCGTCGGCCACCTCGGCGACGGCGACCACCTCGACGAACGGGCCCTCCTCGGGTATCTCCGGCGCCCCGAACGGAAGCGGCGGCGGATAGGCGGGCCGGCCGGGCGGTCGCCCGTCCACCAGGCGGACCTTGTCGGTGAGGTCGTCGGGCATCCGGACGTCGACCACGAGCGGTTGCCGCTGCGGTGTGGGTACGCCGTTGGTGCTCAGGACGTTGCCCTGGCCGACGGCGGCGGACCAGCGGCCGTCGTCGTAGACCGCGGCCATCTCGGGTTCGCCGTGCCGGAGCGACGGGATCGCGGTCCGGGCGTCATTCGCACCGCCGTCGAAGTTCGTCCGGAGTGCGAGCTCGCTCTGGCGGCCTGCGGTCGCTACCAGCCGGTCCAACGTCTGGTCGAGCCGGGTGTCCATCCACAGGGGGATGGCGGCGCCGAGGAAGGCACCGGTCGCGAGGATGGCGGCCAGCAAGAGGGCCGGTCCCCGATCAGCGGAGAGTTGCCGGAGGACGAGGGTGATCTTGGTCACGTGTCCTCACCCGCTCGCAGCACCGCTGCGACGTCGACGCGGCGCATCCCGGCGGCGGAGACGCCGACGACGGCGACCGACAGCAGCCCGACCGCCGCCGCGAGGCCGCCGAGCACGGGCCACGGCACCGTCAGATACAGCGGTGGGACCTCGGGCAGGCCGGCCAGCCCGCCGACGGTATGCGGTACCACCAGCCAGGTCACGAGCAGTCCGAGACCGAGGCCGGCCACGGCGGCGAACCCGAGGAGCAGGCCCTGTTCGACGATCACCGTGCCGACGCTGCCCGGGCCGCTCAGCCCGACAGCCCGCAGCACCGCATGTTCGCTGGTCCGCGAACGGAAGGAGGTGACCGCGTGGACGACCACCCCGATGAGGACGAAGACCGCGGCGAAGGCCAGGCCGGCGGTCAGACCCGCGACCACGCCGGCTGCCCCCGGTTCGGCGCGGGCCCGGTCGGCGGCTGCGGCGTGGGTCGACGACTCGACCACGCCACCGAGGTCCAGGGCGGCCGTCGCCGCCGCCCTGCCGTCGTCGGACGTGGCGAGCCAGTACTCGGTGGGAAGCGCACCGCCCGCGGCCGCCGACACTCGCCGCTGGTCGACGAGCACGCCGAGCGCGCCGGCGGACGGCACCACGTCGACCACGCCGACCACCGTGAGCGGGACCTGTTCGGACTCGACCGACAGGGTCGGCTCCAACGTCGTGGTGCCACCATCGACCTCGAGGCCCAGCAGGTCGGCGTACGCCGAGGTGACCAGAGCTGGAACGGCCGCGGGGTCGGTGAGCGTGGCCAGCAGAGGAGCGACCGGATCACCGGCGAGGCGCTCGTCCCAGCGCATGACCCGGGCGGCGACGTCGGTGTCGACGGCGACGACGTCGACCACCGACTCGTCGACGACCTCCTCGCCCCGCAGCACGGGTACGACGGCCTCGACCCCGGGCAGCCCGCCGAGCGCCGCCTCGAGCTCAGCGGCCCGCCGACCGAGGTCTTCGGGTGGCACTGCGGTGAAGTCGGCGACGACGCGGACGTCGGATGGGTGGGCGACGTCGACGGCGTCGGCGCGGAAGGTGGTCCACGTCGCCTGGGTGGCTGCTGCGAAGACCGACACGGCCAGCGCTAGGACGACCAGCGACGCGGCGGCCACGTGCCGAAGCGGTCTGCGGGAGAGCTCGAAGGAGCCGAGCATCGACGGCGCCCCCGGCCGGCGCGCCGCCAGCCAGGAGGCGGCCCGGCCCACCCACGGCAGTCCGCGGACGAGCAGGACGGTGCCGGCCAGGACCACCAGAGCCGGTGCCGCGACCAGCACGACCTCAGGTGCCCCGCCGACCGGCCGCCGCAACTGCTGCAGGCCCAGCACGCCGAGCACGACGACGAGGACGTCGAGCCCGGCGCGCTGGATCGCAGCGCGCCGCGGCGGCCGAGCGTGCTCGGCGCTGACGTCGATCACCGACCGACCGGCCCGGAGGTCGGCCACGACCAGCATGACCAACCAGCCGGCGGCGGCGACGGCGGCGACCAGCCAGCCGCTCACGGCAGTGGCGATCCCGGAGGGGACGTCGGCGAGCACGTCGCGCTCTCGCAACGGGGACAGTGCGAGCCGGGCGAGCAGCGGTGCGGACACTGCGACCGCGAGGGCGGGGACGAGTGCCCCCAGGACCGACCAGCGCAGCAGCTCCGAGCCGGACGCGCCGCGGGCGCGGAGCAGGGCGGTCGCGGCGGCTCGCCGGGCGGCGAGCAGCCGCGCGATGAAGGCCAGCGCCCAGACGCCCAGCACGGTGAGCATCGTGACGACGACGAGCAGGACCGCTCGGACGGAGGTGGCCGCTGTGGCAACGCGGTCGACGACGGTGGCCACATCGCCGCTCACCGACATCTGGCTGTTGTCGCCGCCGGTCTGCGCGGCCCGCAGCTCGTCGGCCACGGCACGCATTCCCGTCGCCGCCCGGCCGGCGGAGTCGAGTCCGAGTGCGTCACGGTCGACTTCGATCACCCAGGCGGCCGTGGTCGAACCGGGCCGGATGCGGCCCACCAAGTCGTCGAGGTCGGCAAGGACCGGACCGGCGAGGCCGACCTGGTCGTCCTGGGCGGGACGCACTCCGACCGCGTAGTCGCGCCACACGGACTCGGCCGGGTCGTCCGGCCGGAATGTGCCGACGACGGTGACCGTGGAGGGAGCCGCGGTACCCACCAACGGCTCGATGGTCATCGACGAGCCGACTCCTGCGCCGAGCGCCTCGAGCGCGTCGGCGTGGACGACGACCTCGAGCGGTTCGGCACCCGGCTCCGGCCAGCGGCCCTCGGTCAGCCGGGCCCGCTCACCCGGATCGCGAAGGGCGCCGACGACGACCCGGTCGTGCTCGTCGAGCCCCGCAACCGCGAAGGAGGTCGTCCAGGCCACGGCGGTGACCTCCGCCGGGAGGTCGGACTGCTCGGCGGTGATCTCGCCGACCCGTGTGTCGGTTCCCGTCCACGTGTCGGGATCGAGCGCGGTGCTGGCCTGCACCGTCAGCTCGTCGTCTCCGGCGCCGGTCAGACTGTCGCGGAAGGCCGCCTCGGCGACGCCCGGGGCCAGCACCATGGCGGATACCAGCAGGGTGGCCACGACGATCGCAGTGAGCATGGCGGTCAGCAGGACACCCAAGTGGCTCGCGGCCCGGCGGACCACGAGCCGTGTGCTGCCCAGCACGCGCACCCTTCCGAAGCCCCGACTCACTCGTCGAACGTGTTGACCATCGAATGTGCGGCGCGCCAGAGGTAGTCCCAGAGCATCTCGTGCTGCGCGTGCGGGAGGTCGAGGGATTCGACTGCGATGCGCATGTGGTGCAGCCACCGTTCACGTGCAGCAGGGTTGATCTTGAACGGGGCGTGCCGCATTCGCAGTCGTGGGTGGCCACGCTGCTCGGAGTACGTGGTGGGCCCGCCCCAGTACTGCTCCAGGAACATCCGCAGCCGTTCCTCCGCCGGCCGCAGGTCCTGCTCGGGATAGATCGGCCGCAGCACCGGGTCGTCGACGACGCCTCGGTAGAAGCGGTGCACGAGCCGTCGGAAGGTCTCGTGGCCACCGACCGCGTCGTAGAAGGTCTCGGCCTGCCGCTGACTCACTTGGCCATTGTCTCAGTGGCTGTCCGGCCGCCGTCGGTACGGGCAAGATGGGGCCGTCCGTCACATCCCGACCCACCGCAGAGGAGAGTACGCATGGCCGCCACCCGCACCGCCACGGCTCAGTGGGCAGGTTCGCTGTTCGAGGGCGCCGGACAGGTGACGCTCGAGTCGTCCGGACTCGGAACCTACGACATCACCTGGGCATCGCGGACGGAGGACCCCGGCGGGCGCACGTCGCCGGAGGAGCTCATCGCCGCGGCGCACTCCTCGTGCTTCTCGATGGCGCTCTCGAACGGGCTGGCCAAGGCCGGCACGCCACCGGCGTCACTGCGGACCACGGCCGCGGTCACCTTCGAGCCCGGCACCGGTATCACCGGTATCCACCTGACCGTGCGCGGCGAGGTGCCCGGCACGAGCGCGGACGACTTCCAGGCGGCCGCGGAGGAGGCGAGGGTGGGCTGCCCGGTCAGTCAGGCCCTCCGGGCGACGCCGATCACCCTCGAGGCCACCCTGGCCTGAGTTCGCGCTCCGGGCCGGCGGCACCGGATCAGGCCGGTGGCCGGGGCGGCGGCGCAGGGCTGAGGTGGGGTATGTCGATGCCCTCGGTGTCGAAGGCCTGCTTGATCCGCTCGCGCAGCTCGCGGGCCAGCTTCCATTGCTCGAGCGGCTCGGTCTTGACCACGAGCCGGAGGACGACGGAGTCGGCGGCCAGGTCCTCGACGCCCCACACCTCCGGCTCCTCCAGGACCGAATCGCTCCACTCCGGGTCGGCGGCGAGGTCACGGGCGACGCCGAGCAACAGTGCCCGGGCCCGGTCGGTGTCCTCCTCGTAGGCGATCCTGACGTCGAGGACGGCACGGGCCCAGCCGTGGCTGGAGTTGCCCACCCGGATGACCTCGCCGTTGCGCACGTACCAGACCGTCCCGTCGACCGCCCGCAAGCGCGTGACCCGCAGCCCCACTGCCTCCACCGTGCCGGCCGCCTCGCCCATGTCGATGACGTCGCCGACACCGTACTGGTCCTCCAGCAGCATGAAGATGCCGGACAGGAAGTCTTTGACCAGGTTCTGAGCGCCGAACCCCAGCGCGATGCCGGCGATGCCCGCGGAGGCGAGCAACGGTGCGACCGGGTAGCCGAGGATGTCCAGGGCCATCACCACGACGATGACGCCGATGACCGCGGTCACGATGCTCTTGAGCAGCGAGCCCAGCGTCGTCGCCCGCAGTGCTCGGCGCTCGGAGTAGACGCCCGTTCCGCCGAAGACCATCTGGGCGGCACGCCGCGAGCCCAGCATCCGCTTGGGTGGCTCGGACTGCGCCGCCCGCACGACCAGCCGGTCGATGAGCCGGTGCAGGACGTACCGCACCACCACGCCCAGGAGTACCAGCCCGACCAGCTTCAGCGGATTGCCGAGCAGGACGTCGGTCCACCACTGCTGGGTGAACCGGTCCGGCTCGTCCTGGACCGGGAGGATCGCGACCATCGTCGGCAACGCTAGAGCATGTCCGCCGGTTCGAGGCCGAGCTGGTCGGCGAGAAAGGCCAGCTGGTCGGCGGCCAGGTCAACGGTGCGCGACACCGCCCTGGCGCCGTGGCCCACGTCCCCCTCGGCCCGGATCAGCACCGGCCGCTGCGCCGGCTCCGCCGATGTGGCCCCCTGCAGAGCAGCACACATCTTGCGCGCGTGCATGGTGTCGACGCGGGTGTCGCCGTCGAAGACGGTGAACAGCACCGCCGGGTAACGGACGCCGTCGCAGACGTGATGGTACGGCGAGTACGACAGCAGCCAGCCGAGCTGCTCGGGATCCTCGGTGGTGCCGTACTCGTCGCTCCAGGTGGCACCCAGCCCGAACCTCTCGTAGCGGACCATGTCCAGCAGCGGCGCCGAGCAGACCGCCGCCCGGTAGAGCTCCGGCCGCTGGGTGAGGGCGGCTCCGACCAGCAAACCCCCGTTGGAGCCGCCGGAGATGCCGAGCTGCGCCGGCGTCGTCCATCCGGCCGCCAGCAGGAACTCGGCGGCGGCGTGGAAATCGTCGAAGACGTTCTGCTTGTGCTCGCGCATTCCGGCCCGGTGCCACGTCTCGCCCTCCTCGGCGCCGCCGCGCAGGCCCGCCACCGCCCAGACCCCGCCGGCCTCGACCCAGGTGAGGATGCTCGCCGAGAACGCGGGCGTCAGTGACACGTTGAACCCGCCGTAGCCGTAGAGCACGGCCGGCCGTGGACGCTCGGGTCGCCCATCCGGCGAGACGATCACCATCCGGACCTCGGTGCCGTCCGCCGATCGGTAGGTCACCTGCTGCGCGCTGACGGCGGGGAGCTGGACCACACCGGGGCTCTGGGCCCACGTGCTGAGGTTCCCCGACGCCGCGTCGTAACAGAGCACCCGCCCCGGCGTCGTGTGGTCGGTGTAGGCGAACCAGGTCTCGTGTCCGCCCTCGGGCCGCTCGGACAGGCCGCCGACGGAGCCCAGCCCGGGCAGGTCCACGGCCCCGGTCCGTTCACCGGACGCGAGGTCGTGCACGCTGACCTCGGAGATCGCGTGCCTCGTCCATGTCGCCATCAGCACCGGCCCGTCGAGGTCGTCGAGTATCGCGAAGTCGTCGAGAACGGCGTGCGGGTCCTCCGGCAGCAGGTCGGTCCAGTTCTCCGGGCCGGGGTGGGCCGGATCGGTCACCGCCAGCCGACCCCGAGGTGCGTCTCGATCGGTCCAGAGGTACAGGCGGCCGTCGCGGCCGACGTGCGGGTACAGCCGGGCGTCGACGCCGACCTGGACGGGGACGAGCGCGGGCGACGTCGGGTCGGACGCGTCGAGGTCCGCCAGCCACACGTCGTCGCGCGGTGCCGTCCCCTCGGCGGCGGTCACGGCCAGCCATCGCCCGTCCCGGCTGACCGACACCCCGAAGTACGTGGTCACCGGCAGGCCCACGCCGAAGATCTCGACGTCCTCGGCCGGGTCGTCGCCGAGCCGGTGCAGGTAGACCCGACGGTGGTACTGCTCCTCTCCGGCGGGTACGAGGGCCGGTGCCAGCCGCCGGACGTAGTAGAACGCGGCGCCGCCCGGCAGCCATGCGACGGGGGAGTAGCGGGCCCGGTCGATGGGGCCGTCGACGTCCTGCCCGGTGCCGACGTGGAGGACCCGCAACACCGACTCCTCGGTGCCACCGACAGAGAGCTGGTAGGCCAGCAGGTCGCCCTCGCGGGAGGGCTGCCAGGTGTCCAGCGTCGTGGCACCGGTCGGGTCCACGGCGGTCGGGTCGACCAGGATGCGTTCGGCGCCTTCGGCGTCGACGGTCAGCAGCACGGCGTGCTCCTGGTCGGCCGTGCGCCGGGTGTGGAACGCGCGCTCACCGCGCCATGCCGGCGTGCCGACCGAGCCGGTGCCCAGCAGTTCGGTGAGCCGGTCGTGCAGGCGCTTGCGGGCACGCCAGCCGGCCCGGTGGCTGTCGAGCAGGTCGTCTTGGGCTCGCGACCAGTCCACGGTGGTCGGATCGGCCGGGTCCTCCAGGCGCCGGTACGGGTCGGGCACTGCCACCCCGTGCAGGACGTCGGCGTCGTCGCCGCGGGGTGCGGGCGGATAGGTCACGATGGCCGACTCTATGGCGCAGGTTGCATGCTGGTGGGATGAGCCAGCCGCAGATGCGGGTGTCGATGCCCGACGAGCAGGTGCCCGGCGTGTACGCGGACTTCGTCAGTGTGTGGCACACCAACGACGTGTTCACCTTCGACTTCGCGGCCCTGGCCCGGCCGCCGTCGGTGGTGGAAGGCGAGGACGGCAAGCCGGTCGCGACCGCGCAGGCCCAGATCGTGGCCCGGGTCCGGGTGCCGCCGAACCAGGTGTTCGAGATCATGAAGGCCCTCGAGCGGCAGTTGACCGGCTGGGAGCAGGAGACCGGCCGGCGGCCCAAGGCAGCGCCCGGCGAAGGCAGCGCCTGACATGTCGAGGCGGGTGGTCGGGAGGCCTCGACGCGTGTGCGGCGCGCAGGCGTAGGGCGTTGTCAACGCCTCCTGCAGAACCCGATAGGCAAGGAGGTCGGAACATGCGCGATCACGGCAGGGTCGCCGTGTTCGCACCGCAGATCACGACGACCACCGTGCCGCCGGGTTCCGGAACGAACGCACCGGCGAGCAGCCCGGCGCAGGCCACGGCCCCGCCGGGCTCGGTGGCGATGCGGCAACGTTCCCAAAGGACGTGCTGAGCAGCGACGATGGCCTCGTCGGGGACGCTGCGCACGCCGATCGCCGCCTCTCGGAACACCTGGAAGCCGATCTGGCCGGCCCGGCGAGCACCCGTGCTGTCGGCCGCAATCCCGCCGACCGCGACATCCACCGGACCGCCGGCATCAAGTGCAGCGGCGAGCGTGGGGCACGAGTCCGGCTCGATCGGCACGACGGACGGCCCACCGTCCCGACACGCGAGGGTCACACCCGCGGCCAGTCCTCCGCCGCCGACGGTGACGAGCACCGCGGACGCGTCCGGCACCTGCTCGCGTACTTCGAGTCCGAGGGTGCCCTGGCCGGCGACCACTGCCGGCTCGTCGAAGGCGTGCACGCTCGTCACATCGAGATCCGCCGCGTACGTCTGTGCCGCGACCATCGCCTCGTCATAGAAGCCCTCGACGACGTGCACCCGCGCCCCGTACGAGGCGATGCGTGCAGCCTTGGCGGGGGGCGAGGTCGCAGGCACGAAGATGGTCGCCGGCACGCCGAGACGGGCAGCCGCCCATGCAACCGCGGCCCCATGGTTGCCGCCGGACGCAGCCACGACGCCGGCCGGTGGAATGTCCCGAGTGAGCAGCGCATGGAGCGCACCTCGCGGCTTGAACGACCCCGTGTGCTGCATGTGCTCCAACTTCAGGACGACGCGGGCAGCGACGCCGAAGTCCTCGCCGCGCAACTCGAGGACCGGCGTGCGGCGGACCTTTCCGGCCAGCCTGACGGCGGCGG
>DATFBR010000083.1:0-10730 GCA_035253685.1 Jiangellaceae bacterium
GTCGAGTCCGGAGAATTCGTCGATGCCCGCGGCCTGGCCGCCCCCATCCACACGAGGAGGATCCACGGGCTGCAGAACGGGGTCCCCGTGGTAACCGATGGGCCGTACCCCGAGACGCAAGAGGTGCTCGCGGGTTACACGATCGTCGAGTGTGAGAGCTTCGACCGGGCCACCGAGATCGCCGCTCGCATCACGAAGAGCCCGAGCCCGGGGGACGTGAGCGGGGCCTACGTGGACGTACGGCCGATCCTCGATGGTGTCGAGGAGCTGGAGACCTGACGACCGCCATGACCGGAGAGCGCGTCGAGGATCTGTTGCGCAGACTGGCGCCGCAGGTCCTCGGCGCGGTGGTTCGGCGCTACGGGCACTTCGACACCGCCGAGGACGCCGTGCAGGAGGCCCTGATCGCCGCCGCCACGCAGTGGCCCGACCAGGGTCTGCCGGACAATCCTCGCGCCTGGCTCATCACGGTGGCCTCGCGCCGGCTGACCGACCTGCTGCGCAGCGATCAGGCGCGCCGGCATCGGGAGGACGCCGTCGCCACCTGGACGCTTCCGGAGCAGTTGCTGGCACCGCCCGCCGACCGGCCGGCACCGGATTCCGACGACACGCTCGTCCTGCTGTTCATGTGCTGCCACCCGTCACTGTCGCCGTCGTCGCAGATCGCGCTCACCTTGCGGGCCGTCGGCGGCTTGACGACCGGGGAGGTCGCCCGCGCATTCCTGGTGCCCGAGGCGACCATGGCCCGGCGCATCAGCCGGGCCAAGCAGCGCATCAAGGCCAGCGGTGTTCCGTTCGGGCTACCCGCTGACGCGGAGCGGGCCGAACGGCTCGGTGCGGTCCTGCACGTGCTCTACCTGATCTTCAATGAAGGCTACGTCGCTACGTCGGGACCGCAGCTGCACCGCGTCGAGCTGACGGCTGAGGCCATCCGGCTGGCTCGCATCCTCCATCGGGTGTTGCCCGAGGACGGCGAGGTGACGGGGCTGCTGGCGCTCATGCTGCTCACCGACGCGCGGCGGCCGGCGCGGACCGGGCCGGACGGCGCCCTGGTCCCGATGGCGGAGCAGGATCGGCGTCTCTGGAACGCGGATGACATCGCGGAGGGTGTGGCACTGATCACCGAAGCGCTGCCGCGCGGTGCGACCGGCCCGTACCAGCTCCAGGCGGCAATCGCCGCGATCCACGATGAAGCCCCACGTGCCGAGGCGACCGACTGGCCCCAGATCCTGGCGCTGTACGAGCTGTTGATGCAGACGTCCGACAACCCCGTCGTGGCGCTGAACCACGCGGTCGCGGTGGCCATGGTCCACGGTCCTCGAGCGGGCCTTGACCTGCTCGACGGGCTCGAGGCCGACGAGCGGGTCGCCGACGATCACCGGCTGCATGCGGTCCGCGCGCACCTGCTCGAACTGGCCGGCGACCGGGTGACGGCGCGCGACGCCTACCACGCCGCCGCCCGGCGGGCGATCAGCTCTCCGCAGCAGCGCTACCTCTACAACCGGGCAGCGCGGCTCGCGGACGGGTGATCGTGACGATCGGTACGACGATCCTGCGGGCAACCGGTTCCCGTCTCGAGGCAACGCGTGGTTCGACGTCCACAACCACCGTCCTGGCCCACAGGAGCGCGCGCATGGTGTTGACGGCTTGCGGCGGGCGACGGAGGCTGAGAACGAAGTCGATGATGGTGTTCGACACCGAGTAGGGCGTTGTTTCCGGCGGGTGCGAGACCGCCCGGGCGCTCGCCGCTACCCGGGAAGAGGGGTGCGGCTGGTTGAAAGCATCCGAGGCGGAACCGTGACGTATCACGAAGCGAACCCCATTCAGCAGTTTCTGCGCTGGTCAGCGGCCACGGCTCCGGTGTCCTGGCTCTACCGTCGCGTACTCCATCACATCGACCGGCTCGGCTACCGCCTCACCCGCGGCCGCTACACCCCCTCTGGTTGGTTTACCGGGCTTCCCGTGGTCATCCTGACGACGACCGGAGCCAGGACTGGGCAGCAGCGTACGTCGCCGGTCATCGGCATGCCTGATGCCGGCAATGTGGTGGTCATCGCATCGAATTGGGGCCAGCGCCATGCTCCCGCCTGGTATTACAACCTGCGCGCCAATCCCGCAGCCGCGGTCACGGTGGGGGGTGTCGTGCATCGCGTCCGGGCGCGTGAGGCCATCGGCGACGAACGGGACCGCTTGTGGCGGCGGGACCTGGAGCTCTACCCAGGACGAGCAGCCTACGAGCGGCGAGCCGCGAATCGGCGCATCCCCGTGGTGGTCCTGGAACCAGTGAGCGGCGACTGATCGGGCTTCACGGTCGGCGGATCAGCGACGCCCCCGCTGCCCGAGGTGCGCCACGAAAGGCGGAGGCGCATCCCACGCCGCGCGGGCTGCCGACGCGTCGGCTAGAAGGCGGCCTCGTCCAGGTCCATGAGCGCGTTGTCCGTCGCCTCCGTGACTGTCCGCTCGGCCGAGAGCCGGGGAAGGACTTGGCGGGCGAAGAACTGTGCGGCGCCGATCTTGCCTTCGTAGAAGGCCCGCTCCCTAGCCGCCAGGTCGCCGTCGAGCTTCTCCAGTGCGACCACAGCCTGGCGGATCAACAGCCACGCGATGACGAGATCACCGATGGCCAGCAGGAGCCGCGTGGTGTTCTGGCCGACCTTGTAGACGTTGCGCAGGTCGCCGTTCTCCGTGCTGGGGTCGGCGGACATGAGGAAGCCGACCATGGCGGCGAGAATGCCCTGCACGTCCTCGAGTGCCTTGGCGAGCAGTTCACGCTCGACCTTGAGGCGGCCGCCACCGATCTCGGCGGTGATCGACTGCTGGATCTGGCCGGACAACCAGCCGATGGCCTGGCCCTTGTCCTTGATGATCTTCCTGAAGAACAGGTCCAGGCCCTGGATCGCGGTCGTGCCCTCGTAGAGTGTGTCGATCTTGGCGTCGCGGACGTACTGCTCGATCGGGTAGTCCTGCAGGAAGCCCGAGCCGCCGAACGTCTGCAGCGTCTCCGAGCCGAGCAGCACCCACGAGCGCTCGGAGCCGTAGCCCTTGACGATGGGAAGTAGCAGGTCGTTGACGCGTTCGGCCGTTTCGTCGACGGTGCCGTCGCTGCGGGCCTGGTAGATGCGGTCCTGCATGGTCGCCGTGTAGAGGACCAGGGCGCGCATGCCCTCGGCATGTGACTTCTGCGTCATCAGTGAGCGCCGGACGTCGGGATGGTGGGTGATCGCGACGCGCGGCGCCGTCTTGTCGTCGGCGCGGGTCAGGTCGGCGCCCTGGACACGCTCCTTTGCGAACTCGAGGGCGTTGAGGTAGCCCGACGACAGCGTCGCAATGGCCTTGGCGCCGACCATCATCCGGGCGTACTCGATGACCTTGAACATCTGGGCGATGCCGTTGTGGACGTCGCCGAGCAGGTAACCGACTGCCGGTTCTCCGTCCCCGAAGGTCAGTTCGCAGGTCACCGACGCCTTGAGGCCCATCTTCTTCTCGACGTTGGTCGTGTGCACGCCGTTGCGTGCGAGCAGCTCACCGGTCTGCAGGTTGAAACGGTGCTTGGGGACGATGAACAGCGACAGGCCCTTGGTGCCGGGGCCGCCTGCGCCGTCCACCCCGACCGGGCGCGCCAGCACGAGGTGGACGATGTTCTCGGTCAGGTCGTGGTCGCCAGAGGTGATGAACCGCTTCACGCCCACGATGCGCCAGGTGCCGTCGTCGTTTCTATAAGCCTTGGTACGCGCGGCGCCGACGTCGGAGCCGGCGTCGGGCTCGGTGAGCACCATCGTCGCGCTCCACCCGCGCTCGAGCATGATCTCGGCGATCCGCTTCTGCGCCTCTGTGCCGTTGCGCCAGATGGTCGCGGCGAACGATGGGCCGGTGCCGTACATCCAGACGGCGGCGTTGGCGCCCAGGATGAGCTCGGCTCCGGCCCAGTAGAGCGAGGGAGGCACCGGCTGGCCGCCGAGTTCGCGTGGCAGGGCAAAGCGGTAGAACTCCGCGTCCATGAGGGCCCGGAAGGTCTTCTTGAACGCGTCGGGCAGGGTGACGGTGCCGGTGGTCGGATCGAAGACGGGAGGGTTGCGGTCGGCGTCCGCGTAGGAATCGGAGAGTTGCTCTCGCGCCAAGCGGTCGACGCCAGCCAGGATGCTGCGGGCGGTGTCGAGGTCGATGTCGGCGTACCGTCCGTGCCCGAGCACCTCGCCGCGTCCGAGCACCTCGAACAGGGTGAACTCGATGTCGCGGAGGTTCGACCTGTAGTGACCCATCGCCTGCACTCCGGCTCGACGTCGTGCGCTACTCGCTAGTAACAAGATGATGCTACCAGCGAGTAACTTGACGCAAGCCGACTCCGCATCATGTGGCGGGAAATCAACGCCTCGGGGCATAGGGAGGCGTTGAAAGACAGCCACAAGAAGGCGGGGGCGGTGGGCGGGTCAGGCCGGGTGGTCGTCGACGTTGGGGTGATCGAAGCGGGCGCCGCCGTCCCACGCCGCGCGTGAGTTGCCGTGCTCGGGGATGCCGCCGACGAGCTTGATCATCTTGGCCAGGTGCATGAGGTTCCACGTCATGAACACGGTGTTGCGCTGGGTGAACTCGTTCTCCGGCCCACCCGATCCCTCGTCCAGGTACGACGGTCCGGGCCCGGCCTCGCCGATCCAGCCCGCGTCGGCCTGCGGTGGGATGACGCAGCCGAGGTGCTGCAGGGAGTAGAGGACGTTCATCGCCACATGCTTTATGCCGTCCTCGTTGCCGGTGACGATCACGCCGCCGACCTTCCCGTAGTAGGCGTACTGGCCGGCGTCGTTGAGCTCGCCGGAGTTGGCGTACAACCGCTCGATCACGCGAGTGCACATGCTGGACTTGTCGCCGAGCCAGATCGGCGTGGCGATCACCAGGATGTCGGCGTCTCGCACGGTCTGGTAGATGCTGGGCCAGTCGTCGCGATCGAAGCCGAACTCGGTCATGTCCGGCTGCACGCCCGGGGCAAGATCGTGATCGACGGCACGGACCTCGTCGACGTGGACGCCGTGCTGTCGCATGATCGCCGTGCTGACGACCATCAGGCCCGCCGTGTGAGAGATCTCTGGCGAACGCTTGAGCGTGCAGTTGATGTAGAGCGCGCGGAGGTCGGAGAAGTCGTACGCCGGCTTGGTCATGGGCAAAGCATGCCGTGGGGTGAGGGACCTACGCGGCGACTTGCCACGAGTCGACATGCACGACGACGTCGGAGAGGCGGTGGACGACGGCGTCGGGCGACACGTCCACCGGCATCTGCTGGCCGGCCGGGATCTCCGAGTGTGGGACCAACACCGCTCGCATGCCCACCGCGCGCGCACCGGAGATGTCGTCGTACGGCCGATCGCCGACGAAGACGCAGCGCCCGGGATCGGCGACGCCAACCGCCGACATCGCGGCACGGAAGGCCTCGGCGTGTGGCTTCGTGTGGGCGATCTCGGACGTGTACACGGCGCCGTGGACCAGATCGAGCACGCCGTCCCGGGCGAAGACGTCCTCGTGCCAGGCCCGCGGCCAGATCGTGTTGGACAGCACGCCAACCCGGATATCGCGGTCGTGCAGGCCGGCGAACAATTCCGGTACGTCCGGATCGGTGAACGTATGCGGCTCCCAGAACTCGCGCAGCGCCCGCACCGCATCCTCGTCGTACGGGATGCCGGCGGCCGACAGGACGTCCGTGAATGTCGCCGAACGCTGGTGGAGACGGGCAGCCTCCCACGCGCGCTCATCGGCGGTGAACAGTGCGAGCGCCACGGCGTCCACGTCCTCGGGTGCGACGACACGGGCGTATACCCGCCACTGCTCGGCCAGGTCGACGGTGTGCCACGGCGTGAGCGTCCCGCCCCAGTCGAAGATCACTGCGTCGACAGCCACCAGGCGATGGTAGATGCCGGCCTACACCTCGCTCGAGGTCAGGACGAAGCGGATGCAGACGATCTCCGTGTCGTCGTCGACGTCCACGCCCTGCCCCGCCCAGAATTGGGCGTGCGCTTCGCGCCAGTGCTCAATGGAGGTGAACCCCTCGCCCTCCGCGTCGGCGAACTCCCATCGCACCTGACCGAACGGGACCACGCTCACCGCCGTGACCTCGACGAGGCCCACGGGCGCGTCGTCGTCATCCACCAGGACGAGGTGCTCGCCCACCCGCTCGAGTTCCTCACCCTCGCTCTCGTACTCGGCCCGCAGTCCCGCTGTCGCCGTCTTGGTCCCGGTGACAACGAGCGAGTTGAGCTCGGCCCGCATGGCGCCGGGTACACCAAGTCCCAGGGTGCGCAGTTCGTTCACCCGAGGCCACACATCGCTCGACGGTACTCACACGCCCGGTCATTTGTCGGCGAACTGAGTGGGACGACCGTCAGTCGTCGTCCCAGGGTGCGGTGTCGTCCATCTTGGCGTAGTACTTCGCCAGGTGGCTCTTGACCCGATCGACGTCCTTCCGAGGAAGATCGACGCCTCCTCTGGAGCCCTGCATGACGGCCGCTGCTGCCATGATTCCGCGTGGCACTGCCTTGAGGCGGCCGTCCACCACGTCGGCGATCAATAGCTTGTATGCCGTGAAGTTGTCCTTCTTCTCACTGTCGTACCAGACGTGCGCGTCGCGGTACTTCTCGTTCGGCCCGCCCTCCGCGTTGGCCCACGCCCGGACCCTACTTTCGGCCGCGTCTCCGTCCCACGCCCGGTCGCGGTCGGCAAGGGGTAGATCCTGGAATGCCGTAACAGACATCGCTGCTGCCTCCTCGATGGTCACCTACCCGGGCGGCTTACGGTCAATCCCGTGCCGGCCTTGACCTTGGACCGTGCTCCAAGGTCTACCGTCGAGGGCATGAGCCTGCAGCTGCGAAGCAAACCGCGCGGTACCGCCTTGACGGTCGCTGCCCTGGCTGCGGAGGTAGGCATCAGCGGGGACGCGGTGCGCTACTACGAACGCTCGGGCCTGCTCCCGGCGCCACCGCGCAGTCCGGCCGGCTACCGGCTCTACGACGACCGCGCGGTGGACCGGCTCCGGTTCATCCAGGGGTGCCAGCGCCTCGGCCTGCGGCTGCGGGAGATCTCGGACCTGTTGAGCGTCCGCGACACGGGCGAGTGTCCCTGCGAACCTGCCGAGCAGCTCCTTCGCCGTCGGATCGACGAGATCGACGCGGAACTCACGCGGTTGTCGACGTTGAGGAACGAGCTCGTCGACATGGTGTCCCGGCTGCCCACCTCGGACTGCCCTGATCCTTTGCCCGGTACGTGGTGCGCGGAGGGAGGTGAGCAATGTGACTGACGAGCTGGTGGTGTCCGGCGCCTGCTGTGACGACCTGGACTGTCCTCCGGAGGCATGCACGGACGGCTGCTGCTGAGCCCGGGTCAGGCCCCGGCAGCGGCGTATCGAAGGACCACGTTGTCCGAACCCTCGAAACGGCGCGTGTCCAGCAGGCTCGAGCCGGATACGGGCGCGGCGAAGATCGGCGTGCCGTCGCCGAGCACCGCTGGGCCGACGACGAGATGGAGTTCGTCCACCAACCCTTCGGCGAGGAGGTGGTTCCACAGCATCCGGCTCGCGAAGCTGAGGATCTCGCCTCCGGGGCGTTGCTTGAGATCGGCGAGCCAGTGCTCCGCGCCGGCGCGGGGGACCACGGTGGTGGTGTCGTGCCACGGCGAGTCCGGATGCGGTGTGAACGTGTCCGTGACGACGGCCTTGTCCACCCTGTTGTAGATCTTCGCAAATTCGCGGTGCACCTCGGGCGCGTCGGCGTCGTCGGCCATGGCCGGCCAGAACCCGCTGAAGGCCTGGTATGACCTCCGCCCGAGCAGCACCGTGTCTGCCGCTCGGATCCGTTCGAGGTTGTAGGCATCGAAGGATGGATCCATGGACAGGACCATCACGTTCTTACCCGGGCCCTCGTAGTAGCCATCCAGGGACATGATGTTGCAGACGACAAGCTGGCGCATGGCGGCGTGTCCTCCCGTCTCGTGTTCGCTGTCGTTGGTTGAGAGACAGCGGACCCGCCCAATTCATCGGCGGAGGCGAGATTGATCGCAATGGAACCGAAGCACACGCATCGCGAGCGGCGTATACCCCTGTCTCAGGGCTTGCGTCCGAGGGCGCCGAGCGGGTCGGCCTCGGGACGCGGCTCTCCGTTGACCTTGACATCGCCGAGATCGGGCCGCCACTTCGACACCGGAACCATTCCGGGCTCGACCATCTCGAGCCGGTCGAAGTACCGGGCGATCTGCTCGGGGTCACGCGCGGTCATCTTGGGTTCGCCGAACTGGTTCCACTGCTGAAGCAGCGCATCCATCGACTCACTGTGAGTGGGGTCGGTGACCGCCAGATAGCTGCCGGACGGCACGGCGTCCAGCAACTGGTCGACGATCGCGATCGCCTCGTCGTCGTCGAGGATGTGCCCCAGCACACCGAGCATCGTGATCGCGACCGGTTGCGTGAAATCGAGCGTCCTGGCGGCTTCCTGCAGAATCTTGTCGGTGTCACGCGCGTCGGCGTCGATGTAGTCGGTACGGCCCTCCGGGGTGCTGGTGAGCAGGGCTCGGGCGTGGGCCAGCACGAGCGGGTCGTTGTCGACGTAGACGATGCGACTTTCCGGTGCGATCGACTGCGCGACCTCATGTGTGTTGTTCTTCGTCGGCAGGCCGGTGCCGATGTCGAGGAACTGCCGCACGCCCCCCTCGGCGGCGAGGTAGGTGACGGTACGCGCGAGGAACGCGCGTACCGACCGGGCCAGGTACCCGATGTCGGGAAAGATCAGGAGAACCTGATCACCCACTTGGCGGTCGATCGCGAAGTTGTCCTTTCCGCCCAGCCAGTAGTTCCAGATGCGGGCCGAGTGGGGAATCGACGTGTCGATCTTGGACTGATCGTCGCCTTCAGGAGGTGGCGCGTCCGTCACGGCAGGGGAACCTCTCCTGTGTCGGGAGTCGCTTCGCACTGAACCTAGACCATTCGTCCGGCCGTCGATAGCCCGGAAATCGGGCTGTGGAAACAGGAAGAGTGGTCCCATCGGGCCCGGCGGAGCCCCTACCGTCAGCGGAGGAGTCAGGGGGGTCGAATGCCCGATCAGTCGGTTCTGCTCGACCAGGTGCGGTGGCACTGGGAGTACGTGAGCAAGGATGTTGACCGCGCACACGAGATCTACCACGACGACGCGGTGCTGGAGTTTCCGCAGTCGGGAGAGCGTTTCGAAGGCGTTGCGAACTTCCGGGAGTGGCGCCGCCGGTACCCGGCCGACGTGCGCTTCCGGATCCGACGGATGACCGTACGCGACGACCTGGCTGTGGTCGAGTGCTCGATCAGCTACAACGGCGGTCCCTGGCAGTACGGGGTTCAACTGCTCGAGTTCCGAGGTGACAAGGTCGTACGCGAGCGGATCTACGTCATGGACGGCTGGCAAGCCCCGGAGTGGCGCGCGCCATGGCGTTCCGACACGCTCGCGGACCCGCCGGAGTGACGCGCGTCCCGTCGCGAGTGTCGTAGCTGCCCGAGGCCCGCGTGGCCCGCCGCGGGCCGGTGTAACGTCCGTACGTGGGGGACGACGTGACTGCTCCGACACAGCGGTCACCAGGCGGCGCCGAGCACGGGTCGACAACGACGCCTCGGTTCGGCATCCTTGGTCCGCTGCAAGCGGTCGGCGAGGATGGCAGCCGAGTCGATCTCGGAGGCCGGAAACAGCGCGATCTCCTGGGGATGCTGCTCCTGCACCTGAACCAGTTCGTGCCCGCGAGCCGCCTCATCGACGAGCTGTGGGACGGTGCGCCTCCGGCCAGCGCCGACGTCACCCTGCGCACGCATGTCTCACGCCTGCGGCAGCGTCTGGCGGCGGCAGGGCCCGAGGAGTCACTGGTCACGCGCCCTTCCGGCTATGGTCTCGTCCTGGATCGGGACTTGGTCGACTCGTCCCGATTCGAGCGACTCGCCGGACTGGGCCAAGAGGCCCTCGGCCTCGCGAAGCCGGAGCAGGCCGTGCAGCTGCTCCGCTCCGCCCTGGAGCTGTGGCGTGGCGACGTGCTCGAGGACCTCGGCAGCCCGGGGTACGCGCAGTCGGAGGCCACCCGGTTGGACGAGCTACGGCTGGCGACCCTGGAATCCCGCATCGACGCTGACCTCCAACTGGGTCGGCACAACAGCGTGGTGGCCGAGCTCGACCAACTCGTGGCGGCGCACCCGTTCCGCGAGCGCCTGTGCGGTCAGCTCATGCTCGCGCTGTACCGGTGCGGCCGCCAGGTCGACGCGCTCGCCGCGTTCTCGTCCGCCCGGCAGCGGCTTGCCGACGAGCTCGGCCTGGACCCGGGTCCCGCGCTCGTGGAACTGGAGACGGCGATCCTGCGCCACGACCCCTCGTTGCTGTTGCCGGACGAGTGGTCCCGCCTGCCGCACACCGACAGCGACGCGGCCGTGCACCCGCCATCGAAGCCTCCCGACGCGCTCTTCGTGGCCGCTCGACGCACCCCCATGGTGGGGCGCTCCGCTGAGCTGCAGCGACTGCGTGCCCGGTGGGAGGCCGTATCGGGAGGTGGCCGACACGTCGTGCTCATCTCCGGCGAAGCGGGGGTCGGAAAGACCAGGCTGGTCGCCGAATTGGCACAAGTCGCGAACGACGATTCGGCCCTCCTCGTCGGTCGTAGCGACCCGGTCGCGGCGATGCCCTACCAGGTGGTCGTCGAGGCGTTTCGAGGAAGTGCGGAGGTGGCCCTCGCCCTCGCCGAGGCGCCAGCGGTCGTCC
>DATFBR010000084.1:0-14343 GCA_035253685.1 Jiangellaceae bacterium
GCACGCATACCGGGTTCGGAGCCGGGCCTGGACGCGTTGCTCGTGCACGGCCATCTCGACGTCGTGCCGGCCGAGGCTGCGGACTGGACCGTCCCGCCGTTCTCGGGGGAGGTCCGAGACGGTGTGGTGTGGGGCCGTGGCGCCGTCGACATGAAGAACATGGACGCGATGGTGCTCGCCGTCGTCAGGTGCTGGGCCCGGGAGGGCCGCCGCCCGCGCCGTGACATCGTGCTCGCCTTCACCGCGGACGAGGAGGACAGCGCGACCTACGGCGCCTCGTGGCTGGTCGCCCACCATCCTGATGTCTTCGCCGGCTGCACGGAGGGCATCGGCGAGTCCGGTGCCTATACCGTGCACGCGGGGGACGGAGTGCGGATCTACCCGATCGGGGCGGGTGAGCGCGGCACCGCGTGGCTGCGGCTGACGGCTCACGGCCGGGCGGGGCACGCGTCGAAAGTCAACCCGTCCAACGCCGTCGGGGCGCTGGCGGCGGCGGTCGCCCGGATCGACGCCCACGTGTGGCCGATGCGCCTGACGCCGACGGTGCGTGCTGCCCTGGTTGCGATCGGGCGCGCCGTGGGCGTGCCGGTCGGCCCGGACGACGCCGGACCGGCCATCGAGACTGCGGTCGACCGGTTCGGTCCGGCGCGCGTCATCGTCGAGAATGCTCTACGCAACAGTGCGAGACCGACGATGCTCCAGGCCGGCTACAAGGTCAACGTCGTCCCCGCGACGGCGGTCGCCCACGTCGACGGCCGGGTGGTACCCGGTGGTGACGACGAGTTCCGCACCACGTTGGACGAGTTGACCGGACCGTCGGTGGAGTGGGAGTTCACCCATCGCGGGGTGTCGTTGCAGGCGCCGGCCGACTCGCCGATCTTTGCGGAGATGAGCGCCGCCATCCTCGCCGAGGATCCCGGCAGTCACGTCGTGCCGTTCTTCCTGGGCGGCGGCTCCGATGCCAAGCACTTCTCCCGGCTGGGAGTCGCGGGGTACGGCTTCTCGCCGCTGCGGCTGCCGCCGGGCTTCGACTACAACGCGCTGTTCCACGGTGTGGACGAGCGGGTACCCGTCGATGCCCTCCACTTCGGCGTCCGCGTGCTGGACCGCTTCCTGTCGCCCCCGGCGGTCGGAGAGGACGGGACGTGGGCGTTGCGGAGCTGAGCCGGCCGCGGCGACTGGAACCGGGCGACCGCGTCGTCGTGGTCGCGCCGAGCGGCCCGGTTCCGAAGGACCGGCTGAACGCCGGCTGTGCGATCCTGCGCGACTGGGGACTCGACGTCGTCGTCGCACCACACGTGCTGGACGTGCACGGCCGGTTCGCCTACCTCGCCGGCGGCGACGCCGAACGGGCCGGCGACCTGCAGCATGCCTGGCTCGACCCGTCGGTGGCGGCCGTGCTCTGCGCCCGCGGCGGGTACGGCGTGCAACGGATCCTCGACCGGCTGGACTGGTCGGCAATGCGCGCCGTCACACCCAAGGTGCTCGCCGGTTACAGCGACATCACCGCGCTGCACGAGGCCGTCGCGACGCAACTCGGCGTCGCGACGTTGCACGCGCCGATGGTCGGCGCACACGTGTTCCTCAGCGACCACCGGACCGCCGAGACCTTCCGGCGCACGCTGTTCGAGCCGGAGTCGGTGCGGGTGATGACATCGCCGACCGCGCGCACACTGGTGCCGGGGGTTGCGCACGGCATCACCGTGGGGGGCTGCCTGGGCATGCTGGCTGCGGAGGTGGGCACGACGACAGGACGCCGCAACGCGGCGGGCGGGATCCTCTTGCTCGAGGATGTCGACGAGAAGGCCTACCGCATCGACGGGTTCCTCACGCACCTTCTCCGGGCCGGCTGGCTCGACGGCGTGGCAGGCGTCGTGCTGGGGTCGTGGAAGGACTGCGAGCCGGTCGAGGATGTCGTGCTCGACCGGCTCCGGGGGCTCCGCGTTCCGGTGGTCTCCGAGCTCGGGTTCGGCCACGGGGACAGCTCGCTCACCGTTCCGCTCGGACTGCCCGCCACCCTCGACGCGGACGCGGCGACGCTGACGGTCGACGTGCCCGCCCTGGCATGAACGATGCCGCCGCAGGCGGCACGGGAGCGTGATCGTCGGCTCCCGGCCGCCGCGGCGTGCACCCCCCGTCAGTGGTCGTCGCCGCCGAACTGCGCCCGGGTCTCCCTCCGGAGCAGTCGTCCCCCACGGTGCCCACGTACGCGGACCTGGAGCGGTTCAACGGTCGACGCGGCAGGTGACGCGGTGATGAGACCGGACGGTGGGAGCGCCGCCGCCGCTGCCGGGGCGACAATGGAGCCATGAGCAGCCCGCGCGAGGTCGTCGTGCTGGGATCCACCGGTTCGGTCGGCACCCAGGCGCTTGACGTGGTCCGGGCCAATCCGGACCGTTTCCGGGTCGTCGGCCTCGCGGCCGGCGGATCCGATCCCGGTGCGCTCGCTGCGCAGGCCCTCGACCTCGGCGTCGAGGTCGTCGCCGTCGCCCGGGCGAGCGCGGCGCAGGACCTCCTCCTCGCCTTCTACGCCGAGGCGAAACGGAGGGGCTTCGACGCGGGGGAATACGCGGTGCCGAAAATCTTCGCGGGCCACGACGCCGCCACCGAGCTCGCCTCGCAAGATTGCGACGTCGTGCTCAACGCCATCACCGGGTCGATCGGTCTGCGGCCGACGCTCGCCGCCCTCGAGGCGGGCCACACGCTGGCCCTGGCCAACAAGGAGTCGTTGATCGTGGGCGGGCCGCTGGTGACCGCAGCGGCCGGACCCGGCCAGATCGTGCCCGTGGACAGCGAGCACAGTGCGCTCGCCCAGTGCCTGCGGGGTGGGCGGCGAGACGAGGTGCGCCGCCTGGTGGTCACCGCGAGCGGCGGCCCGTTCCGGGGGCGCACGCGCGACCAGCTGGCCGACGTCACCCCGGAGCAGGCGCTCGCCCACCCGACCTGGTCCATGGGGCCGGTGATCACGGTCAACTCGGCGACGCTGGTCAACAAGGCGCTGGAGGTCATCGAGGCACACCTGCTGTTCGGGCTGCCGTTCGACGCGATCGACGTCGTCGTCCATCCCCAGTCCGTGGTGCACTCCATGGTGGAGTTCGTCGACGGGTCCACGCTCGCACAGGCCAGCCCGCCCGACATGCGCATCCCGATCGCCCTGGGCCTGGCGTGGCCCGACCGCGTCACCGGTGTCGCAGCGGCGTGCGACTGGTCCACTGCCGCCACCTGGGAGTTCATGCCACTCGACGACGCGGCCTTCCCGGCGATCTCCCTCGCACGTGAGGTCGGTGCACGCGGCGGCACCGCTCCGGCCGTCTACAACGCCGCGAACGAGGAGTGTGTCGGAGCGTTCCTCGACGGGCGCCTGCCGTTCCTCGCCATCGTGGACACGGTCGCCCAGGTCGTGGCCGAACACGCCGCGAGTGCCGGTCCAGCCGGCGACGGTGGGAACGCCACGAGCGTCGACGACGTTCTGGCTGCTGAGGCATGGGCCCGGGCCCGCGCCCGTGAGATCACGCGATAGGGGACGCTGCCACTGTGGACTGGCTGACCGTGCTCGGCATCCTGGCCTTCGCCGTCGGGCTGATGCTGTCGATCGCGCTGCACGAGATCGGCCACCTGGTCCCGGCGAAACTGTTCGGGATCAAGGTCACGCAGTACATGGTCGGGTTCGGCCGCACGGTCTGGTCGCGCCGACGCGGCGAGACCGAGTACGGGTACAAGGCCATCCCGCTGGGCGGCTACGTCCGGATGATCGGCATGTTTCCGCCCGAGCCGGGCGACGACCCGCGCCGGCTGCGCAAGGCCAGCACCGGGCCGTTCCAGGCGTTGGTCGAGGACGCCCGCCGCGTCGCCAAGGAGGAGATCCAGGCTGGAGACGAGGACCGCGTCTTCTACCGGAAGGCCTGGTGGAAGAAGCTCGTGGTGATGCTCGGCGGCCCGGCGATGAACGTGCTCATCGCCGCGGTCCTCGCCGGCGGGGTGCTGATGATCCACGGCCAGGCCGAACTGCGGCCGGTGGTCAGTGAGGTCTCTGCCTGCGTGATCCCGGTAGCCGACGGCGATCGCGCGTGCACGGCGGACGACCCGCCGACACCTGCGGCCGAGGCCGGGTTCCGCGCCGGCGACCGGCTGGTGTCCTTCGCCGGCGTCCAGATCACTTCGTGGAGCGACGCGCAGGAACTCATCCGCAGCCAGCCGGCCGGCCCGGTCGACGTGGTCGTCGAGCGCAACGGCCGCGAGGTCACGCTCACCCCCGAGCTGGTGACGACCGAGCGGCGAGCGCTCGGCGAGGCGGAGGCCGACGGTTTCCGCCCGCCGACCGACGAGCTGGAGACCGTCGGCTTCCTCGGCGTGGCTCCCACCCAGGAGGTCGTGCCACAGGACCTCGGCGGCGCGGTCGCCTGGCTCGGCGACTTCGCCGTCGCGACGGCACAGGCGGTGATCTCGATCCCGGAGCGCATGGTCGGCGTCTGGGACGCGGCGTTCGGCGGCGGCGAACGTGAGATCGACGGCCCGATCGGCATCGTCGGCGCCGGGCGGATCGGCGGCGAGATCGCGACGCTCGACGTCGGAGTCGCGGACCGCGTGGCCAGCTTCGTGCTGCTGCTCGCGAGCTTCAACATGGCGATCGCGCTGTTCAACCTGATCCCGCTGCTGCCGTTGGACGGCGGCCATGCGGCGGGCGCGATCTGGGAGGGCATCAAGCGCGGGTGGGCCCGGCTCAGCGGCGGACCCATGCCGCGACCGGTCGACGTCGCCAAGGCGCTGCCGTTGGCCTACGGCGTCGCCACGCTGCTCATCGGCATGAGCGTTCTGCTGCTCTACGCCGACATCGTCAACCCGGTCCGACTGCCGGGCTGACACTCGCGGAGAATGGACCCATGAACGTCGCCCTGGGCATGCCCGCCATGCCGCCGCCGGTCCTGTCGCCGCGCCGCGCCTCACGCAAGATCCGCGTGGGCACGGTCGACGTGGGTGGCGACGCTCCGATCAGCGTGCAGTCGATGACGACGACGCCGACCACGGACGTCGACGCCACACTCCAGCAGATCGCCGAGCTCACCGCCACCGGGTGCGACATCGTCCGCGTGGCATGCCCCAGCCAGGACGATGCGGAGGCACTGCCGGCGATCGCCAGGAAGTCGCAGATCCCGGTCATCGCCGACATCCACTTCCAGCCCAGGTACGTCTTCGCCGCGATCGACGCCGGTTGCGCGGCCGTACGCGTCAACCCGGGCAACATCCGCAAGTTCGACGACCAGGTGGGCGCCATCGCCCGGGCTGCGACTGACGCCGGCGTGTCCATCCGGATCGGTGTGAACGCAGGCTCTCTCGACCCGCGGCTGCTGGAGAAATACGGCAAGGCGACACCGGAGGCGTTGGTCGAGTCCGCGGTCTGGGAGGCGTCGCTGTTCGAGGAGCACGACTTCCACGACTTCAAGATCTCGGTCAAGCACAACGACCCGGTGGTCATGGTGCGGGCCTACGAACTACTGGCGGCACGCGGCGACTGGCCGTTGCACCTCGGCGTCACGGAGGCGGGCCCGGCCTTCCAGGGCACGGTGAAGTCGGCGGTCGCGTTCGGCGCGCTGCTCTCGCAGGGGATCGGCGACACGATCCGGGTCTCCCTGTCCGCGCCTCCGGTGGAGGAGGTCAAGGTCGGCCTGCAGATACTGCAGTCGTTGAACCTCCGCGAGCGCAAGCTGGAGATCGTCTCCTGTCCCTCCTGCGGACGCGCGCAGGTCGACGTGTACACCCTGGCCGACCGGGTCACCGCCGGCCTCGAAGGCATGGAGGTCCCGCTGCGGGTGGCGGTCATGGGCTGCGTCGTCAACGGGCCAGGCGAAGCGCGTGAGGCCGACCTCGGGGTGGCGTCAGGCAACGGGAAAGGACAGATCTTCGTCAAGGGTGAGGTGATCAAGACGGTGCCCGAGTCGCAGATCGTCGAGACCCTGATCGAGGAGGCCATGCGCATCGCCGAGCACATGGAGCCGGCCGGCACCGGGACCGCGCCGGAGGTCGTCGTCTCCTGAGCGCCGGCTGCACTCCAAGGGTGCTTCACTAGGCGAACGGGTTCAGACCGGACCGGCGTGAAGGTCTCGCGGTCGCGGGGTCGGAGAGGGGCGGACGGTGCTCGAGACCGCTGCCGCCACGGTCGCGCCGTTGGGTGCCTCCGACCTGTCCGAGGTGCTCGAGCTACTCGCTCGTGACCCTGTCTCGCACGTCTTCGTTGCGTCGCGGGTACACGCGTCGGGGTTGTCGGCCGGCCGGATGGGCGGGGAGATCTGGGGCTACCGCGAGTCAGGGCGGCTGGTCTCGCTCTGCTACTCGGGGGCCAACCTGGTTCCGGTCGCCGCGACATCGGCTGCGGCCGCGGCCTTCGCCGACCGGGCCGGCAGCAGAGGACGGCGGTGCTCGTCCATCCTGGGCCCCGCCGACGCCGTGCTGACGATGTGGGACCGTCTGCGCTGGTCGTGGGGCGAGGCCCGGGAGGTGCGCTCGCACCAGCCACTGCTCGCGATCGGCGGAGCGCCTGCGGTGCCATCGGACCCGCTCGTCCGACAGGTGCGCCCGGACGAGGTCGAGCGCCTGCTACCGGCATCGATCGCCATGTTCACCGAGGAGGTCGGCGTGTCGCCGGTCGGTTCCGACGGTGGTGCGTACTACCGGGCCAGGGTCACCGACCTGGTCACGTCCGGCCGCGCGTTCGCGCGGTTCGAGAACGGCGAGGTCGTGTTCAAGGCCGAGGTGGGCTCGGTGACGCCCGACGCGTGCCAGGTGCAGGGCGTCTGGATCCGTCCCGAGCGGCGCGGTCAGGGTCTCTGCGCGGGCGGCATGGCCGCGGTCGTCGAGCACGCCCGGCGTGATCTCGCTCCGCTCGTGACGCTGTACGTCAACGACTACAACCTCGCGGCCCGGGCCGCTTACCGGAGAGTGGGGTTTCACGAGGTGGGGACGTTCGCGACGGTGTTGTTCTGATACTGCGTCATGCGAGGCGGGCGCGCGCAAGAATGAAGAGCGTGTTTCTGCCCGTCTTCGTGACGTCATGGCAGTTGGAATGCTGTGGCGAACCGTTCGAGAGGGACCAGCACGTTCGGTGGCGGTTGCTCTTCGTCGAGTCAGGTCGATCCGCCGCCGAACCTGTAGAGCACCTTGTCGAACTGACCGCAGATGCAGAGCCCTTCCCCTGGGACTCGGGAGAGCAAGGGCGAACGGGCGTCCGCCTGACCAGAGGCGCGGCTGTCCTCTTCTGCTCGGCCGCCGAAGCGATGGTGGGCGCCGTCACCCTGACTGGCGGAGTACACGAGGACCATCATGCGGACGTGCCGGAGGACTTCCCCGCTACCCCCGGGACAGTCCGACGGATCCGCGTGGAGACCCGGGATTTCACGGAGGATCCTCCGGGGTCCGGAGGCTGGACACCCGCTGACGCCGGAGCGAGATACCGAGACGTGTCCGTTTCGCCCAAATGGTTTGTCGATGTGTCGAATACCGCCGGGCCAGCGGGTGTCGAGACGGGCGTTCTCGTCGACCTCGAGGTCGACGACTGATCCGGGCGCGTCGTGCTGTCCGGCCGGGGTCGAGGTCTTCGTCCGTGGTGGCCGGCTCCGAATTCGGGCTCGGCACCCTGTGCGTCGTGTTCAGCCGCGAATCCGACGGCGGCACGACGGCCGTTCATCTGGATGTGATGCCGATGTCGGCCCTGAAGCGAGCGATGGCGACGAGCCCGAGGCCGTGGGTCGAAGGGACACTTGCCGTGGCCGCGATGGTCGCCCCAGTCCGCAGCCGCCGTTCCTGGGAGCGCGCCAGCACCGCTGGGTCGGGCCGCTTCACGTCGGGGCCAAGGTCCCGGTCGACCGCGCTGTTCGCCCCTACCAGCGCCGGTTGTTCATCGGTATCGAGGAAGTAGGTGGGCGATGTCCCGCCTCCCGGTCGATGCCGGAGTGACGTTGGTGAGGAGGGGTCATGGCGACGAGGATCCAGCACAGGCAAACAGGCACCGGCGTGACGGGCGAGGGTGAGATCCGGGCGGGGTCGGGGGGCGACGGCCAGCAGATGGCGCCGTCGCTGACCGCCGAGCAGGTCTGGCGGCAGGTCACCAAGGCAACGTTCGCGGTCCTCTGCCATGTCACCCCGGCCGGGGATCCCCGGTCCAGCGGCGTCCTCTACAAGGTCGTCGGAGGCCGCCTGTACGTGGCGGTCGCTCCGGACAGCTGGAAGGCGCGCCACATCCCGGTGAGCGGGCAGGTCGCTGTGACCGTGCCGGTGCGTCGAGGTGGGCTCCTGTCGTTGGTTGCGCCGATCCCGCCGGCAACCGTCAGCTTCCACGCGAGGGCAATCGTCCACCCGGCCGGATCGGCGCATGCAGGGTCGCTGGCGAAGAAGCTGGGATCGCTGCTGCCGGCCGAGCGGCAGCAGGACTCCGTCTGGCTGATCGAGGTCATTCCGGAGGGTGAGTTCGTCACGTACGGTCTGGGCGTCTCGCTGCCAAAGATGCGCATCCCGGAGGCGGCTCGCGCCCGTGTGCCTGTCTTGCGTGGCTAGGCAACCGTGTCGGTGGTGGCTGCCACACTGGACACATGTTCGAGTCGACTGCGGGTGTCCCTGCTGCCGAGGACAGTCGGCAGTTGGCGTGCGCGCGACTGGCCCGAATGCTGCCGGCTCTGCGGCGGCAGCCGCGTGCCGGTGACGGTCCGGTGCGTCGGGCGCAGCCAGTGGCGCCGGGGGTGTTCCGGGCCCCTGGCCGGTTTCCGGCGCCGGACTGCGATGAAACCATCCGGCCCCCGAGGTTGTCGCAACTGGTGTGCCGGGTCCGCGGATGGCGGCAGGGCTTGCCGGCATAGATGCTGCGGGAACGTCCAGCTTCGACCTGCTCGAGGTGATCTCCGGGTGGCAGCGCGTGATCTCTTGGGCACAGGCGAAGCAGGCTGAGATCGTGGCCGAGTTCGCACGGCGGCGGCCGGGGCCGTACGCTCCCGACGTACCGGGCCGCACCGTCAGCGAATTCGCTGCGGACGAAATCGCCGCCCGGCTGGCGATCACCCGCCGTGCCGCCGAGCTGTTGCTGTCGCTGGGGTTGGAACTGATCGACCGGCTGCCCGCGACGGCGGAATCGCTCCTCGGCGGGCGGATCGACCTCCCGAAGGCGAAGGCGATCATCGAACACGTCACGCATCTCGACGACGCGGCCGCTCGACGGTCGGTCGAGGTGCGAGTGCTGGCCCGCGCCGGATCGCAGACCACACCGCAGCTGGGCCGATCGCTGGCTCGCGCCGTGCTCGCGGTCGATCCGCAGGCCGTGCTCAGGCGGCGGGCCGTCGCGGCGGCAGGCCGGTTTGTGCGAGTCGACCCGTGCCCGGACGGAATGGCCGAAATCCACCCGGTCTTGCCGCGGAGGACGCGATGACGGTGTTCACAGCCGTCGACGTGATCGCGCACAGCGCCGATCCGAACGACCCGCGTTCCATCGACGCCCGCCGCGTCGACGCCCTGGTCGACCTGCGCCGCCGTACTCACCCCCGCGTCGACGGGCCCGGTGGTCGAGTCTGACGCCGGTGCCGCTGGTGCCGGTCCCCGGCGTCGCCGGCGGGCACTTCCGCGTCGGGGAGGGCCGCAGATCCAGGTAACCGTGGCCGCGACCACGCTGCTCGGCGCCGACGACCAGCCGGCCGAACTCGTCGGTTACGGGCCGATCCCGGCCGAGATCGCCCGCCAGATCGCCCATCGCCGGAACGCGACTCGGCGGAGGCTGCTCACCGATCCGTCCTCCGGCGTGCTGCTGGACTACGGCCGCACCGTCTACCGGCCACCCCCACAGCTGGATCGCCACGTCCGCGCCCGCGCCCGGACTTGTGTGTTCCCCGGCTGCCGGCAACCTGCCGTGCGCTGCGACCTGGACCATCAGATGCCGTTCCCGCACGGCCCGAACAGCGCGGACAACCTCGGACCGCTGTGCCGGCATCACCACCGTGCCAAGACCGTGGCCGGCTGGACCTGGCGGCGTCGCCCTGACGGCGTCGTCACCTGGACCGCACCCACGGGCCACACCTACGAGGTGCCCACCCCGCCCGCACTCGACTGACGCTTCGGTCGAGCTCCGTCCAGGTAGGTTTCGATCGTGCCGTCGAGTCGATCCGCGTCTGCCGAGCGGGTGCAAGCGGTCGGTTTCTCCGCCGCGGTCGGAGGGCTCGCCGGGGCTGCACTGGCCGCGCACCGCGGTCGGCGGGCGGCCGCGCTGGGCGCGTTACTGGGCCTGGCTGGGCTGGGCACCTCGGAGGCCGTGGCCCGGGCGTATCAACGCCCCGGGGAGATTCCGGCGCTGTGGCAGCGCATCGCGATGAGTGCCGCCCTGGTCGCGCCGGTGGGGTGGGCAGCCGAGCGCGTGATGCGTGTCCGACCCATTGCTGTGGGTGCGGCGACCGGTGCCGTGGGTGGCGCCTTGGGTATCCGACCCCAGAAGGTCGTCATGGGTCCGATTCTCGGGGCTGGGATCGGGTTCGCTTTCGACCGGCGGCACCGGGCCGCACCGGCAGCAGTGGTGGCCGCGTCCACGATGGTGGCCTATCGGACCCTGTCGGCGCTGGCGTTCCGCGACAGCGCCGTGAGCCTGCTCGCGGAGCGCGTCAGCCCGAAGGACGTGCCGTTCGTCGTGCCCTTGGGTGCACCGACCCGATATGTCGGCACCGGCTATGTACGTGCGCTCGCCGATCGACTCGGCGGAGACTACGTCGCTGCCGCACCAGACGTCGGCATCATCGCGTCGCTCGAGGAGATCGCGGGGCCGGACTTCGACCCGACCGGCGTCGACCCGCAGGTCCGCGAGTTCTACGAGCACACGACTCGGTTCAGCCTGGACATCGTCCCGGAATGGAAGGTGTGGGTCCGTCCGGGGTACCTGCTCTACCGCACTCTCGTCGCTCGGCCGTTGGGACAGGCGAGTGTTCCCATGAACCAGCGAGAGGCCCTGCGTGGAATCCGCGGGCGCATCGACACGATCTCGTCGGCTCGGGACGACGTGATCGACGTCCGGGGCTGGATCCGGTCGTTCGCCGACAACGACGAACCGATCTACGTCGGGATATACACCACCTACCGTGATGCCGAACGGGGATACGTCAGTGTCGGCTTTCCCGTCCCACAGGGCAGCTTCACGGCCACGCTGGCGCCGCGAGCACGACCGGGCGGTCTTGTGTTGTCCAGCCGCAGCCCGCTGGAGCATCCCGGACACTACTTGACCTACATCGACGCGACCACGGGCGAGCTCACGACGCTGACGGTGCCGGGGTTCGCCGAAGAGCTCGACGTCTACGTCCAGGACGGACAGCTGCGCGCCGAGCATGCGTTCTGGATCTTCGGCTTCCCATTCCTCGTCCTGCACTACCGCATGCAACGGCTTCCAGAGCCAGCTCGCGGCAGGGACGGTGGCCGCACCGGGCCGCACGTTGCGACGGTGTAGAGGCCCGCCGCCTCCGACGCCGGGTCGCCGGCAGACTCCCGTTGTGACGCACGTCCGCGACACGCGACGGGGCGGGCATCCACAGGCCGCCCCGCATGGCCCACACTGTGCCGGTGAACCGGCGTTCCGTACCCGCGATCGTGACGGCCGTCCTAGTACTGGCCGCGGCGTGCTCGGGCGGCGGCGAGCAAGCTGCACCGACCGCCAGCGCCAGTGGTGGCGCGACGGCGACCCCGACGCCGACCCCACGCCCGCGGACGTTCACACTCGTGGCCTCCGGTGACGTCCTCCTGCACGAGCGGCTGTGGCGTCAGGCCGAGGCCGACGCCGCGCGAACCGGCGCCGCGATCATGGACTTCGCTCCGCAGTTGGCCAACATCGCGCCCGTCGTCTCGACGGCGGACCTCGCGATCTGCCACCTCGAGGTTCCCCTGGCCCCGTCCCGCGGCCCCTATTCGGGCTACCCGACGTTCTCCGGCCCGCCACAGGTGGTGACGGCGCTGGTAGAGACCGGCTACGACGCGTGCACGACGGCGTCGAACCACACCTTCGACGCGGGTGCGGCCGGTGTCGAGCGGACGCTCGACACCCTCGATGCCGCAGGTCTGGCCCATGCCGGCTCGGCCCGGACCCCCGAGGAGACCGGTCTCACCACCATCGTCGACGTAGCGACCACGGAGGGACCGGTCCGTGTCGCGCTGCTGTCGTACACCTACGGCTTCAACGGCATCCCCTACCCGAACGGCGACACCTGGCGGGCGAACGAGATCGACGAGGCGACGATCCTCGCGAACGCCGCCACCGCGCGGCAGCGCGGCGCCGACGTCGTCGTCGTGGCCATGCACTGGGGCACGGAGTACGACCACGACCCCAACGAGCAGCAACTCGACCTGGCGCCACGACTCATCGCATCGCCGGATATCGATCTCCTGCTCGGACATCACGCCCACGTGGTGCAGCCAGTGGAGAACGTCGACGGCGAGTGGGTCGTCTACGGCATGGGGAACCTGATGGCCAACCACGCGGAACCGGAGGGACCCAAGGCCGAGGGCGTGCTGATGCGGTTCACCTTCCGCGAGGATCTCGGCACCGGCGGGTTCACCACGACCAGAGCCGAGTACCTGCCGCTCTACCAGACCTATGAGCTGCCGATCGAGGTGCTCGACGTCCCGGCGGCGCTGGCCAGCGGTGACACCGGCACGACCACTGCGTCCCGGCTCGAGACGGCGCTGGCCCGGACCACGGAGGTCGTCACCGCCCGGGGCGGCGCCGAGCACGGTCTGGAACTGCTGGCCCACTGAGCCTGACCCGTGGCCGCGCCGTCGCCCTGGGTATTCTCGGCCGGTCACCTGCCCGTTCATGCAAGCGAGGAGACGGACGTGATCCTGCGGATGTCGACGCTGTTCCTGCGTACCCTGCGCGAGGACCCGGTCGACGCCGAGGTGCCGAGCCACCGCCTGCTCGTCCGCGCCGGCTACACCCGACGGGTCGCGCCCGGCATATTCTCGTGGCTGCCGCTGGGTTACCGAGTCTTCCGCAACGTCGAGCAGATCATCCGCGAGGAGATGGACCGCTTCGGCGCGCAGGAGGTGCATTTTCCCGCGCTGCTGCCCCGCGAACCTTACGAGGCCAGCGGCCGGTGGACCACCTACGGGGAAGGGATCTTCCGGCTCCAGGACCGCAAGGGCGGCGACTACCTTCTCGGTCCCACTCACGAGGAGTTGTTCACCTTGCTGGTCAAGGACCTCTACTCCTCGTACAAGGACCTGCCGCTGTGGCTGTACCAGATCCAGACGAAGTACCGCGACGAGGCTCGGCCCCGCGCCGGCCTGCTGCGTGGGCGCGAGTTCGTCATGAAGGACTCGTACTCTTTCGACGTCGACGACGCCGGCCTGCGGCGCTCCTACGAGCTGCACCGCCAGGCGTACATCCGGGCCTTCGACCGGCTCGGCCTCGACTACGTCATCGTCTCGGCGATGTCGGGTGCCATGGGTGGCAACGTCAACGAGGAGTTCCTCGCGCCGTGCGAGATCGGTGAGGACACCTTCGTCCGGTCGGCGGGCGGCTACGCCGCCAACGTCGAGGCGTTCACGACACCGGCACCCGCGCCCGTGCCCTATGACGACGTGCCGGCCGCCCACGTCGAGGACACGCCCGACACGCCGACCATCGAGACGCTGGTCGCCATGGCCAACCAACGGTTCCCGCGGTCGGACCGGCCCTGGACGGCGGCAGACACGCTCAAGAACGTGGTCGTCACGCTGCGACAGCCGGACGGTACCCGAGGGGCACTCGTGGTCGGCGTGCCCGGCGACCGCGACATCGACATCAAACGGCTCGAGGCGGCCGTCACGCCGGCCGAGCCCGAGGCCTTCACCGAGGCCGACTTCGCCGGCCATCCCATGCTGATCCGCGGCTACATCGGGCCGGCGGCCTTCGACGGTGACGGGCCCAGCCAGTACCTCGGCGCCGAGTCCCCGGCCAAGGTGCGGTACCTGCTGGACCCGCGGGTGGTCGAGGGCACCCGCTGGGTCACCGGTGCAAACGTCGAAGGCCGCCATGTGTTCGACCTGGTCGCCGGGCGCGACTTCAGCGCGGACGGGACGATCGAGGTCGCGGACGTGCGCGACGGCGATCCTGCTCCGGACGGGTCCGGTCCGGTCGAACTGGCTCGCGGCATCGAGATCGGGCACATCTTCCAACTCGGCCGCTGGTTCGCCGAGGCGCTCGATCTGAAGGTCCTCGACGAGAGCGGCACGCTCGTCACGGTCACGATGGGCTCGTACGGGATCGGGGTCTCACGGGCGGTCGCGGCGATCGCGGAGCAGACCCACGACGACGTCGGCCTGTGCTGGCCGCGTGAGGTGGCGCCGGCGGATGTCCACTTC
>DATFBR010000085.1:0-7376 GCA_035253685.1 Jiangellaceae bacterium
CGGCGCAAGTGCGCCGGACTGACCGGTGAGCAGCTGGCGGAGTGCGCCGTTCCGCCGTCCAACCTGTCCCTGCTTGGCCTGGTTCGCCACATGGCCAAGGTTGAACGCAAATGGTTCCGCGAGCTGATCGCCGGGCAGGAATTCGAGCCGATGTATGACCCCCGCCCTGGGCAAGGATGCCGACTTCGAAGACCTCGACCCGGATCGCGCGCAGGCCGACTACGAGCGGCTCCTCCAGGAGTGCCGACTGGCCGACGAGGCGCTGGCCACAGCGTCATACGACGCCACCATCACCGCACGAGCAGGCGTCATGTCAGTGCGCACCGTGGTCGTCCACATGATCGAAGAGTATGCCCAGCACAACGGGCATGCCGACCTGCTCCGCGAGCGTATCGACGGCACTACGGACAAGTAACGGTGAGCCTTCGCGCCACATTGATCAGGTGGCAACCGTCGCGCCGGCGAGCCGGGCTGCCAGCGTCCTGACGTGCTCGACAAGCTCCGGGGGTTCGTGCACCTGGAAGGCGAACCCCTTGGTTGTCACGTAGATGGCCAACTCGTCGAGTGAGTTGGACCCGGCCCGCAGGGTGCAGCTGTGCTCGTCGATCGGCTCCAGTGCTCCGGTGGTGGGGGTGATCCGCTCCGCCGCGGTTTCGGCGCTGACGTGCAGGGTGAACCGGGCCTGGTAGCGGTAGGCAGACGTGGAGATCGCCCGCGAGGTGTAGCCGCTGATGTCGGGGTCTGGCGGGGTGCGCGGGGTGAACCGGGGTCCGGTGGGCGTGCGCGGGTCGAGGCGGTCCACGCGGTAGGTGCGCCATGCCCGGCGGTCGATGTCCCAGCCGATGAGGTACCAGCGCCGGCCGGTGTGCACCAGCCTGTGCGGCTCGGTCGTGCGGATGCTGCTGGTTCCGTCGTGGCTGCGGTAGTCGAAGCGTAGGCACAGTGAGTCGCGGCAGGCGGCGGCGATGGCGGTGAGGGTGCTCGGGTCGGCGGTCGGGCCGGTGTTGGCCATGGGCACCGTCACCGACTGCAGGGCATTGATCCGGTGGCGCAGCCGGGACGGCAGTACCTGTTCGAGCTTGGCCAGGGCCCGCACTGAGGTCTCCTCGATGCCGGTGATCGAACCCCCAGCGGCTGTGCGCAGGCCCATCGCGACCGCGACGGCTTCGTCGTCATCGAGCAGCATCGGCGGCAGATTCGCGCCGGCACTCAGCCGGTAGCCGGCAGTGCCTGCGGTCGCCAGCACGGGGTAGCCGAGACCGCGCAGTCGGTCGATATCGCGGCGCACCGTGCGCGGAGAGATCTCCAGCCGGTTGGCCAATTCGGCGCCGGACCAGTCGCGTCGGGTCTGCAGGAGCGAGAGCAGTCTGAGCAGCCGTGCCGAGGTTTCCCACATGGTTGAAGTCTGGCATCGGCCTAGGACCGAACCTGACCTAACCGGCTCCTAGCCTTATCGGCATGGAAACCAACAACGAGATCCGGCCGTTCACCATCGACATTCCCCAGGCTGACCTGGACGACCTGCGGGACCGGCTCACCAGGACCCGGTGGGCCACGGACCTGCCCGGTGTCGGCTGGAGCCGCGGGGTGCCGGTGAGCTACCTCAAGGGCCTGGCCGAGTACTGGCGCGATGGCTACGACTGGCGCGTCCACGAGCGGGAACTGAACTCCTACCCCCAGTTCACCACCGAGATCGACGGGCAGAACATCCACTTCCTGCACGTGCGCTCGCCCGAGCCGGACGCGCTGCCGCTGATCCTGACCCACGGCTGGCCCGGCTCGATCGTGGAGTTCCGGGACGTCATCGGGCCGCTGACCGACCCCAGGAGAAATGGCGGCGACCCGGCCGACGCGTTCGACCTGGTGATCCCGTCGCTACCCGGCAGCGGGTTCTCGGGGCCGACCGGCGAGGCCGGCTGGGACACCAACCGGGTGACCAGGGCGTTCGCCGAGCTGATGAACCGCCTCGGCTACGACCGCTATGGCGCGCAGGGCGGCGACACCGGCGCCGTCATCTCTCCGGGGCTCGGACGGCTCAACCCCGACACGGTCGTCGGTGTGCACGCGAACGGGCTCTCCGCATTCACCGAGGTCGACCCGGACGAGGTGGCGGAGCTGACCGAGGCCGAGCGGGCGCGGCTGGAGCACCTGCAGTACCTGAAGACCGAGCAGTCCGGCTACGCGATGATCCAGATCACCCGGCCGCAGACCCTGGCGCACGGGCTGCACGACTCCCCGGTCGGGCAGCTGGCCTGGATCGTGGAGAAGTTCAAGGAGTGGACCGATCCGGCCGCCGAACTCCCCGAGGACGCGGTGGACCGGGACCAACTGCTCACCAACGTGATGCTGTACTGGCTGACCGGCACCGCCGGCTCATCGGCCAACAGCTACTACGAGACCGCGCACGCCGGAGCCTGGGGCGCGAGCCAGCGTTCCACGGTGCCGACCGGGGTCGCGGTGTTCCCCCTGGACGTGTCGATCCGGCGCGCGCTCGAGCTCGAACACACCATCGTGCACTGGTCCGAATTCGACCGCGGCGGCCACTTCGCCGCCATGGAGGCCCCCGACCTGCTCGTCGACGACGTCCGGGAGTTCTTCAGCAAGCTGCGCTGAAACCCACCCACCGTGCCGCGCCACGGCTGTTGCTACGGCTCGTGGGGCCCTGTGAGCGGCCCGGAGCGGACGCCGGTCCCTGCCTCCTCACGCGGCCGGCTGGAGTGCCGCCAACGGCGTCAGGGCGGCTCCGGTAGGTCCAGCTCCACGGAGTCGGCCGCGCTCACCGTGCGGATGGGCGTGACCGTGGCCCAGCCTGCGGCGAGGTAGGCGAGATCGGTGCCGGGGTCGGGCTCGTTCTCGGACTGCTGGACGGACGTGCGCACGTAACCGTCGGCGGCCTCCGCGATCGTGATCTGCACCTGCCCGAAGCGGGCCAGCTCCGCCCGGCGAAGTCCGCGGACGTCGGCCAGGGGGGCGTCCGGGACGTTGAGGTTGAGCACCGTGCCGGCCGGCATCGAGGTCAATACGTCCAGCAGGTCGCCCGCGAGACCCGCCGCCGTGTCCCAATGCCGTGCCTCGTCGTCCACGGCGTCGATGGCGGCGATCGCCGCGCCGCCGGTGGCCGCGCTGGCGGCCGCCGGCGTGAGCACGTCCAGCGAGACGGCCATGGCGCGCACTCCCGCGCTCGCCGCCGTCAGGGTCGCGCCGACGGTGCCCGAGTGCAGAACGGCGTTGCCGGCATTGGCGCCGCGGTTGATCCCGGACAGGACGAGGTCCGGCGCGGGTCCGAACGCTCCCAGCGTGCCCAACAGCACGATGTAGGCGGGGGAAGCTCCGACGGCGAACGCGGGCACGTTGTCGACGTCGCGCAACGCTCTGCGTTCGATCATCACCCGGCCCTGGTCCACGACCGCCGTCATGGCGGCGCTGACACCGCTCGACTCGTCCACCGGTGCGGCTACCACTACCTCGAGCCCGCGGTCCGCGGCCGCCGCGGCCAGCCGGCGGATGCCGGGTGCCGCGATCCCGTCGTCGTTGGTGATGAGGACGCGCGTCATGATCCACCGCCCGATGTGTCGAGCGGTTCGATGCCGACACGGGGTACCAGCGCGGCGATCGCCTCCGCGCGCCCGGTGCCCAGCCCGTGGCGGGTGACGTTGTGCGCACCGGCGGCCGCGCCGGTCCGCACCGCGTCGGTCAGGTCGCCGCCGCGCGCCAACACCGCGGCGACCCCTGCGGTCATGGAGTCACCGGCACCCTTGGGGTCGGCCGCCTGTAGCCGCGGAGCCGTCACCTCCACCAGCTTCCCGTCCAGCAGTGCTATGGACGACCGATCGGCCCGCGTGACGATGACCGACTCGGCACCGTCGTCGTTCAGCGTGCGGATGGCCGCGACGACCCCGTCGACGTCGTCACCGTCGGCCCGGCCGTCCCTGATGAGCTCGTCGTGACTGACCTTCAGGAAGTGGACACCGCCCTCGAGCACGGCCGTCAGGTAGTCGCCGGAAAGGTCCGCGACCACGCGCGCCCCGTTGGTGCCGAGGTCCGCCGCCAACCGCCGGTACACGTCGGCGGGGACGACCGTCGGTTCCGCCGGCCCGCTCAGCACGCTGATCTCCGCGCCCAGGCCTTCGGCCAGCGCCAGTCCGTAGAGCTCGTCGAGGTCGTGCCGTTCCAGCGGCTGTCCGGGGCTGTCGGCGATCTCGGTGCGGTCGCCGTCGCGACGGTCGTGCACGTACCAGCCGCTGCTCAGGTCCCGCGGAACCGAGCGCAGGTGCACGTCTTCGGCCATGATCAGCGGCTCGAGCACGGCCCCGACCTCACCGCCGAGGCAGGCACAGACCGTGACCGACGCACCGAGTGATGTGATCATCCGTGCCTGCCAGATCCCCTGGCCGCCGGGGTGGACGTGGAGCTCGACGGCGTCGGCGGTCTGCTCGATCGTGACGGTCAGCTGCGGAGCAGGCGCGAAGACCATGACGTCGGAAGCCATGACTCGTATGTTCCCGCCGGGACCCGTGGTACACGCATTCGGCCTGCGGGCCGGGCCTGGAGGTGACCACGTACGATGGCGGCGTGGACGGTCACCGGATCGGGGTGCCGACGCACGTCGGCGACGCACCGCGTCGAGTACGCGCGCGCCACTGAGCGCTGCCCCAGCCCGTCGACTCCATCTGCGCAGGTGAGCCATGCCGCCGTCCATGCCCGACAGGCCGACGCTCGACGGTCTCGAAGACACCTGGATGCGCCGCTGGGCGGACGAAGGAACCTACCGGTTCGACCGCTCCGCACCGCGGGAACGCGTCTACTCGATCGACACCCCCCCGCCCACCGTGTCCGGCGACCTCCACGTGGGCCATGTCTTCTCCTACACCCACACCGACATCGTGGCGCGGTATCAGCGGATGCGAGGCCGTGAGGTCTTCTATCCGATCGGCTGGGACGACAACGGCCTGCCGACCGAACGGCGCGTCCAGAGCTACTACGGGGTCCGGTGTGACCCGGCGGTGCCGTACGACCCGGACTTCGTCCCGCCCACGCGGCCACCGGACCCACCGCTGCCGATCTCACGACGCAACTTCGTCGAGCTCTGTGAACGCCAGACGGCTCGCGACGAACAGGCCTACGAGCAGCTGTTCCGCCGGGCCGGGCTGTCCGTCGACTGGTCACACGTGTACACGACGGTCGGCGCCACCGCGCGTGCCGTCTCGCAGCGGGCCTTCCTTCGCAATCTCGCCCGCGGCGACGCCTACCAGGCGGAGGCGCCGACGTTGTGGGACGTCACGTACCGGACCGCGGTCGCCCAGGCGGAGCTCGAGGACCGCGAGCGTCCCGGTGCCATCCATCGGCTCGCGTTCCGCGGTCCCGCAGGTGACGTCGTAGTCGAGACCACCCGGCCCGAGTTGCTGCCGGCATGCGTCGCCCTGGTCGCCCATCCCGACGACGAACGCCACCGCCGACTCGCCGGGGCGACAGTCACCACGCCGGTCTTCGGCGTCGACGTCCCGGTGCTCCAGCACCGGCTCGCCGATCCCGAGAAGGGCACCGGCATCGCGATGGTGTGCACGTTCGGCGACGTCGCGGACGTGACCTGGTGGCGCGAGCTGAACCTGCCCGTCCGGGCCGTCGTCGGCCGGGACGGCAGGCTTCTTCGCGAAGCGCCGCACGAGGTTGCCCTCCGTCCCTATGCCGAGATCGCCGGGTCCACTGTGCGGCAGGCCCGCGCGCGCGTGGTGGACCTGCTGCGCGACGCGGGGGCGCTGATCGGCGAACCGCGCCGGATCAGCCATTCGGTCAAGTTCTACGAGAAGGGTGACCAGCCGCTGGAGATCGTCACCAGCCGCCAGTGGTACATCCGCAACGGCGGCCGCGACGGCGACCTGCGTGCCGCTCTGCTCGAACGCGGCAAAGAGCTCTGCTGGGTGCCGGAGTTCATGCGCCACCGCTACGACCACTGGGTCACCGGTCTCACCGGCGACTGGCTGGTCAGCCGGCAGCGCTACTTCGGGGTCCCTGTTCCGGTCTGGTATCCGCTCGGAGACGACGGGGAGCCGCGCTTCGATGCGCCCATCGTTCCGGACGAGGCGGAGCTGCCGGTGGACCCCGCGTCCGACGTCGCGCCGGGGTACGCCGAGAGCCAGCGCGGTGCGCCCGGGGGATTCGCCGCCGATCCGGACGTCCTCGACACCTGGGCCACCTCGTCGCTGACGCCGCAGATCGTCTGCGGCTGGGAGCGCGACCCCGACCTGTTCGCCCGAACGTTCCCGATGGACCTGCACGCACAGGCGCACGAGATCATCCGGACCTGGCTCTTCTCGTGCGTCGTGCGCGCCCACCTCGAGCACGGCTCGCTGCCGTGGCGCCGCGCGGCGATCTCGGGGTTCGTCGTCGACCCGGACCGGAAGAAGATGAGCAAGTCCAAGGGCGACGCGACGACGCCGGTGCATGTGCTGGAGCGCTACGGTGCCGACGCGGTGCGCTGGCGGGCCGCCGGTGCGCGGCCGGGCATGGACACGCCCTTCGACGAGACCCAGATGAAGGTCGGCCGGCGCCTGGCGACGAAGATCCTCAACGCCGGTCGGTTCGTTCTCGGGACCGGGGTGACCGCGGATGCCGAGGCGTCCGCGGTCACGGACCCGCTCGACCGGGCGATGCTCGCCGCGCTCGCCGACGTCGTACGCGCTGCCACGGTCTTGTTCGACGCCTACGACTACACGGGCGCGCTCGAGGTGACCGAGCGCTTCTTCTGGGCGTTCTGCGACGACTACCTGGAACTGGTGAAGGCCCGCGCGTACGGCGAGCGGGACCGTCTCGGCGCGACCTCGGCCCGCTCGGCGCTGGCATCGGCCCTCTCGGTGCATCTGCGCCTGTTCGCGCCGATCCTGCCGTTCGTCACCGAGGAGGTGTGGTCGTGGTGGCGCGATGGGTCGGTGCACCGGGCGGCGTGGCCGACGGCGGACGTGTCCGTCGACGGCGATCCCGCCGTGCTCACGACGGTCTCGACGGCGCTGTCGGGCATTCGCGGCCTGAAGTCGGCACGCGGACTGTCGATGCGCTCCGGTCTGGACCACGTGACCGTGCGCGGTCCGCAGGACCGCCTCGACCAGGTCGCTGCGGGGCGGGACGACCTCGTCGCGGCCGGCCGGGTCGCCGAACTGGCCCTTCTTCCCGAAGCCGGCGCAACGGAGGTCATCGTCGAAGCGTGACGCGAGCGCCGGCTCGGCGAAGGCCCGCTACGACCTGACTCCGGGCCAGGGAGTCTTTCCCTAGAGGGCGGCCAGATCGGTACAGGCGCGCTGTTCGGCGAACGCGGCCGTGGCGGCGGCGGCCGCTGCCCCCGTGCTGAACAGAGGGAGTCCGTCGGCCTGGATCCGGGCAGG
>DATFBR010000086.1:0-4811 GCA_035253685.1 Jiangellaceae bacterium
TCGGCGCGGCTGGCACGATCGGACCATGAGTGCCGACCCGCTGCTCGAGGCCCGCGCCCGGGTGCTCCACGACTTGGGTGCGCGCGGACTCGACTCGGCCGCGGCGGTCGACGTGCTGGAGGACGTCGTCACCGAGCGCCGTTGGTGGGTCGGGGAGTGGCCCGACGGAGCGTGCTACGTCGCCGGACAGGTGGCTCAGGACGTCCAGGACCGCCTGCTCGACGGGCAGATCGGCCGGTGGCCGCGGTGCACCGCCTGCGACGATACCGATCCGCACGAGCTGCACATCGCGCCCGAGCTCGGCCAGGACCCACGCTGGCGGTGCGAGAAGTCCGGGATCGTCGTCGCCGCGCTCGGCGAACTCTGACGGTGCCCCCTGCTCCTGGCTCCTCATTGGCTCGTATGCCCGGGCCGAGGCACGTCGGGCACATGTGAAGGGCGGCTCCCCGGTAACCGGGAAGCCGCCCTCCTTGTGCGATGCGGGCTGGACTCAGAAGTCCATTCCGCCCATGTCGCCGGCGCCGGCACCGGCCGGCACCTTCTCCTTCTCGGGCTTGTCGGCGATCACGGCCTCGGTGGTGAGGAAGAGGCCGGCGATCGACGCGGCGTTCTGCAGCGCCGACCGGGTGACCTTGGCCGGGTCGATGATGCCGGCCTTGACCAGGTCGACGTACTCGCCGGTGTTCGCGTCCAGGCCATGGCCCTGCTCGAGCCCGCGAACCCGCTCGACCACGACGCCGCCCTCCAGGCCGGCGTTGACCGCGATCTGCTTGACCGGGGCCTCGACCGCAACCTTGACGATCGCGGCACCAGTGGCCTCGTCGCCATCCAGGTCGAGCTTCTCGAACGCCTTCTGGGCGGCCTGGATGAGCGCGACACCACCGCCGGGGACGATGCCCTCCTCGACGGCTGCCTTCGCGTTGCGCACCGCGTCCTCGATGCGGTGCTTGCGCTCCTTGAGCTCGACCTCGGTAGCCGCGCCGGCTTTGATGACGGCGACGCCGCCGGCCAGCTTGGCAAGACGCTCCTGGAGCTTCTCGCGATCGTAGTCGCTGTCCGAGTTGTCGATCTCGGTGCGGATCTGGCTGACCCGGCCGGCGATCTGGTCGGCGTCGCCTGCGCCCTCGACGATCGTCGTCTCGTCCTTGGTGACGACGATCTTGCGGGCCTGGCCGAGCAGGTCGAGCGTCGCGTTCTCCAGCTTGAGACCGACGGTCTCGCTGATGACCTGGCCACCGGTGAGGATCGCGATGTCCTGAAGCATGGCCTTGCGACGGTCGCCGAAGCCCGGTGCTTTCACCGCGACGGACTTGAACGTGCCACGGATCTTGTTGACCACCAGGGTCGCCAGGGCCTCGCCCTCGACGTCCTCGGCGATGATCAGCAGTGGCTTGCCGGCCTGCATGACCTTCTCCAGCAGCGGCAACAGGTCCTTGACGCTGGAGATCTTGGACTCGACCAGCAGCACGTAGGCGTCCTCGAGGACGGCCTCCTGGCGCTCGGCGTCGGTGACGAAGTAGCCGGAGATGTACCCCTTGTCGAAGCGCATACCCTCGGTGAGCTCGAGCTCGAGCCCGAAGGTGTTGCTCTCCTCGACGGTGATGACGCCCTCCTTGCCGACCTTGTCCATCGCCTCGGCGATGAGCTCGCCGATCTGGGTGTCGGCTGCGGAGATCGACGCGGTTGCGGCGATCTGCTCCCTGGTCTCGACGTCCTTGGCCGAGGCGAGAAGCTGCTCGGCGACGGCCTCGACCGCCTTCTCGATACCGCGCTTGAGAGCCATCGGGCTGGCACCGGCGGCAACGTTGCGCAGGCCCTCACGAACGAGTGCCTGAGCGAGGACGGTCGCCGTCGTGGTGCCGTCGCCGGCGACGTCGTCGGTCTTCTTCGCGACCTCCTTGACGAGCTCGGCCCCGACCTTCTCCCACGGGTCCTCGAGCTCGATCTCCTTCGCGATGGAGACGCCGTCGTTGGTGATGGTCGGCGCGCCCCACTTCTTCTCGAGGACGACGTTGCGACCCTTGGGTCCGAGCGTGACCCGTACCGCGTCGGCAAGTTGGTTCATGCCGCGCTCGAGGCCACGCCGCGCCTCCTCGTCGAAGGCAATGATCTTGGGCATGGGTTTCCTGGTCCTCCCGGGTAGCGGGTGGATGACCGGCTCGACGCCCGCGACGGACGGCCACGGCGGCCCGGCTCCTGTCACCGGGACACCGGGACCTCGTCGACCCGGTACCTGTCGTTATCACTCTCATCTGCAGAGTGCTAATCCGTGTTTAGCACTCGGCACCGGAGAGTGCAAGCCAGCCCGAGCAGTCGCGCGCGCATTCGCGGTGAAGTGCGCCCGGCGCGCCATTACCCTTGGCCGTCGTGACCGACGCCCACGCCGACACCGGGGCAAAGCTGCGCCTGTCCCGCCGCGGCCGGGCATGGCGGGTTGGGGTGGCGCTGGCGGGCATCGCCGCCCTGACCCACGGGACTGTCGCGGACAGCGACGACTACTTCCCGTTCGGCTCGATGGCCCAATACGCCAGCGCACATGACCTGAACGGCCAGGTCCGCTCGGTGTACATGCTCGCCGACACCGAAAGCGGCCGGCGGCGTGTGCCGGTCGCACTCCACGCGACCGGTACCGGGATCGGTCGCGCGGAGGTCGAGGGACAACTCGGCCGGTTCCTCGCCGACCCGTCCCTGATGCAGGTGATCGCCGACGCCTACCGGGCGCTCCATCCCGATCGGGACCAGTACACGACCCTCTACCTGATGCGGGACACCTACCAGCTGCGCGACGGCTACCAGACCGGTCAGCCCGCGACGGAGCAGCTCGCCGAGTGGGACGTCCGGTGAACCGGCTGGCGCGGCGTGCCGTGGGCTGGTGGACGACACCGGTCCCGCTGGCCCGCGCCGCCGTCTTCCGGGTGATCGTCTACCTGTTCCTGATCTACGACATCTTCGTCCTGGTCAACGATGTGGTGCCGCACGGATACGCACCCGAGCTGTACCAGCCGCTGTTCATCGGCCGAGTGCTCCAGCTGCCCACACCCTCACCAGCGCTGGTGCACGCACTCCAGATCGTCCTGGTCGTGGGTGCACTGGTCGCGGCAACCGGTCGCCTGCCCCGGCTGGCCGGGTGGGTCGTCGCTGTCTGCTACCTCGAATGGCTGATCGTCGGCATGTCCTTCGGCAAGGTCGACCACGACCACCTCGCCCTGCTGGTGGCGCTCTGGGTACTGCCGACCGTCGGCCCGGCCCGGTTCACCGAGGCCACCCAGAGCGAAGCGGCCGGCTGGGCGTTCCGATGCATCCAGGTCGCGACCGTAGCCACGTATGTGGGTTCCGCCTTCGTCAAGTGGGTCCGTAACGGAAGTCCGTTCGCGTGGGGCGGCGGTGCCGTCTTCACCTGGGCGATCATCCGACGCGGCACCGACCTGGCCACGTGGGTGCTCGACTATCCGTGGCTGCTGCGGATCGGGCAATGGGTGCTACTCATCGCCGAGTTCCTCTCCCCGATCGTCCTGTTCCTCCGCGGCAGGGCGTTGGTACTCGCTGTCGGGTTCTTCCTGAGCTTCCACCTGGTGACCTATCTCAGTCTCGGCATCCACTTCCTGCCGACGGTGGTCTGCTGGCTGGCCTTCTTCCCGCTGGAGAAGATCGTGCCCTATGTCCGCCGCCTCCGGCCCGCTGGTCGTGGCGAACCGGAGCTCACCTCTCCGGGCGAGGGCACCGCGGTCACGTAGTCACGGTGAATTCGGGCCCAGCTGGGGGATCTCACGTATCCCGAAGCGGTCGCGTAACGCTCGGCGCGCGGCGTGTAGCCCGGCCATGCCGTGTACGCCCGGGCCAGGCGGCGTCGACGCCGAGCACAGGTAGACCCCGGGCAGCGGGGTGGAGTACGGGTCCCAACGGGCCGACGGGCGGGCCAGCATCCGCCAGAGCGTGACCACGCCGGCGGCGATGTCCCCGTCGACGTAGTTGGCGTTGTGCCGCGGCAACTCCGCCGCAGTGATGACGTTCCGGGCGACGACGAGGTCGCCGAACCCGGGTGCGAATCGCTCGATCTGTGCTTGCACGGTGTCGCCGATGTCGACCGTCGAGCCTGCCGGGACGTGTGCATACGTCCACAGCGGGCGCACACCGCCGACCTCGCGCGAAGGGTCGAGGAGCACCGGGTCAGAGGCGAGGATCATCGGCCGCTCGGCATGCCGGCCGGCGGCGACGGCGTCCTCGGCCTCGACCATCTCCGAGCGGGAGCCGCCGACGTGGACGGTGCCGGCCCGGCCGACGTCGGGATGCTCCCAGGGCACCGGACCGGATAGGGCGAAGTCGACCTTGGTCGCACCGTTGCCGTGGGGGAACCGCGACAGTGCGCGCGCGTACCGGTGCGGCAACCGGTTCCCGGCGATCCGCAGCAGCGCGCGAGGGGTGACGTCGAGCAGGTAGGCGTGCGCGGGGGGCAACTGCGCCAGGTCGGACACCTCGATCCCGGCCGTCACGGTGCCACCGTGCCTGGTCAGGTCCGAGACCAACGCGTCGGTGATCGCCTGGCTGCCACCGACCGGCAGCGGCCATCCGGGTGCGTGCGCCAGCGAGGCCAGCAACGTCGCCGCCCCTGCGGCCGCGAGGCGCGGCAGCGTCGAGATCGAGTGCGCCGCCACACCGGTGAGCATCGCCGGCGCGACATCGGCCCGCCAGCGGACGTTCCACAGCGGTGATCCTTGCTCGAGCGTGGCGAGCCCGAACCGCATCGCCGCGATCGGGGCCGAGGGGATGCTGCGCCGGTCGAACATCGCCGTGTCGACGATCCCGTCGATCCG
>DATFBR010000087.1:0-12121 GCA_035253685.1 Jiangellaceae bacterium
GGCATTTCGTCGAGCAGCACGTCGAGCAGGGACGAGCCCGACCGGTCGACGTCGGAGCTTCGACGCCTCGAAACGACGACCCGCACGGTCTGGTCGACCTCGACGCTCCGGTCGGTGTGGCGAGCACGATCTGGCCGCACGGGCGCTGGCGATTCGAGTTCGGTGGGCGTGCCGACCACGCCGGGACGACGCGGCTGGAGGATCGGGACGACCCGATGCTGTCCTACGCCGCCGCCGTCCTCGCTGCCCGCGACGCGGCGATTCGGCACGGTGCGCTGGCGACGTTCGGAAAGGTGCGGGTCCTACCGAACGGTGTGAACGCGATCCCGTCCCACGTCACGGCATGGCTGGACGCCCGCGGCGAGGATGAGGCCCGCGTACGCGCCGTGGTATCCGACCTGACAGGTGGGGGCACTGTCGTCAACGAGGAGTCGTGGACGCCTGCGACGGGTTTCGACGTGCCGCTGCGTGATCGTCTCGGCGCCCTGCTCGGAGGCGCGCCAGTCTTGCCGACGGGAGCGGGCCATGACGCCGGCATCCTGTCGGCTGCCGGCGTCCCATCCGCCATGCTGTTCGTCCGCAACCCTGCCGGCGTCTCGCACTCGCCTCACGAGCACGCCGATCGCGACGACTGCCTGGCCGGCGTCGACGCGATGGCACAGGTCGTTCAGGACCTCGCCGGCACATGACGGAGTTCCTGCCCCGCCAAGCAGGTTTACGTCCTGAGGCGGGGCAGGGTCCGCTGTCAGCCTCAGTAGCTCAGGCCATGTCCGAAGGGGTAGAGCGCGCCCGTCCCATCGGCCCGTGGGATCGTGACGGGGAGCTTGCCGGTCGGGTTGACCTCACCGAACAGCACGCGGGTCAGCGACTCCATCTGGTGGGCGGTGTAGCCGTACGTCGCGAGGTAGGTGGGTGCCTCGGTGATGTAAGAGATGTCGTACGGATTACGCATTCCGGACACGATGACCGGCTTGCCGGTGGCGAGCAGGGCCTTGACCAGGGCCTGCTGAGCCGCTGCCGAGGCGGTGGGCAGCCCTGTGCTGAGGCTGACACTGGCGGCATTGTTCGTCGACACGACGACCAAGTCACTGGCCTGCGCACGCGTGACGGCCTCGGTGATGCGGGTCGTGGTCGGCGTGAGCCCCGTCTCGAAGACCTGCACGGTCTGCCCACGCTGGCCGATCGCTGCCCCCAACGTCGCAGTGGTCGCCACACCCCACCCGGTGACGAGGACGTTACGCGGGTCATAGGAGAGCGGCAGCAGTCCGGCGTCGTTCTTGACGAGCGTCGTGGTGCGGTCGGTGATCTCCTGCGCGTCCGCGAGGTGGTCGGAAGCCCCGACGACCTTCTCCGCCTTGTTGACGTTGATGAACGGGTCGTCGAACAGCCCACGCTGCATCTTGAGGCGCAGAATGCGGTAGACCGACGCGTCCAGCCTCTCCATGGAGAGCTCGCCGGTGCGGAACGCGTCGAGGACCGCGTTGTAGGCGAGGTCGAACTCAGGTGGCAACAGGAGCTGGTCGGCGCCCGCCTTGAGTGCCTGGACGGGGGCGACATCGTGAGGGAAGGTGCTTGTCGCGCCGCCCATGTCGAGCGCATCGGTGATGATCAGTCCGTCGTAGCCGAGCTCCTCGCGGAGCAGCCCGGTGAGGATCGGCTCGGACATCGTGGCCGGCACGCCACTGGGGTCGACCGACCGGAGCACGACGTGAGCAGTCATGATCGAGTCGACACCGGATGCGATGGCGGCCCGGAACGGCGGCAGGTCGATCTCCTCGAGCTGCTCACGCGTGTGCGTGACCTCCGGCAGGCCGAAGTGGCTGTCGGTGGCGGTGTCTCCGTGCCCCGGGAAGTGCTTGGCGACCGCGGCCACACCACCGTCGTGGTAACCGTCTACCTGGGCGGCAACGAGCTCGGACACCAGGGCGGGGTCCTCGCCGACCGACCGGATGCCGATGACGGGGTTCGCCGGGTTCACATTGACGTCGGCCACGGGGGCGAGGTCCTGGTTGACCCCGACCGCCGCCAACTCCGTGCCGATCACATCGGCCGAGCGGTGCGCATCCTCAGCCGAGCGACCCGCGCCCAGGGCCATGTTGCCGGGCATCTGGGTGGCGGGTGCGGTCAACCGGGCGACGAGCGCGCCGCCCTCCTGGTCGGTGGAGATGAGCAGCGGGATCGGCTGTCGCTGCGTCGTCGCCACCTCCTGCAGCCCGTTGGACAACGTGGCGATCTGCCGCGGGTCGCCGATGTTGTCCGGCCCGCGAGCGGCCGTGTAGTAGATGACCCCGCCCGGCTTGTACTTGTCGATCACATCGGCCGGCGTGTTGACGCCGTACAGCCGCTGGTTGCCCGCCACCGCGGTCGCGGAGACGTTGTGGGCGTCTCGGCCGTACACCTCGACGACGAACAGCTGCCCGACCTTCTCCTCCAGCGTCATGCGCTGGAGCAAGCTGGTGATCTGGCCGTGGTCTGCGGCGTTCACCAAGGGACCCGTGTCGCCGGCCTGTGCTGCGGTCGCGCTGGGCGCAGAGGCCGTCGTGGCGACCGACGGCAGCGCGGCAGACGACAGGAGGACTCCGACCGAGACCAGGACCACGTACGCCCGACGACCGAATCGATTTCGCACGCCAACCTCCTCGTGACCAGCGGATGCGGAGCAGAGCTCGACATCGACACTTTGTGTCGCCCACGTCTCGCTCGACCATACGGGTGTCTGTGACGTTCCCGCACCTGTCCGGTCGACGACAATCGGCGTCGTGACCGCGTACTGGTGCGTACGGGCCTGGCTGTCCACCGGCGTGACCGATCGGGTCCGGGTCGACACCGACGATGCCGGGTTCGTCACTGCCGTCGAGGTCGGCGTGCACCCCGAGCCATCTGACGTGCAACTGGCCGGCATCGTGCTGCCGGGCTTCGCGAACGCACACTCGCACGCGTTCCACCGGGCGCTGCGGGGACGCACGCACGCAGCCGGCGGCACCTTCTGGACCTGGCGTCGTCGCATGTACGAGGTCGCCGGGCGGCTCGATCCCGACTCGTACCGGGACATCGCGACGGCCGTGTACGCGGAGATGGCGCTGGCGGGTGTCACCTGCGTCGGGGAGTTCCACTACGTCCACCACCGCCCGGACGGGAGGTCCTACGACGATCCCAACGCGATGGGCCATGCACTGCGCGAGGCGGCGCACGCGGCTGGGATCCGCCTGACCCTGCTCGACACCTGTTACCTCGCCGGGGGTATTGGCGAACCGCTCACGGCCGCTCAGCGGCGGTTCGGCGACGGCAACGCCGCGCGATGGGCCGAGCGGGTCGACGCTCTGGCTACGGACCCGTCGACCCGGATCGGCGCGGCGATCCACTCCGTTCGAGCGGTACCGGTCGACCAGATCGCCGCGGTGGTGGAAGGTGCCCAGGGGCGGCCCCTGCATGTCCACCTGTCCGAGCAGCAGGAGGAGAACGAGCAGTGCCGGACCGCGTACGGCGTGACACCTACCGTGCTGCTGCAGGAGCACGGCGCCCTCGGACCGCACACCACAGCCGTCCATGCCACTCACCTCGACCATGCGGACATCGGAGTGCTGGGCCGCTCGGGGGCGACCGCCTGCCTCTGCCCAACCACGGAGCGGGATCTCGCCGACGGAATCGGGCCGGCCAGGGCGCTGCGGGACGCCGGCACGCCAGTCGCGCTCGGGTCCGACCAGCAGGCCGTGGTGGACCTGTTGGAGGAGGCTCGGGCACTGGAGATGCACGAACGGCTCGCCAGCGGTCGACGAGGCCGCTTCCGCCCGGCCGAACTGGTGACCGCGCTGACCTCGGCCGGCCATGCCGCACTGGGCTGGCCGGATGCGGGCCGCATCGCCGTCGGGTCACTGTGCGACCTGGTGGCGATCCGCACCGACACCCCCCGCACGGCCGGTGTCGACCCGGAGCAGATCGTGCTGGCGGCAACCGCCGCGGACGTCGACACGGTGGTCGCCGGCGGCCGAACGGTCGTGAAGGAGGGCCGGCACGTGATCGGCGACGTCGGTCGCATGCTGACGAAGTCGATCAGCCAGCTGTCCGGGCCATGAAGCGCGGGGAGGGGACGAAGGAGCGGAAGGCTGGCAGGGCTGGCGGGACCGGATTCAGGACGCGCGCTCTCGTCGGCGTCGCTCGACCGTGCGGGTGAGCACGGGCACCGCGGCGGCAATGATGACGAGGTCGAACACCAACTGTGCCGAGACGACACCGCGAGCCAGCTGTCCTTGAGCGGAAATGTCGCCGAAGCCAGTCGTCGTCCCGATGGTCAGGCTGAAGTAGAGCGCATCCAGGCGGGTCGAAATGTCGGCGAGCTGGGATGGGTCGACTGTTTCGATGCTGTAGTAGACGAGCGCGAAGAGCAGCACCGCCAGCACAATCGCGAGCGCGAGGCTCTCGATCCGGATGTCGTTGTCACGGGACTCGACGTGCCGCCGCACCTGCCGAGCGATGACCGCAGTGACGAGTGCCAGCCCGATGGCGTACGCCAATAACCTGAGCCACAGCGTGGCGGTGAGCGGCATCAGGAAGTAGGCAGCGACAAGGGCAACGACCTCGACCAGCAGCAACCCGAGGCGAACGACTCGCCGTGGACGCGGGCTGCTGTCGGTCACGCTCGCGAGCGTACGGCCGGCCCGGCCCCACGTGCGTGAGGCCGGGCCGTGACCCAATCAGCTGTGGTCGAGTGCGGGAAGGCGGCGCAGCCATCCCGGGGTCCACCAGTTTCGCTCGCCGAGCAGGCTCATGGCCGCGGGCAGGAGGACCGCCCGTACCAGCGTTGCGTCGATGAGGATCGCGGCTGCGAGGCCCACTCCCATCTGCTTGAAGTCGAGCGGGGACAGCGTGGCGAAGATCGAGAACACGGCGACCATCACCAGCGCTGCACTCGTCACGACGCCTGCCGACTTCGTGATCCCCTGCGCGATCGCATCGCGTGTCGACAGCCCGGCTCGGTGACCTTCCCTGATCCGGCTGACGACGAACACGTGGTAGTCCATGGACAGCCCGAAGAGGATCACGAACAGGAACAACGGCAACCAGGTGATGATCGCCCCGTTCGAGGTGAAGTCCAGCAAGCCCTCGGCCCACGTGTTCTGGAAGACGAGCACGAGCAGGCCGTACGCAGCAGCCACGGAGAGCAGGTTCAGCGCTGCCGCTGTCAGGGCGATCGCCAGGGAGCGGAAGGCGAGGACCAGCACGATGACCGTCAGCAGCAGCACGAAGCCGATGACCAGGGGCAGCCGTTCGGACAGGACGTCACGGAAGTCGATGTCCCAGGCGATCTCTCCGGTGACACCGGTGTCGACGCCGGACACTTCCCCGACGGTCTCCGGCACGAGGCTCCTCAGCTCCTCGAGAGATCCGCGGCCCTGCGGGTCGTCCGGGTTCGATGCGGCCGGCACGCTGAACCGTGCGACCGCGCCGCCCTCCGCGTACTCCACCTCCGGCACGACGCCCTCCGTGGCGAAGTACGCGGTCTCGGCGTCCGTCCGCGCCGTGAGTTCGGCGACGGCGGCGTCGACGGCCGGTGCGTCCAGGGCCGTACCGTCGCGCGACCACACGGCCACGGTGTGCGCCGTGCCCTCGGAGGGGTACGCGTCGGCGATCCGCTCGTAGGTCTGGACCTCCGGTATCGAGTCGGGCATGTCGTCGATCCCCGGGTTGGACAGCGTCATCCCCAACGCCGGCACGGCGAGCGCCGCGAGCGCAGCCACACCGAGGGTCAGGGCGGCGACGGGACGGCGCAGCACTGGGCCCAGGACGGCCGGCCAGAACCGCGAGCCGCCGCCCCGGCGGGCCAGCCGCCACAGCAGCGGGATCCGGGGCCGGTCGACCCAGCGCCCGAGGATCGACAGCAGCGCCGGCAGCACCGTCACCGACCCGAGCACGGCGACCGACACGACCAGGATCGTGCCCATCGCAAACGCGGAGAAGATCGAGAAGCCGGACAGGAACATGCCCGACATCGCCACGGCCACGGTGATGCCCGAGACGACCACGGCGCGCCCGGACGTCGCGGCCACGACCGCGATCGCGTGCTCGACGGAGTCGCCCTTGGCGCGTTCCTCGCGGTCGCGGCGGATGTAGAACAGCGAGTAGTCGACGCCGACAGCCATGCCGACCAGCAGGACGACCGATGGGAGTATGTCGTTCGTCGGCACCAGATAGGACGCGAACGCGGACAGACCCAGCGCCGCACCGACGGACGACAGCGCCAGCAGGATCGGCACGCCGGCGGCGATGAGTGCGCCGAAGACGACGAGCAGGATGGCGAGGGTCACTGGCACGGACAGGAACTCGGCCTTGGCGAAGTCGTCCTCGTAGACCTTGTCGAGGGCGTCGCCGATCGTCGTGTCACCCACCTGTTCGATGCGGAGGTCGGGGTGCGCGGCGGCGAGCCCGGTCACGACTTCCTTGACATCGCGGGCCGCGTCCGCGGCCGCTTCGTCCTTCGCCTCGTCGGTGCCGGTGCCCTCGACCAGTGACACCTCGACGAGTTGCGAGGTGCCGTCCGAGGACGGGATCGGTTCGGAGACGGCGGCGACTCCGGGCAGCCCGCGGAGGTCGTCGCCCAACTCCGCGAGCGCGATTCCGGCGGCGGCCGTGTCCAGCCGGCCTCCGGCTGCGTTCTGCAACAGCACGGATTCGCTCGGTACGTCGCCGAATTCGGCGTCGAGGAGGGCCTGGTCGGCTGCGGCGGACGCACCGATCGTCTCGTCCTCGTTGGTGGTCTCCTTCGCCCCGATTGCTCCGCCCCCGACGATGGCGGCTGCGACGAAGGCGATCCACAGGAACAGCGCCGTCCAACGGTGGCGGGCGCTCCAGGTGGCGACGGCGACCACGGGTCCGCGGGGGCGGGTGGGTTCGGGTGGTGCGGTCGCCTCGGGTCTGGGAACGGTGGTGGTGGAGGTGGTCATGGGACATCTCCCCGGGAGGGTCGGCGGGTGGTCGCACCGAAGCCTCGTCGCCGGGAGACGCGAGCGCAGTCGGGAATGATCCCCAAATCTGGGTCGGGGTACCCCGACAGGTGGCCAGGGCTGTCGGGTAATGTATGGCACCACCGGTGGTACCATCCCTGAATGGAGAAGACCACCGTCTACCTGCCGGGGGACCTCAAGGACGCCGTGCGTCGCTATGCCCGCAGCCGCGGGGTGTCAGAGGCCACCGTCATCCGTGAGTCGATCCGCGCCGCCGTCGGCTCCGACCGCCCGCGGCCCCGCGCCGGTCTGTTTGCGAGTGGGGATCCCATGGCCGACCGGGTCGACGAGCTGCTGGCCGGCTTCGGCCAGCGATGATCGTCGACACCAGCGCGCTGTTGGCGTTCTTCGATCGGGACGAGCCGACCCACCAGGCCACGATCGACGTGCTGATGAACAGCCGCGACCCACTCGTCGTCTCACCGTTCGTGCTTGCCGAGTTGGACCATCTCGTCGGCACCCGGCTCGGCACGGGCGCCGAGCTGTCCGTGCTCCGGGAGCTCGGCGGTGGTGCGTGGGAGCTGGCGGCTTTCGACCCGATGGACATCCTGCGGGCCGCTGACGTCGTGGAGCGCTACGGCGAACTGCGCGTTGGACTCGCGGACGCCTCGAACGTCGTTCTCGCCCGACGGTACGGGACGCGGCGGATCGCCACCCTGGACCGGCGCCATTTCGAGGTGCTGCGGCCGCTGCAGGGGGGCCGGTTCGCCGTCGTACCGTGACCACGACCATCGGTCGATCACAGCGGCGATACCCAGGCCCAGCATGATGACGACGCCCGCGACGATCCCGTCGACGATGTAGTGGTTGGCGGTCAGGACGATGGACGCGAACATCAACGCCGGGAGAGCGACGCCGAGCGCCCGGATCGAAGCACGTCGTGCGAGCGTGATCCAGGCGATGCCGACCAGCAGGATCCACCCGAAGTGCAGGCTCGGCATGGCCGCGTACTCGTTGACCAGTGCCGGCGTGTTCAACGTGCGGTAGGACGTCGCATGCTGGGTGATCGTGTCGACGAAGCCGTACTGGGGCATGAACCGCGGCGGTGCCAGCGGGTAGAACGCGAAGAGCACCAGGCTCAGCGCGCCCGAGGCGAGGATCGCGTTGCGGAAGCGCGGGTAGGCCGCCGGTCGGCGCAGCAGCACCCACACCAGTGTGATCACGATGACCGGCCAGAAGGCGATGTAGACGGCGTTGGCCGCGGTCACGACCAGGTCGTTGCCGATGATCGCCTGCTGCAGCGCGGGTTCCACGAACAGGCCGACCCACCGCTCGAAGGAGATGATCTGTTCGGCGTGCTCGAAGGCGGCCTCGGCACGGTCGTTGGCCAGACCCCTCACCAGCGTGTAGAGCGCGGCGGCGGCGGCGATGAGCACCGCCTCGCGGACGAGCATGGGCACCCGACGCGGGCGGCGGTCGCTCACGCCGGACGGGCCGGCATACTGTCCGGGCCGATCCGACAGGCGAGTGGTCACGGCGGCTCCCAGGTCGCGGACAGTTCTGTCGCGTCGAGCCTGTGCGCCTCGCAGTCCGGGCGCAGTCGGGGATGATCCCTATTTACAGCTCGGGGACGACCCCGCATGTTCCGGAGGAGAGACAGCGCATGCCGACGACCGTGCTGGACGGAATCGGCCTGCTCGTCACGGCCTCACCAGAGCACGGCGACGGATCCGCACTCGGCGAGATCCCCGGAGCTGCTCTCGTCGCCGACGACGACGGCATCGTGGCCTGGGTGGGCCCGTCGAGGCGCGCCCCGGCCGCCGACAGCCGGGTCGACGCCGGCGGAGGTTGTGTCGTCCCGGGCTTCGTCGACAGTCACTCCCACCTCGTCTTCGCCGGTGACCGGGCCGCCGAGTTCGATTCCCGCATGGCCGGGCGCCGCTACGCGGCCGGGGGTATCCACACCACGGTGACGGCCACCCGCGCGGCCTCGGACGAGGAGTTGGCCGCCAACATGACCCGACTGCTCGACGAGATGAGGCGCCAGGGCACCACCACGGTCGAGATCAAGAGTGGGTACGGCCTGACCGTTCACGACGAGACCCGTTCGCTCGCGATCGCTCGGCAGCACACCGACGAGACCACGTTCCTCGGCGCCCACGTGGTCCCGGCCGAGTTCGCCGACGACCCGGACGCGTACGTCGACATCGTCACCGGCGAGATGCTCGAGGCGTGTGCTCCCCATGCGCGGTGGATCGACGTCTTCTGTGAGCAAGGTGCCTTCGATGCGGCGGCCGCCAGAGCGGTACTGACGGCGGGGACGGCGAGGGGCCTCGGAGCGAGGGTCCACGCCAACCAACTCGGACCCGGGCCCGGTGTTCTTCTCGGCTGTGAGCTCGGCGCGGCCAGCGTCGACCACTGCACCTACCTGTCCGCGGCCGACGTCGACGCCCTGGCATCTTCCGGCACCGTGGCAACGCTGCTTCCCGGCGTGGAGTTCTCGACCCGTTCGCCGTATCCCGATGCGCGCCGCCTGATCGAGGCAGGCGTCACCGTGGCGCTGGCGAGCGACTGCAACCCGGGCTCGTGCTTCACGACGTCGATCCCGTTCTGCATCGCCCTGGCGGTGCGCGAGATGCGTATGACGCCGGCGGAGGCGTTGTGGTCGGCCACCGCCGGCGGCGCGGCGGCGTTGCGTCGCAACGACGTGGGCCGGCTCGTTCCCGGCGCTCGGGCCGACCTGGCCGTCCTGGACGCCCCGTCCTACGTCCACCTCGCCTACCGCCCCGGCGTCCCGCTCGTCACCTCCGTATGGCGGGGCGGTCGGTGACCAGACCGGCCGCAGAACGTGACGCGAAGGCCGCGACTGCCTCCAGCGGGCCGCGCCCGACCAAGCCGCGCCACGGCACGGCGACGGCCACCGCGATCAGTACATGCCAGAGGAACGCATCGGGAACCGTGCGGGGGAGCACTGTCGCGAGCAGGACGACGTGCAGCGTGTACAGCGTCAACGTCATGCTGCCGATCGCGGCGAACGGCAGCAGCACCGGCGCCGCCACCCTGGCGAGCAGCAGCATCGCGCCGAGCACCACGGCCGACGTGCCGATCGTGTGCAGCAGGTCGAACGGGGATCCGGAATGCGGTGCGGCGACGGCCAGCCACCACCACGTCGACGTCGGTGTCGTGCCGTAGAACGACGTCGTCACCACGGTCTCGACGTCGCGACCCTCCAGCGGTGTCCCCGGTGCTCCGGCGGCCTCCAGCACCTGCAGCCCGCCTCCCGGGTGCAACAGCCACCACGACGCGAGCCAGGCGCCGACGGCGAGTACTGCACCGGCGAGCAGGATGGTGTGCTGGACCCGCAGGTTGCCCAGTGCGAGCCGGCCGATGCCCAGGCCGGCGAGCAGGTAGGCGGTCCAGGTGAGCACGGGGTAGTACCCGGTGACCGCGACCTCGCGGAGCAGGTCGGCCGGGTCCGCGAGCGCCGGTGGTGCCGGTGACGCGAACGACTGTGTCGGCATGAACGGCCGGGCCGCCTGGCTGAGCATCGGCGCCAGTACTGCCCACGCGGCGGCGAGCGGAAGGAGAACCTTCGCCGAGAGACCCAGGAACGGCACCGCCACGACGAACAGCAGCGCGTAGAACACGAGGATCACCGCGACACCGGAGCCCAGCCCGCCGAGCTCGAGCCCGACGAGCAGCAGAACCCCTCCCCGGGCCAGGGTCCCTGCGGCGGCGGCGGCGAGCCGGCGACCACGTGGCGGCGTCGTCCCACCGCTGGCCAGTGCGAGCCCCACGCCGGCCAGCACGGCGAACAACGCGGCGGAGCGCCCGCTCGCGATCCGGTACGCCAGGTCGACCGAGCCGTCGGCCGCGAGCATCGGCAGGATGTGGATGGCCATCATTCCGATGAGGGCGAGTCCCCTGGCGGCGTCGACGCCCAGCAGCCGGCGTGACGGCGCCCGCAGCGTGATCGTCGTGGCGGGCTCGGGAGCACTCACCACACGAGGTCGGCGATCCAGCGGACCAGCGGCACGACCACCGGAGCGGTGACCACCAGCAGACCCACGGCGGCGAGGAGCGCGACCAGGCGGATCCGGACGTTCGGCCCGCCGCTGGCATCGCGCATCTTCCGCAGCACAGACCCAGGGTAGGGGCCGGTCGTCCTGGGTGGGAATGTGCGTCAGCCGCCGCACGTTGAGCCGGTAGAGTTGAGCCTGATCGACTCAAGGTGAAGTTGACACCCGGCCCCGACCGGCAATACTTGAGCCCGAGTCGCTCAATCGAGAAGACGTCTCTTCGGAGGGAAACACATCATGGCACGAGCCGTAGGCATCGACCTCGGGACGACGAACTCCGTCGTCGCCGTCCTGGAGGGTGGCGAGCCCACCGTCATCGCAAACGCCGAAGGATCGCGGACGACGCCGTCGGTGGTCGCGTTCGCGAAGAACGGCGAGATCCTCGTCGGTGAGGTCGCGAAGCGGCAGGCGGTTACCAACGTCGACCGCACCATCCGTTCGGTCAAGCGCGAGATGGGCTCTGACTGGAAGCGTGAGATCGACGGCAAGACCTTCACGCCGCAGCAGATCTCCGCGTTCGTGCTGCAGAAGCTCAAGCGAGACGCCGAGGCCTACCTCGGCGAGACCATCACCGACGCCGTCGTCACCACCCCGGCGTACTTCAACGACGCCCAGCGCCAGGCCACCAAGGAGGCCGGCGAGATCGCGGGCCTCAACGTGCTGCGCATCGTCAACGAGCCGACCGCGGCCGCGCTCGCGTACGGCTTGGACAAGGGTGAGAAGGACCAGACCATCCTGGTGTTCGACCTGGGTGGTGGAACGTTCGACGTGTCCCTGCTCGAGATCGGCGAGGGCGTGGTCGAGGTGAAGGCCACGAACGGCGACAACCACCTCGGCGGCGACGACTGGGACCAGAAGATCGTCGACTGGCTTGTCGACCGGGTGCGAGCCAGCCACGGCATCGACCTGGCCAAGGACAAGATCGCAATGCAGCGTGTCCGGGAGGCGGCCGAGCGGGCCAAGATCGAGCTGTCCAGCCAGACCACGGCCACCATCAACCTGCCGTACATCACGGTCGACGCGGACAAGAACCCGCTCTTCCTCGACGAGACGCTCTCGCGCGCGGAGTTCCAGCGGATCACCTCCGACCTGCTCGACCGCACC
>DATFBR010000088.1:0-8467 GCA_035253685.1 Jiangellaceae bacterium
ACAGCCTGACAGCAGGCTTCTTCGAGGACTGCCTGATCATGGCCGACGACTTCCGGCAGTACTACCTCGGTGGGTTCACGCGTACGGACAACGCCGACCCCGCTGGCGTGACCGGGGTCGCCGATCCGCTGGTGGGCTTCAGCGGGACGTTCGCCGCCGGCGACAACCCGCTGGACGAGGCAGGGGTGTACCAGCCGACCAGCGAGGTGCTACCGGCCGACGAGTTCCCGCAGTTCACCAGTCACGGGAGCGTGGAGTACGTCAGCCAGGGCGTCGACCCGTTCTCGCCGGTCGAGGGCACGAGGTATGCGGGTGCGTTGCACGCGGATGCGTCGTACATGCGGCTGCAGAAGACGATCGACCTGACGGGCGCCACCGCGGCGGAGCTGCGGTTCCAGCTGTCCATCGATACTGAGCCGCAGTACGACAACGTGATCGTCGAGGCACACACGGTGGGTCAGGACAACTGGACCACGCTTCCTGACCTGAACGGGGGCACGCAGACCGACCCGCCGGCGGAGTGCGCAGCCGGCGGGTTCCTGCTCAGCATGCACCCGTTCCTCGAGCACTATCTCGGGGGTGCGGACTGCACCGAGCCTGGCACCTCCGGCACCTGGAACTCCTTCACGAGTGGCGCGACGACCAGCGGATGGAACCAGGTGGCTGTGGACCTGTCCGCGTTCGCCGGCAATGAGGTCGAGGTCGCGATCAGCTACGTGACCGACCCGAACACAGGTGGAGTCGGTGCCTTCGTCGACGACACCCACGTCATCGTGGACGGCGTCGACTCGGCCGACGGGTTCGAGGGCGCGACCAGCACCTGGACGGTCGGTGGTCCTCCACCCGGAAGTGCCCCGAACGCGGGCAACTGGCAGATCGCGGAGAAGCTGGTCAACGCGTTCGCCGGGACGTCCACCGAGGACACGCTGCTGCTCGGGTTCGGCCTGGAGCAGCTGTCCACGGAGGCCGAGCGGGTTGACCTGCTCGAGCGGGCTCTGGGCGCGCTGCTGCAGTAGCGGGCTCGGCGATGCAGCGTGTGAGCGGGCCGGAGCGGATCAGGTGGCCGCCCGGCCCGTTCGGCGTCTCATGGAGCCGTGAGCCGTGGGCCCTGAGCCATGGCAGTCGGTCGGGCGACCGTCCGGGCGGGCAGTGATGCGGAGGCCAAGCGTCGCAGCGACCTCTGCGAGGGTGCCGAGAGTTGGATTGGAGTTGCCCGAGACAGGAGCCGGCGGATGGTCGCCGGCTCCTTCTGGATGGCGCGCGCAAGCTCGGCCTTCAAGTCGAGCCGATTCCAAAGGCGGACCACCAGCAGATCACCAGGTCGCTCCTAGAAGGTCGGGCGGCTGACCCAAGGAAGCTGGCACAACACCTCGACAAGCTGAGGACACCCAAGACCAAGGTTTCGGCCTGACCGACGGCCACGCCAGTGACCGCACCCTGTGGTGATCGTGCGAACCGGCCAGTCTTGGAGATCGAGGGCGTCGACCTCGATTGGGCGAGGCGTGGTCGAGTCAGCGGGCGCATATCGCTGCGCGGCAGGTGGTGTCGGCTGGCTGGTTCCCGGCCGGCAACGCCGTCCGATTACTGGCCGACGCGGCCGTCGATGCGCTCGCGCAGAAGGTCCGCGTGCCCGCAGTGCCTCGCGTAATCCACGATCTGCGCCACGAGCATGTCGCGAAGCTGCAGGTCCGCACCGTCGGGGCCGAGGTCGGAGACGCCGGTGTTCCGGGTGCCGAGGTCGGCGACGCTGGCTACGAACTGGTCGGTGAGCTCCACCTCGGCCCGCCACTGCCGCCAGGCGTCGTCCACGACCGCCGGGTCGGCGATCGCACCGTTCCAGTCGCCGTCCCGGTCCTCGTCGGTGCAGTACAGTTTCGGCGCGTCCTCGCCGGCCGTCACCCGGCAAGTCCGCTCCCCCTCGGCCAGGCGCCGCACCAGCCCGAGCAGAGACATCGTCGACGGCGGTACCGAGCGCCGGGCAAGCTGCTCGGCATCCAGGCCATCTCCATCTCCGGCCACGAACGGATCGGTGCCAACCTGTGGTTCGCCGAGGCCATCGCCACGCTCGGGCTGGTCCTGGTCATCTTCGGCAGCCTGCGCTCCGGGCGCACCGACACCATCGTCTACGCGGTCGGCGGCTACATCACCGCTGCCCACTGGTTCACCAGCTTCGCCAACCCCGCGGTCACCATCGCGCGTATGTTCTCCGACACCTTCGCCGGCATCCAGCCCGGCTCGGTGGCCATGTTCATCCTCATGCAGCTCATCGGCGGCGCGATCGCGCTGGCCGCCGTACGCCTGCTCTACCCCGGCGTACATCTCCCCGCCGATACCGTGGACGCACCGGCCGACACCACCCGCTGATCCGCCGCGAACGCTGAGCCGACAACTCCACAGAAGGGCACCGCATGTCCGACAAGCCCACCGTCCTCTTCGTCTGCGTGCACAACGCCGGCCGCTCGCAGATGGCGGCCGGCTACCTGCAGAACCTGGCCGGAGACCGCATCCAAGTCCTCTCCGCCGGCTCCCAGCCCGCCGACCAGATCAACCCGGTCGCCGCCCAGGCCATGGCCGAAGAGGGCATCGACATCGCCGACAACCAGCCGAAGGTCCTCACCACCGAGGCCGTCCAGGACTCTGACGTGGTCATCACCATGGGCTGCGGCGACGAGTGCCCCTACCTCCCGGGCAAGCGCTACGAGGACTGGCAGCTGGAGGACCCAGCCGGTCAAAGCATCGACGCCGTCCGCCCCATCCGCGACGAGATCAAGTCCCGAATCGAGGCTCTCGCCAAGGACCTCCTGCCCAATTCCTGAGGCCTGGCAGGCCGACAAAGTTCAGACCGTCGACGATCTCATCGGGCCATAGCCTCGGCGGCGGACTGCCGCGCATCGCTGTCAAGATGCACGCCCAAGATTGCATGGCCGCCTCTATGCACAGTCCGGACTCACGCAGATCGGCATATAAAGTCGCGTGCCAACGGTGGAACTCAGTACCCCGATCGTGTTGGGCTGATCAATCAGCAGGCGCACCCGCAGCCACAGTCAGGCGGGCAGGTCGGGTCGGGTCGGGTCGTCGCAGCAGCAGTCGTCGAACAGCTCATCCATGGCAGCAGTCACCTCCCCTAGGGATGGGCCGGCACCAATTCGCGCCCGGGGCGACCGGCGGGCAGTCGGGCGAGGGGAGCACATCGGTCATCGCGACGATCGCCTGGCGCAGCGCCGCGAGCCGGGCCATCTCGGTGTCCAGCTCGACCAGCCGCCGTTGCAGCAGGACCGCGGCCGGCTCACTGAGTTGCCACTGCCTGCTCCTGAATCCAGGATCCGGGCATGGCCTCTGACCAGCGGGTTTGGTGGAGCTGAGGGGATTTGAACCCCTGACCCCCTCGATGCGAACGAGGTGCGCTACCGGACTGCGCCACAGCCCCCGGAACCCGCGCAAGGATAACAGCCGCGTTGGCTCGGCTCCGAATCCGTGCAATCCGCTCAGTCGCCAACGGCGCGCCGACGTTCGGGCAGGTCATCCGCGTCCTGCGATGGTTCGACATCGACCGCTTGCCGGGCACGGGACAGCGCAATCCAACCTGCGGTGTCGAGGCGTCCTGACGTCCACGCGCCCGGTTGCGACAGGTCGATCGTGCGACCAGCAGGATCCGGCGCCTTTGCCTTCGTGACGTAGGTCGGCAACGGAACCGGCACCGGCTCCCAGGCGTCCGGGTCTTCCGGTGGGACCGGCTCAGGCTCGTCCAGCACCGCGATCCGGCCCACGGGAGCGACGGTCCTCGACACCGGGCGTCGGTGAACCATCGCTCTGCGCCGCGCTTCGGTGACCGCCGCCCGGCGCACCAGCACGACGAACACCGCAAGTAGCAGCCCCGGTACGGTCACGGCCCAGCCGGGCAGGCGTCCGGCGACGGTCGCGAGCGCGCTGAGTGCCAGCACCAGCGTCAGTACCAGCATGACGCGGCGGCGGCGTTGCGCGGCGATGCCGAACTTACCGTCGTGCCGGTCAGAGGTGCCGTCCGTCGACGGGTCGTCCGTATCGGGCGTGGAGGGACGATGGGACGGCGATCCGCCGACCTTGCGTACATGGTCCGGACGCGGTAGGACGCGAACCCCTCGGGCCTGATCGAGGTCTCGCGCCTGCTCGACCTCCTCGTTGCGCCGCACCCAACGGGGCACCAGAACGGCTGCCCAGGCGGCGACGATCGCCGCATAGATCAGCCCGCTGGATCCCACGCCATCCGACGGTACGGCTCGGCGCCGCGACCTCCGTGGATCCGGATCGGTGTGTCGCCAGTAACAGATGTGACGCGCGGGACGGCAGGCCGGCGGACTTCACCAGGCGGCGGACTGGCGTGACGCGCGCCAGCGCCGCAGCAAGCCCCCGGGTACCTCGTCCGCGGTGAGCGCAAAGGACAGGTGGTCGCGCCAGTCGCCGTCGATGTGCAGGAACCGTTCGCGGATTCCCTCCGGCCGAAAGCCGAGCTTCTCGACCACGCGAAGCGACGCCTGGTTCTCGGGCCGGATGTTCACCTCGATCCGGTGCAGACCCACCGTGAAGAAGCAGTGATCCACCGCCAGCGCGAGCGCCGTCGGGATGACACCCTGCCCCGCGACGGCGCGATCCACCCAGTAGCCGGCACTGCCCATCCGGGCCGAGCCCCACGTGATGCCGGAGATCGTCAGTTGCCCCGCCAGCTGCCCCCGGAAGCCGACCACCCACGGCAGTGCCTCGCCGGCCCGTGCCTGTGCGGCGAAGCGCCGCACCATCTGCCGGTAGCTTCCAGGGAAACGTGCCTGCGGCGTCGGCGCCGTCGGTTCCCAGGGGCGCAGCCAGTCGGCGTTGCGTTCGCGGACGGCGGCCCATGCCTTGGCGTCGCGGTACCGCAGCGGCCGCAGCTCCACCGACCCCTCGGTCAGCCGGACCGGCCACCGCAACTGCTCGACGCCGCTCAATGGTCGCCCCCGTGCGCCTGATCCACCGCGTGGGTGATCAGGGGACCGAGCACGGCGATACCGTCGCGCACGCCGCCGGGAGAGCCGGGCAGGTTGACGACGAGCGTGGTACCGGCCAGCCCCACGATCCCCCGCGAGAGCGCAGCAGTCGGGACGCCGTGCTCGACGCCGTACGCACGAATCGCCTCCGCGACGCCGGGCACATCGCGCTCGATGACGCGGCGCGTCATCTCGGGGGTGAGATCGCGCGGTGTGAGCCCGGTGCCGCCCGTGGTCACGATCACGTCGTACCCTGCGGCGACGGCCGCACGCAAGGCCGCCTCGACCGGCTCGCCGTCGCCGACCACCTGCGGGCCGTCGACCTCGAAGCCCATCGTTGCCAGGCCGGTGGACGCGATCGGCCCGCCGCGATCCTCGTAGATCCCGCCCGCCGCCCGGGTCGAGACGGTCACGACCAATGCCTTCACGACTGCGCCTCGGACCCCCGCGCAGCGGAACGACGCCACGTGCCCGACCGGCCACCGGTCTTCTCCTCGACCCGGATGTCGGTGATCGACGCTGCCTTGTCGACGGCTTTGACCATGTCGACGACGGCCAGCCCCGCCGTGGCCACCGCGGTCAGCGCCTCCATCTCCACGCCGGTGCGGTCGGCGGTTCGGACCGTCGCCAAGATCTCGACGGCGTCGTCGGCCACCTCGACGTCGACGGTCACCGAGTGCAGCGCCAGCGGGTGACAGAGCGGGACGAGGTCGGGCGTGCGCTTCGCACCCTGGATGCCGGCGATGCGCGCAACGGCGAGCGCGTCACCCTTCGGAACGCCGGGTCCCCGCAGCAAAGCGACGACCTCCGGCGACACCAGCACGCGCCCGCTGGCCGTCGCGGTGCGTACGGTGACGTCCTTGCCCGACACGTCGACCATGCGGGCGACGCCCCGCTCGTCGACGTGGGTCAACCGCTCGGCCACGGCTAGCCCCTGCGACGCTCGAGCAGCACGGTGTCGACGACCTGACCGGCTGCGATCTCGGTGACCTGCTCGGGGACGACGACGAGCGCGTTGGCGTAGGCGAGGTCGGCGAGCATGTGCGACGCCTGTCCGCCGAGGGGAGTGACCAGGTACGACCCGTCGGGAGCCGGCTGCCATCGGGCTCGGGCGAACTGCCGCTTGCCCTCCGGCGAGCGCAGCGTCGACTGCAGGACGGCCTTGACGCTCGGGCGGTGCAGTCGCGAGACGCCCAGCATCTTGCGGATGGCCGGGCGCACGAAGACCTCGAAGGACACGAACGCACTGACCGGGTTGCCGGGCAGGGTGAAGATCGGTGTGGCATCGTCACCGATCGTGCCGAAGCCCTGCGGCATGCCTGGCTGCATGGCGACCCGGTCGAACGTCACCGTCCCCAGTTCGGACAGCACCGCCTTGACGACGTCGTACGCACCCGCGCTCACCCCGCCGCTGGTGATGACGACGTCGGCCCGCACGAGTTGGTCCTCGATGAGGCCCAGCAGCGTCGTCTCGTCGTCGGGGACCGGAGCAACCCGGAAGGCCACGGCTCCCGCCTCCCTGGCGGAGGCCGTCAGCGTGTACGAGTTGGAGTCGGTGATCTGCCCGAGTGCCACCGGCTGGCCGGGCTCGACCAGCTCACGGCCGGTGGAGATCACGACCACTCGCGGACGAGGGCGCACCTTGACCCGGTCCTTGCCCACCGCGGCGAGCAGCCCGACCTGGGCGGCGCCGAGGAATGTGCCCGCCTGCAGCACCGTCTCGCCTGCCTCGACGTCCTCGCCCACCCGGCGCAGGTGACGGCCGGCCTGCGCGGCGAGCGTGATGCGCACCCGAGCGGTTCCCCCGTCGGTGTACTCGACCGGGACGACGGCGTCGGCCCCGATCGGCACCGGCGCACCGGTCATGATGCGGGCGGCGAGTCCCGGCCCGATGGCGTCGACCTCGGTCTCCCCAGCCGCGATGTCGGCGACGACCGGCAGGTCGACCGGCTCATCCTCGCTGGCGGCCTGGACGTCCTCGGCGCGTACGGCGTACCCGTCCATGGCCGAGTTCTCGAACTGGGGCAGCGGCCATGGTGCGACGACGTCCTCTACGAGGACGCAGCCGTGCGCGTCGAGAAGCTGGACGTCCAACGGTGTCAGCGGTCGCACGGCCGAGAGGATGTCGGAGAGGTGGTCGGCGACCCGCTTCACCGGTGCTCCTCCGCGTCCTGGTCCTCCTCACCATCGGCGGGCAGCTCGTTGGCGACGTAATCCCGCAGCCAGGCCCGGAAGTCGGGCCCGAGATCGGACCGCTCGGCAGCGATCCGGACCGTTGTCCGCAGGTAGTCGAGGCGGTCGCCGGTGTCGTAACGGCGGCCGCGGAAGATGACGGCACGCACGCCACCGCCCTTGTCCGCGGGCGTCGTCGTGAGCGTTCGAAGGGCGTCGGTGAGCTGGATCTCACCGCCGCGTCCCGGTTCGGTGTCGCGGAGCACGTCGAACACCGCGGGATCGAGCACGTACCGGCCGATGATGGCCAGGTTGCTCGGCGCCTCGTCCGCATCGGGCTTCTCGACCAGGTCGGTGACCTCGACCACGCCGTCGTCCGGATCGCCCGAGATCGCCGCGCATCCGTAGAGGTGGACGTGGGCTGCGTCGACCTCGATCAGCGCGACGACACTGCCGCCGTGCCGGCGCTGCACGTCGAGCATCGCCGGCAGCAGCGCGTCGCGGCGGTCGATGAGGTCGTCGCCGAGCAGCACCGCGAACGGCTCGTCGCCGACGTGCCGGGCGCCGCACAGGACGGCGTGCCCGAGGCCGAGTGGGTCACCTTGACGGACGTAGTGGATGTCGGCCAGCACCTGCGACTTCTGCACCCGGTCCAGCCGGTCGTGGTCACCCTTCGCCTCCAGCACCGCCTCGAGCTCCCACGCCCGGTCGAAGTGGTCCTCGAGCGAGCGCTTGTTGCGCCCGGTGACGAGCAGGACGTCGTCGAGGCCCGCGGCGACGGCCTCTTCGACGACGTACTGGATGGCCGGCTTGTCGACGACCGGCAGCATCTCCTTGGGGGTGGCCTTCGTGGCCGGCAGGAAGCGGGTGCCGAGGCCGGCGGTGGGGATGACGGCCTTGGTCACGAGGCCGGGCTGCGAGGTCATGGCGTCACACTAGTTGGCGGTACGCACCACTGACGTACGGTGGCTGGCGTGGCTCGCACGGTCGGCACCGGTCGAGGTGACGTGAGCGAAGCCAAACGCGCCCTGCGACGCCGCGTGCTCGACACGCGCACAACGCTGGACGCCCGTGCGCTCTCCCGTGCGGCGCGCGACCTGCGCGACATCGTGCTGTCGACACCGGAGATCGCGTCTGCTCGCGCGGTCGCGGCCTACGTTGCCGTCGGGCGAGAACCGGGAACCGGGCCGCTGATCGAGGCTCTCTCGGACGCCGGCGTCGAGGTGCTGCTTCCACTGCTCCAGCCCGACGGTGGGCTCGACTGGGCTCCCTACGAGGGTCCGCGCGCGCTGGTGCCG
>DATFBR010000089.1:0-8108 GCA_035253685.1 Jiangellaceae bacterium
TCGGCCCCTGTCGGCTCGACCGACGACGGTATGTGCGCATGCTGGACGAGCGCGATTCCCGCGAGGACGATGAAGCCGCCCGCGATCTGGACCGGCGTGAGCGCCTGACCCAGCCAGGCCCACGCGACGAACCCGGCGACGACCGGCTCGGACATGCCGACAGTTCCGACGGCGGTGGGGCTGATGTGCTGGAGTGCGGCAAGGTTCAGCGAGTACGGAATCAGCGTGCCGAGCAGGATCACCCAGGCGATGCCCACCCACACCGGAATCGCCGCGGTCTCCAGGACGCCGAGCATCGACGTCTCCCCCGTCAACGCCGAGGCGTCGAAGGTCCACCACGGTGCCGCCACGGCCCAGAACACCGCACCGAACGCGAACATGTAGAAGGTCAGCGACGCCGGGTCGCGCGTGGCTGCCGTGTGGCTGCCGACGAGAAAGTAGGTGGCCAGGCATGCGGCGGCGCCCAGCCCGGCGGCCAGGCCGACCGGGTCGAGCCCGGTGTCGCGCCACACCTGTGCGACCAACGCCAGCCCTCCGAGTGCCAGGGCCAGCGCCAGCCAGGTCCGAGCGCTGACGTCGCGACGCATGACGATCCGGGCGTACAGCGCGACCAGGACCGGTGCAGTGAACTCAAGCAGCAGAGCAATCCCGACCGGGAGCCGGTCGATCGCGACGAAGTACAGCCACTGGACCAGCGCGGCGCCGGCAATGCCCAGGACGGCGAGCGCCGGGACCTCCCGCACCGTGACGCGAAGCCGGCCCGGCGCCACGGCGAGCAGCGCGAGCCCGATCCCCAGCGCGGCTCCGGTGCAGCGCAGGGCCGTGAGCCGGGCCGGCTCCATGCCCGCCTCGAGGACGACCTTGGAGACGCTGGCGTTCACCGAGAACAGGATCGCGGCCAAGGTGACGTACACGTAGCCTCGACGGGAGTTGGCGATCCTCACCTCGCCGACATTAGCGTCAGCATCAGACGCTGGTGTCGGTGGTCTCGCGTGACGGTTTCCGGACCGCCGGCCTTATCGTGACGGCCATGTCCAGCACCCCGCGGCTGCGCCGCGCCCTCGACCTGCTTCCGTCCTACAAGCCCGGTCGACCGGCGGCGGAGGAGGACCGGCGTTTCTACAAGATCTCGTCGAACGAGAATCCCTACCCACCGCTGCCGGGAGTCCTCGAGGCGGTCGTCGAAGCGGCCGGCACCATGAATCGGTACCCGGACATGTTCGCGACCGGCCTGGTCGCAGCGCTCGCCGACCGCTTCCAGGTCCCCTCCTCCCATGTGGCCACGGGCACGGGCAGCGTCGGCGTGCTCCAGCAGATCATCCAGGCCACAGCGGCCGAGGGGGACGAGGTCGTCTACGCCTGGCGGTCGTTCGAGGCCTACCCCATCGTGGTCGGCATCTCCGGGGCCACGTCGGTGCGCGTCCCGCTCGACGCGGCGGCCCGTCACGATCTCGACGCCATGGCCGACGCCGTGACCGACCGGACCCGGTTGATCCTGGTCTGCAGCCCCAACAACCCCACCGGACCCGTGGTGGGTCGCGATGAGCTGACCACCTTCCTCGACCGCGTGCCCGGTGACGTCCTGGTGGTCCTCGACGAGGCGTATACCGAGTTCGTCCGCGATCCCGACGCCGCCGACGGGGTCGAGTTCTACCGCGACCGGCCGAACGTCTGCGTCCTGCGGACGTTCTCGAAGGCCTATGGCCTGGCGGGGCTGCGGGTCGGCTTCGCCATCGCGCCCGAGCCCGTCGCCGACGCACTCCGGAAGACGGCGGTTCCGTTCGGCGTCTCCGGTGTCGCCCAGCAGGCAGCCATCGAGTCCCTGCGCCGGGAGCAGGCCCTGCTCGAGCGCGTCGAGGCGATCGTCGCGGAGCGCAAGCGCGTGCGGGACGGACTGGTCGCACAGGGCTGGTCCGTGCCGGTCACGGAGGCGAACTTCGTCTGGCTCGCCCTCGGCGACGACACCGTCGAGTTCGGACGACGGTGCGACGACGCGGGCATCGTGGTCCGGCCCTTCGCCGGCGAAGGATGCCGGATCACGGTGGCCGAGCCCGAAGCGGGAGACGTGCTGCTCCGCGTCGCCGGCAGGTGGCGCGCCGGAGCAGCCTAGCCCTCAGATGGTGGACGGCACCCAGGGTTCGGGGGGCGAAACCCGGGTGCCGTCCGTCCTGCCCGCCTCAGCAGCACCAGGGCGAGCCACCGAGCGCCACGCTGGCCGTCGGGTGTGGCCCGAGCGCAATCGCCGTTCCGACGCCGGCCACAAGGGCCAGCACCGTGAGTGCGGCGGCGATGAGACGCCGGGTTCGCGACACCACTTCCTCCCGGGGGGTAGGGGGCTGGCGCAGACGTGACACCTCGTAGTGAAATAGCGTCATGCCGATTCGTCAAGCTCGGACCGCCGCCGATCCCGATACCCGGACGGCGGTCGGCACCCGTATCCGCTCGCTCCGGCTCGAACGCGGGCTGTCCCAGGCAGATGTCGCCGGCGGAACGCTGTCGGCCAGCTACGTCTCGCTGGTCGAGAGCGGACGTCGCCAGCCGGCCAGCGCAGCGTTGCAGCACATCGCCGATCGGCTCGGCGTCGATGCGGGCTTCCTGCGTGATGGTGTGGACGCCGAGGTCCGCCGGCGCGCGCGGCTCGCCCTCGGCTACGCCGAGCTCGCGCTGGAGCGCGGCGACGTCGACGAGGCCCACCGACGGTTCGGCGAGTTGATCGGCGAGCCCGGTCTGGGCGAGGACCACCAGCGGCAGGTGCACATGGGCCTTGCGCTGGCCGCCGAGCGGCGCGGCGATCTCGAGGAGGCGCTGCGCGTCCTGGGCGAACTGGCCGACCAGGCCCGCCGGTCGCCGGCCGTCCACCCCTGGATGGACGTGGCCGAGAGCTTGTGCCGCTGTTACCGCGAGGCCGGCGACCTCGATCTGGCCATCTCGACCGGCGAGGAGGCGATGCGCCACGCCGCCGATCTGGGCCTCGACGCGAGTGACGAGTACGTGCGGTTGGGCTGCACCGTGCAGGCCGCCTACCAGGAGCGCGGCGACATCACGAAGGCCTATCTCATGGCCGGCGACCTCGTACGCACCGCGGACACGATGGGCGCTCCCCATACCCGCGGCGCCGCGTACTGGAACGCGGCCCTGATAGCCGAGTCACGAGGCGAAGTCGCACAGGCGCTGGTGCTGGTCGAACGAGCCGTCGCCATGTTCGGCGAGAGCGACGACCGCCGCAACCTCGGCCGCATCCGGGTGGCTCACGCGCTGCTGCTCCTCCAGCAGTCTCCGCCCGAGGCAGAGCGCGCGCTCGAGCTGCTCGACAGCGTCCGGCCCGACCTCGTCGACCACGGTGGGGCCGTCGATGTCGGCTACTGCGACACGGAGCGCGCGCGTGCCTTGCTGATTCTCGGCCGGCTCGAGGAGGCACGTCTGGCGGCCGAACGGTCGCTGGCCGGCCTAGGTGAGATGCCGCGCCTGGAGGCGGCGCAGACCCGGCTGCTGCTCGGCCGGGTGTTTCGCGAGCAAGGGGACATCGACGCGTGCGTCGAGCAGACCACGCTGGCCGCGGCGATGCTCGAGGCCATGGGTGCCTCGAGGCGGGCGGCAGCGGCCTGGCGCGAGCTCGGCGACCTCTACCGCGACCTCAGCCACATGGACGCGACGCTCGACGCCTACGACCGCGCGCTTCGCGCGGTCAGGGTCCCGCCTGCGGCTGCCGGGCGGCAGTCCATGGACTCGCCAGGCCGCCACGAGGCTGTAGTCAAGAGTCTTTGAGAGGAGACAGTTCCGGATCTCTGATCGTCCGCGCCCCCGGGCGCCGGCGGTGCATCGCAGGGGAGTGTGCGAGTCGGCACCGGGGGCGCGGCGCCTTCACCGGCGGCAAAGCCGCTACCTCGTGCCCACCGGTTCGGGCACGGGGCGGTCCGGTTCGATGACCTGGCGACGTCGTGGCGGACGCTCGCCCCCCACCACCAGCGCCACTCCAGCGACCACGAGCAGGCCGCCTCCCAGGACGACGGCCGTGATCGGCTCGGACAGGATCAGCCAGCCGAGGAACACTGCGACCGCCGGGTTCACGTACGCGTAGGTGCCCACCAACGACAGCGGCGCGTTCGCCAGCGCAAACCCGTACGCGGTGTATCCGAGCAGCGACCCCATGACCACGAGGTAGGCCAGCGCGACCCAACCCCGGGCCGGCACCTCGTCGAGGCTGACGTCGGCGCCTTCCCCGACGACGAGGCCGACGCCGGTCATGATCGCGCCACCGGCCAGCATCTCGTAACCCGTCGCCAGCAGGGCACCCTTCGGCAGGCCGAGCCGGGGCGACAGGTACGACCCGAACGCCCAGCACACCGTGGCCACCAGGATGACCAGGACGCCCCAGAGCTCCACACCGTGGATGCCGCCCCGGGGAAGGCTGATCGCCGCGATGCCACCGAATCCGACGATGACGCCCAGCCAGGTCAGCGGGCGGGGGCGGTCGCCGCGCGCCACCCGCAGCAGCACGAACCACAGGGGGACCGCTCCGACGATCAAGGCTGCCAGACCGCTGGGCACGGTCTGCTCGGCGACCGCTACCAGCCCGTTGCCGAGCAGGAGCAGGAGCGTTCCCACGACGACGGCGGCGCGCAGTTCGCGCCAGGTGATCCGCAGCGACCGCCAGCCCCGGCGCAGGGCGAGGAAGCCCAGCAGCAGTGCCGCCGCCGTGAGGAATCGCGTGCCCATCCCCAGCAGCGGAGGGATCTCCGACTCGACGACGACACGAATGGCGAGGTAGGTCGATCCCCACACGATGTAGACGGTCACCAGGGCTGCCCACACCGCTGCGGCGCTCGCGCGGAATCCGGCAGGTGTCATGACCGTCTCCTAACGTCATTACTGTTTCTCTATTGTCGGGGAAGACCCGGGCGACCGACAGCGGATATCGGCCATCGAGACGTCAGATCGCGTCAACCCGGCACAGGGGTAGTCGTGGCGGATGTCCGCAGGTAACGTTCCCGCGCGCTGCTCGGTACCGTGGGACGCAACGGTTGTGACCGGGTGGTCCCGCTCGCTACGGCTGGCGGATCCACCGGGTGACGGCCCCTCCGTACGGACTGGACGCCCACCCGCAGCGCTCCGGTCCGAACGGTCCACGCGCCACGAACCGGCCCCGGCGGCGATCCCGCCGGCCGACGACGCGAAGGAGAACCATGACCGTCGAGACCGACGCCGTAGCGGCAGGGACGCCGGCTCACGACGAGTACGAACTCGTCCAACTCCTGACGCCCGAAGGAGAGCGGGTCGCCCACCCCGACTATGACCAGCTGGTCGCGGAAGTCACCGACGAGGACGTGCGGGGGCTGTATCGCGACCTCGTGCTGGCCCGGCGTATCGACACCGAGGCCGTGGCGCTCCAGCGCCACGGTGAGCTCGGGCTGTGGGCCAGTCTGCTGGGCCAGGAGGCGGCCCAGGTGGGCTCGGGTCGCGCCCTGCGCGCACAGGACCACGTCTTCCCGACCTATCGCGAGCACGGTGTCGCGTGGTGCCGTGGGGTCGAACCCGGCCTCCTCCTCGGCTTGTTCCGCGGCGTCGACCAGGGCAGCTGGGACCCGGCTGAGAACAACTTCCACCTGTACACGATCGTCATCGGCGCGCAGACGCTGCATGCGACCGGCTATGCGATGGGCGTCCAGCGCGACGGTGCAGTGGGCACCGGCGATGCCGACCGGGACACCGCCGTCATCGCCTACTTCGGCGACGGTGCCACGAGCCAGGGCGACGTCAACGAGGCGTTCATCTGGGCGGCGGTGACCAATGCGCCGGTCGTGTTCTTCTGCCAGAACAACCAATGGGCGATCTCGGAACCGCTCGAGCGTCAGACCCGGATCCCCCTCTACAAGCGAGCTGCGGGATTCGGCTTTCCCGGTGTCCGGGTGGACGGCAACGACGTGTTGGCCTGCCTCGCGGTCACCCGGCAGGCAGTGCAGCGGGCCCGCGACGGGGAGGGCCCGACGCTGGTAGAGGCGTACACGTACCGGATGGGCGCACACACCACCACGGACGATCCCACGCGCTACCGGCTCGCCGCGGAGCTCGAACACTGGAAGCTCAAGGACCCGATCGAGCGGGTCAAGGCGTACCTGACTCGTGGGGGTGGCGCCGGCAGCGACTTCTTCGAGTCGATCGATGCCGAGGCCGAGACGTTGGCCGAACACCTGCGGACCTACTGCCGCGACCTGCCGGACCCGTCCCCGACGTCGATCTTCGAGCACGTCTACGTCGAGCCCACACCGACGCTGGTGCAGCAGCGTGACGAGCTCGACGCATATCTGGCGTCGTTCGACCCGGAGAGTGGCGGATCGTCCGGCCGAGACGGCGTCGGCGAGGAGGCCGCACGATGACCACGATGGCGCTCGGAAAGGCGATCAACACCGGCTTGCGCCGGGCCATGGAGGGCGATGCGAAGGTCCTCGTCATGGGCGAGGACGTCGGCAAGCTCGGCGGCGTGTTCCGCGTCACCGACGGCCTGCAGAAGGACTTCGGCGAGGACCGCGTCATCGACACCCCACTCGCGGAGTCGGGCATCATCGGCACGGCGGTCGGGCTGGCCTTGCGCGGCTACCGACCGGTATGCGAGATCCAGTTCGACGGCTTCGTCTTCCCCGGCTATGACCAGATCGTGTCGCAGGTGGCGAAGATGCATTTCCGCTCCGGTGGACGACTTCGCGTGCCGATGGTGATCCGGATACCTTTCGGTGGCGGCATCGGTGCGGTCGAACATCACAGCGAGAGCCCGGAGGCGTACTTCGCACACACCCCGGGGCTGAGGGTGGTCGCCGTGTCCAACCCGCTCGATGCCTTCTGGATGATCCAGCAGGCGATCGAGGTCGACGACCCAGTGGTCTTCTTCGAGCCGAAACGCCGGTACTGGGAGAAGGCTGAGGTCGACGAGGATGGTTCGCCGGAACTGCCGCTGGACGCGGCGCGAGTCGTGCAGTCCGGCACCGATGCGACCCTCGTCGGATACGGGCCGATGGTGAAGACCTGCCTGGACGCCGCGGCCGCGGCCGCGGAGGAGGGCCGGTCGCTCGAGGTGATCGATCTGCGGTCGCTGTCGCCCATGGACATGCCCGTGGTGTACGACGCGGTCCGCCGCACCGGCCGGTGCGTCGTCGTGCACGAGGCGCAGCGGTCGCTGGGCATCGGCGCGGAAGTCGCGGCGCGCGTCACCGAGGAGTGCTTCTACTCGCTGGAGGCGCCGGTAATCCGCGTGACCGGGTTCGACACGCCCTATCCGCCGGCACGGGTCGAGGAGGAGTACTTGCCCGACCTCGACCGGGTGCTCGACGGCGTCGACCGCGCCCTGGCCTACTGATCGGACTGAAATGAGCGACGTCTCGCAGTTCAAGCTTCCGGATGTCGGCGAGGGCCTGACCGAGGCCGAGATCGTCTCCTGGAAGGTGCAGGTCGGCGACACGATCAAGATCAACGACGTCATCGTCGAGATCGAGACGGCGAAGTCCCTGGTCGAGCTGCCGAGCCCCTACGCAGGGATTGTCGACGGCCTGCTGGTCGAGGAGGGAACGACGGTACCGGTCGGCACGCCGATCATCGCTGTCCGGGCAGCCGGTGCGGCCGGGGCTGAGCCGGCGGCGCCGTCCGAGCCCGGTCCGGCCGCCGAGTCATCCCAGCCCGGCGACGCGGGCGGTTCCGGCGTGGCGGGCGGGTCGGCAGAGGACATGGTGCCGACCCCGGTCGAGGCCGATGCGGACCGGCAGGCTGTGCTCGTCGGCTACGGCCCGCGGAGTGCCGCCACCCGCCGGCGCCCACGCAAGGCCCCGTCCACGGCTCGGGAACCGTCCGCTCCGGCCGCCGCCGCCCTCACCGCCGCCTTCAACACCGTCGATCATGGCGGAGCGGAGGCTTTGGAGGACCAGGGCGCTTCGCTCCGCCGAGATCAACGGGGTGGAGGGGAGGGCGCCCGAGCGCTGGCGAAGCCGCCGATACGCAAACTGGCCAAGGACCTTGGCGTCGACCTCACCACCGTCGTCCCGTCCGGGCCGGACGGAACCATCACCCGCGAGGACGTGCAGGGCACGGCCGAGGCGGGAACGCGGGCGGCGGCGCCGGTCCGT
>DATFBR010000090.1:0-8544 GCA_035253685.1 Jiangellaceae bacterium
TGGGCCTTCCGTCCGCTCAATGCCTTGGACGTCGTTGCCACGAGAACACAGTAGCACTTGAACGGAATGCTCTGTTCCGTTATGGTATTGGTCAGAGCGGAACGTTCCGTTCCGATCAGGACACAGGAGGATCCATGAGCACGAGCAGCGAGATCCGGCCGTTCCGCGTCGACGTGCCGCAGGCAGACATCGACGATCTCCATGCGCGGCTGGACCGAACCCGTTGGGCCGACGAGATTCCCGGTTCCGGTTCGGACTACGGGGTCAGCCTCGACCGCGTCCGCCGCCTCGCCGACATATGGCGGAACAGCTTCGACTGGCGGGCGTTCGAGGCCAGGCTCAACGCATACCCGCAGTTCACCACCGAGATCGACGGGCAGAAGGTTCACTTCCTGCACGTGAGGTCCGGCCGACCGGATGCGCTGGCATTGATCCTCACCCATGGCTGGCCCGGGTCGGTCGTGGAGTACCTCGACGTCATCGAGCCGCTCACCGACGCAGGCTTCGACCTGGTGATCCCGTCCATTCCGGGCTTCGGGTTCTCCGGTCCGACCACCGAGCGGGGCTGGGACATCGCCCGGGTGGCACGCGCGTGGGTCGAACTGATGCGGCGCCTCGGGTACGCGCGCTACGGCGCGGTCGGTAACGACAGCGGCTCGATGATCTCGCCGGAGGTCGGGCGGTTCGACCCCGAGCACGTCGTGGGCATACACGTCACCCAGATCTTCTCCTTCCCGTCGGGCGACCCGGCGGAGCTCGAGAATCTGACCGAGGACGAGACTGCTGCCGTCGAGCACCTGAGCTGGTTCTGGCAGAACATGGGCGCGTTCAACCAGCTGCAGTCGCAGTCACCACAGACCCTCGCGCATGCACTGGCGGACTCGCCGGTCGGTCTGCTCGGCTGGAACGGCCAGCTTCTGGGTGAGGACCTCGACGACGAGTTCGTGCTGGGCAACATCGCCACGTACTGGTACACCGGGACGAGCGGGTCGTCCATCCGGTTCTACTACGAGATGGCGAAGAGCGCGTACCGCCCGAGCGAACCGACGACGGTCCCGATCGCCCTGGCCGGGTCGAGCAGAGACTTCCTGTCGATCAGGCGACTCGCCGAGCGTGACCACACGAACATCACGAGCTGGAACGTCTACGACGCCGGCGGCCACTACACCGCGCACATCGATCCCCAGATCCTCGTCGACGACATCCGCACGTTCTTCGCCGCCGTCGAGTGACCGAGGCGTTCTCAACCTCCGAACGCACGGTTGACCGCACTGACGACGGCACGCAGCGACGCGGTGAGAATGTTCGGGTCGATGCCCACGCCCCAATAGGCCTCCCCACGGATCGCGCACTCGACGTAGGCGGCGGCCGTCGCATCGGTACCCGACGACAGCGCGTGCTCGGCGTAGTCGAGGACCCGGACATCGAACCCGATCTGGCCCAGGGCGTCGACGAACGCGTCGATCGGGCCGTTGCCGACGCCGGTCAGGACCCGGCGCTCGCCGTGGACGTAGACACCCACCTCGAGCGCGTCGTGCTCGCCGGCTGCCGACGAGGTGTGGACGGAGTTGAGCGCCAGTGGCGTCTCCCGGTCGAGGTACTCGGCCCGGAAGATCGCTCCCATGCGCGTCGGCTCGATCTCACCGCCTTCGCCGTCGGTGACGGCTTGAATCACGCCGGAGAACTCGATCTGCAGGCGCCTGGGCAGGTCGAGGTGATGCTCGGCCTTCATGACGTACGCGACGCCGCCCTTGCCCGACTGCGAGTTGACGCGGATCACCGCCTCGTAGGAGCGGCCGATGTCCTTCGGGTCGATCGGCAGGTACGGGACCTCCCACCGGATGTCCTCCAGCGCGGTTCCGGACTCCTTCGCGTCGCGCTCCAGCGCTTCGAACCCCTTCTTGATCGCGTCCTGGTGGCTGCCCGAAAACGCGGTGAACACCAGGTCGCCGCCGTAGGGGTGCCGTTCGCCGACCGGAAGCTGGTTGCAGTACTCGACCGTGCGGCGGATCTCGTCGATGCCGGAGAAGTCGACCTGCGGGTCGACACCCTGGCTGAACAGGTTCATGCCGAGGGTCACCAGGCAGACGTTGCCGGTGCGTTCCCCGTTGCCGAACAGGCAACCCTCGACCCGGTCGGCGCCCGCGAGCAGGCCCAGCTCGGCAGCAGCCACGCCGGTGCCACGGTCGTTGTGCGGGTGCAGCGACAGCACGAGCGACTCGCGCCGCGGCAGGTTTCGATGCATCCACTCGATCGAGTCGGCATAAACGTTGGGGGTGGCCATCTCGACCGTCGCCGGCAGATTGACGATCATCTTCCGGTCCGGGGACGGGTCGACGACGTCGGCGACCTGCCCGCACACGTCCAGGGCGAACTCGAGCTCCGTTCCGGTGTAGGACTCGGGCGAGTACTCCCAGAAGATCTCGGTGTCCGGCGTCATCGTCTCCGCGTACTTCTGCGCCACGCGTGCCGCGCTGGTGGCGATGTCGGCGATGCCGTCGCGGTCGAGCCCGAACACCACCCGGCGCTGCAGGTTCGAGGTCGAGTTGTAGAAGTGCAGGATCGCCGAGCGCGCACCGCGCAGCGATGCGAAGGTTCGCTCGATCAGCGGCTCACGGCACTGTGTGAGCACCTGGATCACGACGTCGTCCGGGATCTGGTCACCTTCGATGAGCCGTCGGACGAAATCGAAGTCGGTCTGGCTCGCCGACGGGAAGCCGACCTCGATCTGCTTGTAGCCCATGGCGACAAGCAGGTCGAACATCCGCTTCTTGCGTTCGGGGCTCATCGGGTCGATCAGAGCCTGGTTGCCGTCGCGCAGGTCGACCGCGCACCACTGGGGCGCGGCCTCGATCCGACGCATGGGCCAGGTGCGGTCGGGGAGGTCGACCACGATCTGTTGGTCGTAGGGGCGGTAACGATGCAGCGGCATGCCGGAGGGCTGCTGCGCAGGCGGCCAGCCGACCGCCGGGCTGCTCGGTACGTGCTTGCTCATCTGATGCGGCTCCTCGCCGGGTCACGTGGCGCGACCGGCAGCGCAGGACCACCGCGGCGAGGGCGCCGGTCTAGCTGGCCCCGCCGCGGCGAAGAAGGAGGAGCTCCCTGTGCCGCACGAGGTGAGCGTAGACGATCAGCAGCCGCGCCGCTCCGTGCGTGCCCACCATGCGAGACCCGGCCGGACACAGGTAGGTCACGGCCGGGGGAAATCCGCGGAGTCGATCTCGATGTCGAACGGAGCAGGCAAGACGATCACGCCACCGAACGCGATCTGTTGCGCTGACCGGTACTCACCATCGACGGGATCGGCGTACAGGGTGGTCACCGGACCGTCGGCGGCCCATGGGTCGACCAGGAGGTAGAGCGGAACGGGTCCGTGTCCGTAGGCCCACTTCTTCGCCGTGCGATCTTGTCGCGCATTGCTCCTGGAGGTGATCTCGACGACGAGAAGTGCGCGTTCCGCTGGGATGGTGTATTCGGCGCCGGCAACAGCGGCATGCGGCACGACGATCAGGTCGGGCTCGTACAAGCGGGTCAGATGAGAGAACGCGACACCGGGCGCCTGGAGCACAAGCACATCGGCTGGCAGGGCCGCGTTCAGGGTGCGATGGATGATCGAGGCCACATGGACGTGCGGCACCATCGGTGGCGGCGTCACCGTGATGCCCTCCTCGGTGATCTCTGCCCGCCAGCCGTCGGGCACGTCGAGCTGGCGCCAGGCTGCGTACAGGGAATCCCAGTCCCATCCGTGATCGACCGTCGCCGTGCTCACCCCTTCAGGCTATGAGGGTCCGTAACTGCGTCGCCAGGGCTCCGCGCGCACTGTGGACATACCTGACCGCCCACTTCTAGAACCCGAGCTTCCTCAGCTGCTTCGGGTCGCGCTGCCAGTCCTTGGCGACCTTGACGTGCAGGTCGAGGAACACCGGGGTGCCGAGCAGCCGCTCGATGTGAGCCCGCGCCCTGGTGCCGAACTCGCGCAGCCGGGATCCCCCGCGCCCGATCACGATCGCCTTCTGGCTCTCGCGTTCGACGAAGACGTTGACGTGGACGTCGAGCAGCGGACGGTCTGCCGGTCGGTCCGGGCGCGGGATCATCTCCTCCACGACGACGGCGATCGAGTGCGGAAGCTCGTCCTGGACACCTTCGAGCGCCGCCTCCCGCACCAGCTCGGCGACCAGCGTCTCCTCCGGCTCGTCGGTGAGCTCCCCCGACGGATACAGGGCCGGCCCGGCCGGCATCTGGGCGAGCAACAGGTCGGCCAACACGTTCAGCCGGTCTCCGCGCGTGGCCGATACCGGCACGATCTCCGCCCAGTCGGCGCCCACATCCGTTCCCAGCTCCGCAACGGCCGACAACTGTGCCGCCAGCGGGTCCGGTGCCACCAGGTCGGCCTTGGTGACAACGGCGATCTTCGCGGTTCGGGCGATCCTGCCGATCTCGGTCGCGATGAACCGGTCACCCGGTCCCACCTTCTGGTCGGCGGGCACGCAGAAGCCGATCACGTCGACCTCGGCCCAGGTTGCGCGGACGATGTCGTTGAGCCGCTGGCCCAGCAGCGTGCGCGGACGGTGCAGTCCGGGCGTGTCGACGAGAACCAGCTGACCGTCGTCGCGGTGGACGATCCCGCGGATCGCATGTCGCGTCGTCTGCGGCTTGCTGGAAGTGATCGCTACCTTGTCGCCGACGAGAGCGTTCATCAGCGTCGACTTGCCGGCGTTGGGACGGCCGACGAAGCAGGCGAAGCCGGAACGGAACGCGGCATCGTCGGCGGACACCCGCTTAGGTCCTCTCGCCGGTCGGTAGGACGCACGCATGCCGGGCCGCCCGTTCGCTGTCGGCGGCCGGGTGGCCCGCCAGACGGGCAGGCGGGGACTTTGCATGATCGACACCGATCGCTTCCACGGTGCGCCAGGCTAGCCTCTGGGCGGGCTGGACCAGCCGAGCCTGGTCAGGCTCGCTCGCCGCTATCCCGCTGCTCAGCCCGTTGTCCGGCCTGACAACTTCCTGGCTGCGGCAGTTGTCAGGGCCGGCCCGAGCGTTTCCCCTGTCGTCGCGTTGTCCGGCCTGACAGGTCACAGGCGTGGACCGGGCGGGAGCACATGGCTCGGACCGGCGAGCCGGTCAGGTCGTCAGCGTCCGTCGCACGGCGAGGTTCGGCCCGGCGACGAACACCGGAACGCCGAGCCCGCCCAGGTCACGGGCCGCGCGGATCCCGGCCCACTCGGCGGAACCCTCGCCCGGTTCGTCCGCTGCGGTCACGACGGCTACCGCCTCGAGGCCCGTGGCTCCGCTCGACACGGCCATCGCCACTGCCACCTCCAGCGCCGAGAGCCGCAGCGAGGACAGCGACACGGCGGCCGCGGCATACGTGCGGCCGTCCAGGTCACGAACCGCTGCACCTTCGTCCGCCCCGGTGCGGGCGCGAGCGGAGCGCGCCAGCACGAGGATCTTCTCGTCCTCCGGGCCGAGATGCCCGGCGGTCATGCCGACTGCGGCCGCCGGGCGCCGCCGGACGGGCCCGGTGCGGGGTCGGCGGTCTGGTCCACGCGGGACGCGACGACCGTGGCGACCTGGTTGCGCCGCCCGGCCGGGCCCTCGGCCACCAGCCTCAGCCCACCGAACTCGATCTCGGCACCGGGGATCGGCACCCGGCCGAGTTGCTTGGCCATCAGTCCGCCGACGCTGTCGACATCGTCATCGGACAGCACGATCCCGAACAGCTCGCCCAGGTCGTCGACGTGCAGCCGGGTACTCACCCGGATCGCACCGTCCGCGAGCTTCTGGGCGGTCATCCCCTCGGTGTCGTACTCGTCGGTGATCTCGCCGACGATCTCCTCGAGGATGTCCTCGATCGTGACCAGTCCGGCGGTGCCGCCGTACTCGTCGACCACCACGGCGACGTGCGTCCGCTGAGCCTGCATCTCGCGCAGCAGGTCGTCGACCGGCTTCGAGTCCGGGACGTAGAGGGCCGGGCGCAGCACCGAGTCGACCCGCTCGACCGACTCGGCGTCCCGGTTGTCATAGAGCCGGCGGGCGACGTCCTTGAGGTACGCGATGCCCACGACGTCGTCGAGGCCGGCCGCCCCGACCACGGGTATGCGACTGAACCCGCTGCGCAGGGCCAGCGACTGGAACTGCCGCAGGGTCTTGTGCGCCTCGATGTAGACGACGTCGGTGCGCGGGACCATCACCTCGCGGACGATCGTGTCGCCCAGCTCGAACACCGAATGGATCATTTCGCGCTCGCCGGACTCGATCACCCGGCCGGCCTCGGCGATGTCCACGAGCTCGCGCAACTCGGCCTCGCTCGCGAACGGTCCTTCGCGGAAGCCCTTGCCCGGCGTCAGCGCGTTGCCGAGCATGATCAGCAGGCGGGGCAACGGACCCAGCACGCGGGTCACCGTCAGCAGCGGTCCCGCCGTGACCAGGGCGACCTCCTCGGCGTGCTGACGACCCACGGTGCGCGGCGCGACGCCGATCACGACGAAGGACACCACCAGCATGGCGCCGGCCGCCACCAGCACCGCTACGGCGTTCGTGTCGAACCACCCCACGCACAGCACCGCGACGAGCACGACGGCGGTGATCTCGGCCGCCAGACGCAGCAGGAGGGCGGTGTTCAGCGCCGGCGCCGGGTCCTCGACCAACCGGCGGACCCGCACTGCACCACGACGCCGGGCAGTGACCAGGGCATCCGCCCTCGCCTTCGAAAAGGTCGTGAACGCCGCATCGGCCATCGCGAGCAGTCCGGCCACGACCACGAGCAGCGCGGCACCGACGAGCATCGAGGCCGTACCTGACATCAGCGCCGACTCCTCCGCCGTGCCTTCCAGTCGGTCAGGAGCTGCCCCTGCAGGTCGAACATCTCCTTCTCCTCCTCGGGCTCGGCATGGTCGTAGCCGAGGAGGTGGAGGATCCCGTGGGTCGTGAGCAGGTCGAGCTCGTCCTCCAGGGAGTGTCCCGCCTGCTTCGCCTGTCGTCGTGCGACGTCGGGGCAGAGGACGACGTCGCCGAGCAATCCCGGCTTAGGCTCCTCGTCGTCCGGAGTCGGGCGCAGTTCGTCCATCGGGAAGGAGAGCACGTCGGTGGGCCCGGGCTCGTCCATCCACTTCACGTGCAACTGCTCCATCGTGTCGGGGTCGACGAGCAGGACCGCGAGCTCCGCCTGCGGGTGGATCCGCATCCGGTCGAGCACGAACCGGCACAGGTCGGAGAGCTCCTTCTCGTCCAGGTCGCTCGCGGTCTCGTTGTTGACCTCGATGGTCACGAGCGTCTCCCCGCGGCACGCCGCCGTTCGCCGCGCTGAGGGCCGCGGCCATCCGGCCGCCCGGCGACCTTTTCCGCGTCGTACCGCGAGTAGGCGTCGACGATCCTGCCCACCAGCCGGTGACGGACCACGTCGTGACTGGTCAGACGGCAGAAGTGGACGTCGTCGAGCCCGTCGAGGATGCCCTCGACAATCTTGAGGCCGCTGTCGGTGCCGGTGGGGAGGTCGATCTGCGTCACATCGCCGGTGACGACCATCTTGGACCCGAACCCGAGCCTGGTGAGGAACATCTTCATCTGCTCGGGCGAGGTGTTCTGCGCCTCGTCCAGGATGACGAACGCGTCGTTGAGGGTGCGCCCACGCATGTACGCCAGCGGTGCCACCTCGATGGTGCCCTCGGTCATGAGCCGCGGGATCGTCGCCGGATCCATCATGTCGTGCAACGCGTCGTAGAGCGGCCGCAGGTAAGGGTCGATCTTCTCCGACAGGGTCCCCGGCAGGAACCCGAGCCGTTCCCCCGCTTCGACCGCGGGCCGGGTCAGCAGGATCCGGGTCACCTGCTTGGCCTGCAGCGCCTGCACGGCCTTGGCCACGGCCAGGTAGGTCTTCCCGGTACCGGCCGGGCCGATCGAGAACACGATCGTGTGCTTGTCGATGGCATCGACGTAGCGCTTCTGGTTCAGCGTCTTGGCCCGGATCGTCCGGCCGCGGTTGGACAGGATGTTGGCGGTCAGCACGTCGGCAGGCCGCTCCGCGGTGCGTGCCCGCAGCATCGCGACCGTGCGCTCGACGGCCTCCGGCGTCAACCCTTGACCGGTTCGGACCACGGCGACGAGCTCGTCGATGGCCCGCTCGGCCTCGGCGATGTCGGCTGGTTCCCCGGACATGGTGATCTCGTTGCCGCGGACGAAGACGTCGACGCCGGGGTAGGAGCGCTCGACGACACGGAGGAGTTCGTCACCGGAGCCGAGCAGACTCACCATCGGCACGCTCGACGGGACGACGATCTTGTGCTGGGCCCGCTCGGGGACCCCCTGGGTCTCGGCCATGGTCGGCCTGACGGCCTGTTCGCGCCTTCCCTTCGGTCTCGGCGATCGGACACCCCATGCTACCGGTGCAGAGCTCAGCCCGGCGGCCATCGCATGTCGCGCCCGCCGAGCACGTGCCCGTGCACGTGGAAGACCGACTGCCCGGCCCGCGCGCCGGTGTTGAAGACCAGCCGGTATGCGTCTAGGCCGTCGTCCGCGGCCACGGCGGCCGCCGCGCGGACCAGTTCG
>DATFBR010000091.1:0-32602 GCA_035253685.1 Jiangellaceae bacterium
CTCGGCGGGCCGCCGCTGCCCGCACGTCCGCGTCGGACTGACGGCGCACCCGCACCGCCGCACCGGTCGCGACCGACGCCGCCACGATGGCCGCCCAAGCCAGAGTCCAGGAGACGGCACCGAACCACGACCAGCCGTCCCTCGCTTCGACGAACCGGATCGACACTGCGGCCAAGGTCACGGCGTAGAAGATCGAGGCATCGACGATCGATCGCCGCAATGGCAACCGGGACGCAACGGCGTACACCGCGAAGGGCGCGGTCAGCAGGATCGGCCCGAACGGGTAGCCGAGCGCGAGGTAGGTGGCGAGCGCGGCTCCACAGAGGGCGAGGGTCGCCTGCGGCCGAACGCGCTGGAGCACCAACGACAGCGCGGCCAGGGCGACCAGGGCGAAGGCTGGGAGGTCGGCGTACCGGCTGAACTCCTGGTCGTCGCCGGCCGGGCGGGTGCCGAATAGCCCGATGACCAGCAGCGGAAGCGACAGCCAGATGTCGCCGACCGACAGGCCCCGTACTGCGGGCCGGCCCGGTTCGGCGCTCATGGCTCACGACGATATGCCGACGCCTGCGGCCCGCGCGTCGCCCTGCACGCGTAGCCGTCGTACGCGAACCTGCGTACGCCGGGAACCGATCCTCGGCCGACGCACGTCGACGTGCGGCCGGGTCACGCTCGGGACATGACGAACACCATCGTGGTCACCGAAGCGCTGACCAAGCGATACGGCGAACGATTCGCCGTCGACGAGGTGAGCCTCTCCGTCCGGCGCGGCGAGGTCTACGGTTTCCTCGGTCCCAACGGCGCCGGCAAGACGACCACCCTGCGCATGCTGCTGGGTCTGGTTCGTCCCACGAGCGGATCGGCCCTGGTCCTCGGGCACCGTCCCGGTGACCCACGGGTGGTCTCGGCGGTCGGAGCACTGGTCGAGGGCCCGGGCTTCTACCCCTACCTGTCCGGTCGCGACAACCTCCGCGTCATGGCCCGATACCGAGGCCTGGCAGGCGCCGAGGTGGACGCCGCGCTCCACCGAGTCGGCCTGCGCGAGCGTGGCGGCGACAGCTTCAGGTCGTATTCGATGGGCATGAAACAGCGGCTGGGTGTGGCCGCAGCCCTGCTCGGCGACCCGGAACTGCTCATCCTCGACGAGCCCACCAACGGTCTCGACCCCGCCGGCATGGCCGAGATGCGAAGACTCCTGGTCGACCTCGCGGCGCAGGGCCAGACGGTGCTGCTGTCCAGCCACATGCTGAGCGAGGTGCAGGAGATCTGCGACCGGGTGGGGGTCATCTCGGCAGGCCGGCTGCTCACCGAGAGCACGGTGGCCGAACTTCGCGGCGCCAGTTCCCTCGTGGTGCGGGCCACACCGGTCGACGTCGCACTCGCGACCGCCATGGGTCTGGCCGGTGACGACGCCGTCCGGCTGCTGGCCGACGGCAACGTGCGGCTCGACGTCGGTCCCGAGAACGCCCCCGCACTCACGCGTGCACTGGTCCGTGCCGGTGCGGCCGTCCACGAGATCCGTCCGGCCGAGCGCTCTCTCGAGGAGGTCTTCTTCGAGATGACTTCCGCTGACGACGACTCCGCATCGATGACCGAGGAGGTTCCGAAGTGAGCGCACTGATCTCGAGCACGCGCGCCGAGCTGCTTCGGCTGCGCAGATGGCCCGCACTGTGGGTGATGGTGGGCGTGTGGCTGGTCCTCAACATCACCTTCGGGTACGTCTTCACCTACATCACCTACGCCACGGGTGACCCGACGGCGGTGAGCGAAGGCGCGCCGCCCGAGCAGCTGCTCGCCGACCTGATGCCGGCAGCAGTCCCGGAGTCGCTGATCGCCGGCATGCCGATGTTCGGCGGCGCCATCATGCTCATCCTCGGTGGCCTCACCGTCGGTAGCGGGTACGGCTGGGGAGCATGGAAGACGGTGTTGACCCAGGGACCGGGACGACTGTCGAGCTTCGGCGGAACACTGGTGGCGCTCGGCCTGGTCGTGACCGGTGCGGTTGTGGCGACGTTCGCCGTCGACCTCGGCGTCTCCGTGCTGATCGCCTCGGTGGAGTCGCAGACGATCGTGTGGCCCGCCTTGTCCGGCACGGCCGAGGCCGTCGGCGCCGGGCTGCTCATCTTCGGCATGTGGACGGCCGCTGGAGTCCTGGTGGGAACCCTGGCCCGCAGCCCGGCGCTGGCCGTCGGTCTGGGCCTGGTGTGGGCGCTGGTCGTCGAGAACCTGCTGCGCGGCGTCGCCGGCCTGCTCGGGCCGGTCGAGGCCGTGACCGACCTCATGCCCGGCACGGCGGCCGGGTCACTGGCCGGTGCGCTGGGCGTCGCCACAGAAGGTGACGGCGACGGAACACCGGGCGTGCTGACCGTGCTCGACGCCGCTTCCGCCGGGTGGCTGCTCGGCGCCTACGTCGTCGTGTTCACCGGTGTCGCGCTGGCGCTGGTGCGGCGCCGCGACATCACCTGAGGCGGGCAAGGAGGATGTCAGCCCCGTCGCCTGGGTGCTGATCGCGGCCGCGGTGCTGGCCGTCGTGTTCGCGCCGATCACCATGCACCACCACAGCCGCAGGCACCTCGCTGTACGGCAACAACGCCGCGCGTGAAGACGCCGTGGCCGAGCGTCGTGGTGCCCGGGTCCACCGGGACCCGGGCACCACGTCCGTCGCGTTACTCGCAGGCTGCGGCGGCCTCCGGGAACGCCGCGTCGATGCCCTCGAAGTCGAGGTGCGAGATCGCGTTGTTACCGCTGTCCTCACCCTTGCGGAGAGTGCCGCCGGCCATGAGGCCGTGCCCGTTGATGAGGGTGTCGGTGGTGACGCCACCGGCCTCGGCGAGGATCGCGATCCCCTCGTCGCACAGTCCGGTGAACTCGAACGCGAGCACCTCGAACGGCACCCAGTTCGCGGAGCCCGCCATCCCCTCGGCTGCCCTTTCGTTGAGCTGGGTCTTGAAGCAGAAGTGCGCACTCGCCGGCGCCGCGGCGAGCACCACCGCCGCTACTGTGGCGACACCGGCGGTGGCGATCCTGCGTGCACTGTTCAGTCTCATGACTGCCCCCCTCTTCCTCGGCGCGGGCCTTACCCGCGATCCGTGGAATCCTGGCACGCGTCGACGCAACCATGCAGCGAAACGCGCAATCCCGACATCACCTCGTTAGTCGAAGAGGTCCTCCAGGAACGACCGCTTCTTCTTCCGCCGCGGGTCGTAGCCGCCGCCGTACCCTCGGTCGTCGTAGCGCGGCTCCGGGGTGGGTGCTCCGGTGGGCCGCTGCGGTGATGTGCTGTGCCAAGCGCTCTCGGCGTCGACGAGGCGTTCGAGCTCGCCACGGTCGAGGAAGATTCCCCGGCAGTCGGCGCACTGGTCGACAGTGACGCCGTTGCGCTCGTACGCGCGCATGACGCCATGACATTTCGGACAGGTCAGGTCCATGACTGCCAACGTAGCGAACGGCGGTCGGCACATCGGAACGAGCGGCGAACGGGAATGGCGCTGGGCTCGACATCGTCACAGGGTCAGGCCTGCGGGCCGCGGCCGCTCCAGCTCCACGCGTATGCGCCGTCGTCGCTGTCCACACCGGCCTCGCCGATCTCGAGTGGACGAAACGTGTCGACCATGACGGCGAGCTCGTCGAAGTACTCCTTGCCGAGGGCCGCCTCGATGGCGGCCGGCTGTGGCCCGTGCGAGTGACCGCCAGGGTGCAGCGTGATCGATCCCTTGGCGATGCCCGAGCCCTTGCGTGCCTCGTAGTCGCCGTCGACGTAGAACATGACCTCGTCCGAGTCGACGTTCGAGTGGTAATAGGGCACCGGAACGGCCAGTGGATGGTAGTCGACCTTGCGCGGCACGAAGTTGCAGATGACGAAGTTGTAGCCCTCGAACACCTGGTGCGCCGGTGGCGGCTGGTGGATGCGGCCCGTGATCGGCTCGAAGTCGGACACGTTGAACGTGTACGGGTACAGGCAACCGTCCCACCCGATCACGTCGAACGGGTGCGTGGGGTACACCACGATGCTGCCCACCAGCCCGGACGGCCCGTGCCCGCGATGCTTCGTGTACACCTCGACGTCGCCCTGCTCGACGAGGAACGACTCGGACGGCGCATGCAGGTCGCGTTCGCAGTAGGGCGAGTGCTCGAGCAACTGCCCGAACCTCGACAGATACCGCTTCGGCGGCGTGATGTGCGAGTTGGCCTCGACGCAGTAGGCCCGCAACGGGCCGTCGCCGGTGGGCACCCACCGGTGGACGGTGGACCGCGGGATGATCGCATAGTCGCCCTTGCGCACCGGCAGCACGCCGAACATGGTCTCGAGCGTCGCCTCGCCGGCCTCGACGTACACACACTCGTCACCGATCGCGTTTCGGTACAGCGGGGACGACTCACCGGCCGACACATAGGCGATGCGGACATCGCCGTTGCCCAGCAGCAGTCGCCGGCCGGTGACCACGTCGGCGGCCTTCCAGTCGTTGCCGGGGAACAGCTCGTGCAGTTTCAGATGCAGCGGCCGGAGCGGGTGGTTCGGGACCGTGCGCATGTCGGGCAGATCCCAGACGCGTGAGTCGACGATCGCCGACGGGACACCGGTGTGGTAGAGCAGTGAGGAGTCCGACGAGAAGCCCTCCTCCCCCATCAACTCCTCGTAATAGAGCCCGCCGTCCGGCCGCCGGAACTGGGTGTGCCGCTTCGGTGGGACCTCCCCGACGCTGCGATAGTGCGCCATGATCACTGCCTCCGCCTGTTCGATTATCGAACGCTGCCGATCGCTCACTGACACCATGCGTTACAGTCCCGAGCGTGTCAATCACTGCCCTGTACACGGCGCTGATCGACGATGCGGCGCTGTTCCCGCCCGGCAGCGCGCCGATGCCGGAGGCGGTCACCTCGCACCTGGGCCACCGCAGGGCGTGGTACGCGCCGCTGGTCGGCCCGTTCGTCTGCCCGGCCACGCGACTGGACGAACTGGCGGCTCACCTCGACTTCGGATCCGGCCCGCTCGGTGTGACCGTGGTCGTCGACACCGGCGTCGGCGGCATCGGGCCTGCGGTCGACGTCGTTGCTGCGGATGATCGGATGATCCTGCGCGGCATCGAGGTGCCGCTCCGCGGAGAGCCCCTGACGGATCCGGCCAGGCGCACACTGGCAGCGCTCGACGCCGCGGTCGGCGGCCCCGACGAGGAGGAGCCCGCGTACGTCGAGGTGCCGCGACAGATGGGCTGGCGCGAAGCCCTGGAGATCGTCGCTGACTCCGGGTACCGCGCAAAGCTCCGCACCGGCGGGGCTACGCCCGATGCCTTCCCACCCGACGGCCACGTCGCCTCGTTCATCCTCGCCTGCCTCGACCTCGACACACCGTTCAAGTTCACGGCCGGCCTGCACCGCGCCGTCCGACACACGTCGTCCGACGGGGTCGAACAGCATGGCTTTCTCAACGCGCTGGCCGGCGTGGCCGTCGGCATCGACGGCGGCGGCGATGTCGACGTCGCCCGCACCGTCGGCGACCGCGACAGCGCAGCAGTCGCCGACCTGGTCCGGGGCCTGCCGGCCGCAACGGCCGCCCGGGTGCGAACCTGGTTCACCTCCTACGGGTCGTGCAGCATCGCCGAGCCCGTGGACGACCTGCTCGCCCTCGGCCTGGTCTCCAAGGAGTAGCCCGCGTGGTCACGACCTGGGTTCCGCTGCCTCAAGGCACGCCCTTCGGCATCCACACGCTGCCCTTCGGTGTGTTCTCGACCGCCGACGAGGAGCCGCGGGTGGGAGTTGCCATCGGCGACCACGTGCTGGACCTGGCGCCGATTGCGGCCGTCGAGAACCTCGACGGTGGGCACGTGTTCTCCCAGCCGAGCCTCAACCGGTTCCTGGCCCTCGGCCCTCGAGCGTGGCGGGCCGTCCGGGGCTGGATCCGCGAGTTGCTGGCGGAGGAGCCGCTCCGTGACCTCGTCGAGCCGCACTTGGTGCCGCTGGCCGACGTCACCGTCGAGATGCCGTTCGACGTTGCCGACTATGTCGACTTCTACGCCTCCGAGCACCACGCCCGGAACGTCGGGGCGATCTTCCGGCCGGACTCCCCGAGCCTGCCCACCGCGTGGCGGTACCTGCCCATCGGATATCACGGGCGCGCGGGCACCGTGGTGCTCTCCGGCACCGATGTCGTGCGGCCCTCGGGGCTGCGCCGGACCGAGGACACAGTGGCGTACGGGCCGACGGCCCGCCTCGACATCGAGGCCGAGGTGGGGTTCGTCGTCGGCGTCCCGTCGACGCAGGGCCGGCCGGTACCCGTCACGGCGTTTGCCGACCACGTCTTCGGCGTCGTGCTCCTCAATGACTGGTCGGCACGCGACATCCAGGCCTTCGAGTACGTGCCGCTCGGACCCTTCCTGGGCAAGTCGTTCGCGACCTCGATCTCCCCCTGGGTCGTCCCGCTGGACGCTCTCGAGCACGCCCGCGTGTCGCCGCCGCCACGCGACCCGGAACCGGCCGACTACCTTCGCGACTCCGACGGCGAGCCGTGGGGGCTCGACCTGCGCCTAGAGGTCACCTGGAACAGCACGCCCGTGTCCCGGCCGCCGTTCGCGACCATGTACTGGACCGCCGCGCAGCAACTCGCTCACCTCACCGCCAACGGCGCCAGCCTGCGCACCGGCGACCTCTATGCGTCCGGCACGGTCAGCGGACCTTCGCCGGACGAGCGGGGCTCGTTCCTCGAGCTGACCTGGAACGGCGCCCGACCGATCACGCTCGCGGACGGGTCCGCGCGCAGGTTCCTCGAGGACGGCGACGTCGTCACGATCACCGGCTCGGCGCCCGGCCCGGGTGGGTCACGAATCGGCCTGGGCGCGGTGACCGGCACGATCCGCCCGGCACCGACCGGCTGAGGTCACGGTGAAAACGTGGGTCGCGGGGTCGCCGGGCGGATCGGCCGGTAGCAGCCGGGATGACGTTGTCACGATCCTCGAACGAGTGAGCCGTTCCCATGCACTGCGTGTTGAGCGTGGCCTGGGGACCCGGCTCCAGCGGCCGGTCTCGCGGTCTCCGATCTCAAGCCGCATCAGACTGGCTCTCAGGCTTCGCCGTGCGCGATGTCGAGAACGACATGGGTCACGGCGTCGTCCGGCAGCGTGTGGACGCGGAACGGTGCCTGGGCATCGACACCAACCGCGAACGTCGTCTGGCCCTCGAAGCTGCCGGCGAACTTCACTGCGTCCAGGGCCTTCCAGCCGCGGGGATCAAGCAGCGTCTCGCCGACCTTCCACGGGTCGCGCCAGGGCTGGTGGCCGGACGAAGCGGACGCGAAGTCCGGGGCGTGGACGATGACCTCGAGCGCGACCTGCCCTGCGAGGGGGACCGGTTCACCCGACCCGTCGGCATGCACGCTCTCCACGTACCGGATGTGATAGCCGACCGTGTCGGCGCCGTTGACGTCGAACACCACCCGGTCGTAGCACTCGTGCTGGCCGGAGCGGACGCCGTAAAGCTCCGCACCGGTGTAAGGGGCGCTTTCCTTCATGCTGGTACCCCACGTCGCGATCTCGGCGCAGACCGGGACAGGAGAACCGCCGGAATCAGGTGTCGCCGAGGGCGAACCGACCGAACCAGTTCCCGCCGAGGCCAGTGAGCTCTGCGGATTGGATGCCGTGGGGACCGGCGAGGCCCCGGCGTCCGCACCCGAGACCGTTACCCGGTCCGCGCTCGAGCCGTCCTGCCCGCTCTCACCGCCGGAGCAGCCCGATGCCCCAGCGCCGACAGCGGCCGCGAGCGCCACCAACGCCGCACGCCTTCTCCCACTCCACATGTTCGGTTCACGTCCCCCACCGAGCGGCGGCCCCCATGACCGCATTCGGCAAGAAGACGCTTTACGGCAAAGCGCGGTTTACCCGCGAGCAGGTCCGATGCTCACCGAGCCGGCGAGGCTGCTGAGCAGGCCCGACGACGACCCCTCCGAGAAACCGACGGCGAGAACCAGCGCCCGCCACGCCGATCCCTTGGCCGTGGACGCTTCAGTCGAAGACCTTGCCGGGGTTGAGGATCCCGGCCGAATCCATGATCTGCTTGATGTCGCGGTGCAGCCGCATCGCGACCGGCCCCACCTCACGGGTCAGCCACTCCTTCTTGAGCACGCCGACGCCGTGCTCACCGGTGATCGTCCCGCCGAGGTCGAGCCCGAGGTCCATCACCGCGCCGAAGGCATCCTGGGCGCGGCGGGCCTGATCGGCGTCGGCCGGGTCGAAGACAACGGTCGGGTGCATGTTGCCGTCTCCAGCGTGTCCGACGACTCCGATGACGACGTCGTGCGCCGCCGCGAGTTTCTCGACACCTTCGAACAGGTCGGCGAACCGGGTCAGTGGGACGCACACATCGTCGATCATCGTCGTACCGAGCCGTTCCAGGGCCAGCAGCGCGACCCGGCGGGCCTCCAGCAGCATCTGCCCCTCGGCCGGGTCGGACGTCACGGCGACCTCCGTCGCCCCGGCCGCGTCGCACAGCGACCCGATCTCGGCAATCTCCGCGCCCGCGGCCGAACCGTTGTCCGACTGCGCCAGCAGCATCGCACCAGCGTCGGCCGGAAGGTCCATCCGCTTCCACTCATTGACGACCCGGATGCAGGTCGCGTCCATGACCTCGAGCAGGCTGGGCACGTGACCACGGCCCATGACGGCGGTGACCGCCCTCGCCGCGGCGACGGGTGAGTCGAAGACCGCTGCCATCGTGTGGGGTCGGTCCGCCTGCGGTCGCAGTGCCAGCGTCGCCTGGGTGATCACTCCGAGGGTGCCCTCGCTGCCGACGAACAGCTTGGTGAGGTCGTAGCCGGCCACACCCTTGACGGTCCGGCGCCCGGTGGCCACGACCTCGCCCGAGGCGAGCACCACTTCCAGGCCACGCACGTAGTCGGAGGTGACCCCGTACTTGACGCAGCACAGCCCGCCGGAGTTGGTGGACAGGTTCCCGCCGATCGAACAGAACTCCCAGCTCGACGGGTCCGGTGGGTAGAACAGGCCGTGCTCGGCCACGGCGCCCGAGAAGGCGGCGTTCATCACACCAGGCTCGACGACGGCCAGCCGGTTCGCCGGGTCGATCTCGACAATGCGATCCAGGTGCTCGAGAGAGAGCACAATGCATCCGTCGATCGCGTTGGCCGCTCCGGACAGGCCGCTGCGGGCGCCCTGGGGAACGACCGGAACCCCGAGCGCGGAGGCCGTGCGCAGGGTGTGCTCGACGTGGGCACGTTCGCGCGCCAGGACGACCGCCACCGGATGGCCGGCCGGGCAGAACAGCGCCTTGTCGAACCGGTACGACTCCATCCGGTCCGGGTCGTCGACCAGGGCACCCTCCGGAAGCCCGGCACGCAACTCGGCGACCACGTCGACCATACCGGCAGGCTACTGCGGACGCCGGCCGCGCGTTCACAGCAGGCGCGGCCGGCGCCCAGACGTCGCCAGCTCAGGCAGCCGTCACCAGGTGGTCGGCTTCACCGGGTCGCGCAGCCAGATGTCGAAGAACGCGCCCAGGTCCTGGCCGGAGGCATCCTCGAAGACGGCTTGCAGGTCTTCGGTCGTCGCCGTCGAGTCGTTGTAACGGCTCACCCACTCCTGCGCGCCGGCGAAGAAGGCGTCGTCGCCGATCTTCACCCGCAACGCGTGCAGGGTGGCCGCTCCTCGGTCGTAGATCGGGCCGAGGAACAGACCGAACGGCCCCGGATCGGCGACCACGACCGCCCAGAACGGGTCATCGGCCGGTAGAGCCATGACGCCGTCGAACGAGTCCTGCGCTGTGTCGCCGCCACTGTGCTCCTGCCACAACCACTCCGCGTAGGTGGCCCAGCCCTCGTTGAGCCAGATGTCCTGCCAGCGCTCCGGGCTCACGGCGTTGCCCAACCACTGATGCGCGAGCTCGTGGGCGACGGTCGATTCGCGGGCGACCCGAGAGTACACGGGCCGGGTCTGCGTCTCCAGCGCGTAGCCGACGCTGTCATCGTCCACGATCGAGCCGTAGGAGTTGAACGGGTAGTTGCCAAAGGTGTCCTCGAAGAACGCGATCATGTCCGCCTGGAGGGCGAGGCTGGCATCTGTGGTAGCCGCGTTTGCCGGCGTCAGCCCGTCGTCGATTGCGTCGATGATCGGCAGCCCGCTGTGCGTCTCAGAGAATCGCAACTCGTAGTCACCGACCGAGGCCGTCGTGAGATAGCTGGCCTGCAAGTCGGGGGCGTTCCAGTACCAGGTGGTCCAGCCGTTATCCGTGATCGGCTCCGCCGCGGGCAGCCCGTTGGCGACTGCGACCTTCCCCTCGGGGACGGTGATCTCGAAGCTGTATGTCGCCTTGTCGGTCTGATGGTCGCTGACCGGGTACCAGGTCATCGAGCCCTCGGGCTCGCCGACGACCATCGCGCCGTCGCGAGTGGTCACCCAGCCGTAGAGCACACCTTCGATGTCCGTGGGCCGGGTCGTCGCGCCGCCGTAGGTGACCACCACCCGGGCAGACTCGCCGTCCTTGATCTTGGGGCGGGGCTGGATCGTCAGCTCCCACACCCGGGCATCGTCGTCCTGAACGTGCCAGAACGCTGCTCCCTCGACCTCTGCGCCGGGCGCAGGTGGTGTCACCTCGCTGGCCGGCTTGCCGTTGATCGTGACCGCCTGTACCTCCAGGCCGCGCAGGTCGAGGTTGAAGCGGTCCAGGTCTTGGGTCGCCACCAGGTCGATCGTGGCCACGCCGTCGAGCTGGCCGACGATCGGCGCCGGCGCGGGCGCCGGCGGTGTGTACGTGATGTCGAGGTCGTAGTGCTCAACGTCGTAGCCGCCGTTGCCTGCGTAGGGGAAATACGCGTCGCCCGCTCCGGCGGCACCGGCCGAGTACGGAGGTGTACCCGGCTGTCCCTGCGCGGCGAGCACACCTGCGGGCAGCGCGAGCGTAGTTCCGCCGATGAGTACCGCCGTCACCAGCATCCGAGTGCGAGCGTTCACGATGATTGCCTCCTTCGCGCCGGCTGGCCACAGCGTAGCGACTGAGGTGCCCGCGGAGGGCTCGATTCCGCTGCGCTCAGCCATCGGCCACTGGGTCAGAGGTTGCCGCGCAGCTCCTGCTCGCGCTCGATCGACTCGAACAGTGCCTTGAAGTTGCCCTTGCCGAACCCGAGCGACCCGTGCCGCTCGATCAGCTCGTAGAAGACGGTGGGCCGGTCACCGATCGGCTTGGTGAAGATCTGCAGCAGGTAGCCGTCCTCGTCCCGGTCCACCAGGATGCCGCGCTTCTTCAGCTCATCGACCGGGACCCGCACCACGCCGATGCGGGCACGGAGCTGCGGGTCGTTGTAGTAGGTGTCCGGGGTGTCGAGGAACTCCACGCCCTCTGCCCGCATGGCATCCACCGAGCGCACGATGTCGTTGGTGGCCAAGGCGATGTGCTGGCAGCCGGGCGAGGCGTAGAACTCCAGGTACTCGTCGATCTGCGACTTGCGCTTGGCGACCGCGGGCTCGTTGAGGGGGAACTTGACCCGGTGGTTTCCGTTGGCCACGACCTTCGACATCAGGGCGGAGTAGTCGGTGGCGATGTCGTCGCCGATGAACTCGGCCATGTTCACGAAGTTCATGACGCGGTTGTAGAAGGCGACCCAATGGTCCATCCGGCCGAGCTCGACATTGCCGACGCAGTGGTCGATGGCCTGGAACAGACGCTTGGGAGCACCGTCGCGCTGGACGAACGTCGACGCCCGCGCCACGTAACCCGGTAGGTAGGGGCCGGAGTAGCGCGACCGGTCCACGAGCGTGTGCCGGGTCTCGCCGTACGTGGCGATGGCGGCCGTCCGCACCGTGCCGTTCTCGTCGGAGACGTCCCGGGGCTCGTCGAGCACCGTCGCGCCCTGCGCTCGGGCGTGCTCGATGCACTTGTCGACGTCGGGCACCTCCAAGGACAGGTCGACCACGCCGTCGCCGTGCACGCGGTGGTGGTCGAGCAGCGCGCTGTCCGGTGCTACTCCGCCCATGAGAACGAAGCGCGCCGAGCCGCTGCGGAGGACGTACGCCTTGTGGTCGCGGTTGCCCGTCTCGGGCCCGGCGTAGGCGATCAGCTCCATGCCGAACGCCGACTGGTAGAAGTGGGCCGCCTGGGTGGCGTTACCGACGACGAACACCACCGCATCCATGGCGGTGACGGGGAACGGGTCCGTGCTCTCGTCGTACTCGACCAGGCCGACGAGTTGCTTGAGCTGCTCGAGGTCGAGATCGGCCGCACGCTCCTCCGGCGTGAGCGCGGGCGACGCATCCGTCGTGGTCATGCCAGGCAATCTGCCGCTCCGCCATGGATCGGGCAAGACCGGATGCCTACGGTGGTCAGCCTGTACGATTTGGACATCACTCTGCGTGTAGGGATGTGCAGATTGTCTACAGTGGTGGATGCACTCGACAGCCGGATCCTGCAGTTGTTCACCGCAGAGCCCAGGGTCGGCGTCCTGCAGGCATCACGCCGACTCGGCGTCGCCCGTGGCACCGTGCAGGCGCGCCTGGACAAGCTGGCTGCGTCGGGCGTGATCCGGACTCTGGCACCCAGCCTCGATCCGGCGGCCCTGGGCTACCGGGTCACGGCGTTCGCGACCCTGGAGATCCGGCAGGGCGGGCGAGGACCGGTCGCCGACCATCTGGCGCGCATACCGGAGGTCATCGAGGTCCACACCATCACCGGGCCGGGCGACCTGCTCTGCCGCATCGTCGCCCGGGACAACGACGACCTGCAGCGGGTCATCGACGACCTGGTGAGCGACGACGACGTCGTGCGCACATCGACCCTGATCGCCCTCTCGACGGTGGTCGGTCCACGGGTCATGCCACTCGTCGCCGCGGCCGCCGGAGAATCCGGGACCGCCCCCCTTGCCGACCGCGGGGGTCGTGCGGGTTGAATGTACGCCGATGTCCAGCTACGCGTCCCCGAGGTCCGTCGTCGCGACCCTGGTGGCCGCCGCCGCCGTGGGATTCGGTGGCGGTGCGTTCGCCGGCAACTCCATCAGCGATGCCGGGACGCCCACGACGGTGGCGACGACACCGGCCCCCACCCCGACCGAGAGCGCGACGCCGGCGAGCACGATCACACTGACCGCCGATCAGTCCAGCGTCGCGGCCAGCGAGCGTATCGACATGTCCGGCCGGCTCCAGCCGCCTGTGGCCGGAGTCGAGTTGACGGTCGAGCGCAGCCTGAACGGCAGCGAATGGGCTACCTTCCCCGACTCGGACGATCCGGTAACGGTGACCACCGACGACAACGGTGAGTTCCGCACATACGTGCAGACCAGCCGCAGCGGTGAGAACCAGTTCCGGGTCGTCGGTCAGGTCGGCGACGCGTTCCTCGAGTCCGAACCGGTGGTCGTCACCATCAGCTGACGCACGCTCAGCGCAGGCGGCGAGCGACCTCGCCGGCCGCAGCGACCACCCGAGGTCCGGCAGCGGCGACGTCCAGCCCGGTCAACGCCACCACCCCGACGCTCGCCTCGATGTTGGGGACCCCCGCAACCGCCGCCGCCACGCCTTGTGCACCCGGCTGCAGCTCGCCCTCACTGACCAGGAACGACAGATCCCCGGCCCGGCCGGCCAGGATGGCCCGGCCGGCCGCGCCCCTGCGCAGGTCGTGGCGGGACCCGACGCGGTACGCCACGTGGAAATCGGTCCAGGTGGGCTCGACGACCGCGACGGCCAACGCCTCACCGCCGTCGGCCACGGTGAGGTGAGCGGTCGCGCCGACCTCCTCGGCCAGCGCGCGCAGCACCGGCAGCGCGGCATGCCGCAGCAGGGGATGTACGCGACCGGCCAGCGCCAGGATTCCGAAGCCGAGGGAGAGCCGCCCGTTGTCGGCCCGGCGGAGGAAGCCGTGCTGTTCCAGCGTCGTCGCCAGCCGGTAGACGACCGTTCGGTTCACGCCCAATGCGGTGGCGGCTTCGTTGACTGTCAGACCACCGGAGGCCTCGGCGACCAGCGCCAGCAGCCGGATACCCCGGTCGAGGGTCTGGGACGTCTCGGCCGCCACACTTCGGATGCTATCGCCGTGATCATGGCGATCACGTAGTCCGCCCGGACCGCAGGACCGATGCCATCACCCGGAATCGCTCAGCGTTTGTGTTCGGCGACCTGCTTCTCGTATGAGACACGGACCTCGTCCATGTCCAGCGCACGCACCTGTCCGATCAGGTCCTCGAGCACGGCGGCCGGTAGGGCGCCGGGCTGGCTGAACACCGGGATCCCGTCGCGGTAGATCACCAGCGTCGGGATCGACCGCACCCCGTACATCGCAGACAGCTCGCGCTGGTCCTCGGTGTCCACCTTGGCGAACGTGACGTCCGAGTGCTGCTCGGATGCCTGCTCGAACACTGGTGCGAACCGCACACACGGACCGCACCATCCGGCCCAGAAGTCGATCAATACGATGCCGTCGGACACCGTCTCGTCGTGGTTCATGCTCGTCATGGTCACTGTGGCCATGGAATCAGCTTGCTCCTCGGGTTGGTCTCGAAGACGTAACACATGTCGGTCACACAGGATTCCCGCAACCGCGCGCGACTAACGGGTCACCGGGCGGAAGAACCACTTGACCGGTACAGAAGGTGTGGGTTACTGTAGCGGTACAGAAGAGACGCAATCCAGGGAGTCCGTCGTGGACAATCTTCCCATCGCCATGATCATCGCGCGGGACGCCATGTCCCGCGCAATCGACAGCGCCCGGCTGGATGCCCCCATCGTGCCCTACGTCGCACCCGCTCGTCGCCGTACGCGGACCGACCGCACCAGGGCGGCGCTGGCCGGCGTGCTCCAGCGCGCGGCCGACGTCGTCGCGCCGGGCGAGTGCAGCCCGGCGACCCACTGACCCGGCCTACTCTGCTCGAGAAGGGGGCGGTGGCGTGGTGGCGAAGGCAACGCTGCAGACAGTTGCCGACCGGGTCGGCGTGAGCCGCATGACGGTGTCCAACGCCTTCTCCCGGCCGGATCAGCTGTCCTCCGCCCTGCGCCGGAAGATCCTCGACGCGGCCGCTGACCTCGGGTACGTCGGGCCCGATCCGGCAGCACGGGCCCTTGCCCGGGGCGCCACCGGCGCGGTCGGCGTGTTGCTCACCAATGCTTCGCTACGGTTCGCGTTCACCGACGAGATCGCGACCAGCTTTCTCGGTGCCATCGCCGAGGAGCTCGCCCCCACGGGCCTCGCGCTGACGTTGCTCACCACCTCGACCGGACCCGCCGATGTGGTGCCCGCCCGTGACGTGGCCATGGACGGCGCGCTGGTGTACTCCTGCGAAGCCCGGACGCCAGCGCTGGACTGGCTGATCCGTCGCCGGCTCCCGCTCGTGTTCGTCGACCAGACGCCGGCCCCGGGCATCCCGAGCGTCAACGTCGAGGACCGGTCGGGAGCTCGGGCGGCAGCGCAGCACCTGGTCGACCTCGGGCACCGGCGGGTGGGCATCCTCACCGCGGGCGCCGACGGCCCATACGGGCTGGTCGCCGACCCGTTCGCGGGCCGGGCAGCGTACGCGCCGAGGCAGCGCATGCTCGGCTGGCACGATGCACTCGAACGCGCCGGTATCCGGCCGGCCGTGGTTCGTCAGTCGGCGTATTCCGACCGGGTCGACGACGGTGCCCGCCTGTTGCTGGACACCGAGGAACCGCCGACGGCGGTATTGTGCTTCTCCGACGCGATCGCCGCCGGCGTCGTCCGCACCGCAGCGGACCTGGGGCTCCGGGTGCCCGCTGATCTGTCCGTCGTCGGCTTCGACGACAACCCACTCGCTGCGCGGATGCGGCCGGCCCTGACCACGGTGCGCCAGGACGTCACTGCGAAGGGACGCGCCGCCGCGGCTGCGCTCACCGCGGCGATCGAGCGCGACCGGGACGGAGCGGCGGGTCGGGCACGGCACATTCGGCTGCCGACCGAACTGGTCGTGCGCAACAGCACGGCACCGCCCACCGCGACGTCACCGCCCGGATCGTGATCAGCGCACGTCCGGAACCACGGGCTCCCCTCGGGCATCGGGCACACGGACGCGCCCAGCTGCCCAGGCGCCGAACACCGCCAGAGCCGCCATGACGGCCAGGATCGCCGCGAAGACACCCGCACTGGTGTTACCGCCCGGGTCGTGCGCCGATCCGAAGATCACACCCGCCAGGCCGATGAACGTGATCGAGTACAACGCGTCCGACAGCTGCAGCGACGCCGAGTTCGCGCCGTGCTCCTCCACCGGCGAGAGTTCGAAGAGCAGGACGCCAACACTGGCCATCGCCATGCCCATGCCCAGCGCGCCGACCACCCAGGCGAGGCCGGCGACGAGCACAGGGACGCCGGGGACGAGGACGAGACCCAGCCCGGTGATCCCGGTGGCGACGAGCACCGCCCCACGCCGGACCAGACGGTGCCGGGGAACGGTGAGGCCCGGCCGGCCCTGGTACCACGAGCCGGTCGCCCAGCCCAGTGCCCCACCTGCCAACGCCAGCCCGGCCAGCGTCGTCGACAGGCCGCGCTCCTCGACCAGCATGAGCGGCAGGAACGCCTCGGCACCGAAGAACGCGCCGGCCAGTACGCCGCGCATCGCGACCACCGTGGGCAGGCCGCGCCGGAAGACCAGGGTTCCCGCCGGTAGGAGCCGCGGCAGGCTCGGCACCAGCAACGCGAGCGCGATCAGCACGAGACCGGCCGCGACCAGATCGGCTCGCATTCCGGCCACCTGGAGAGCCCCCATGCCGACCGACGCCGCCAACGCCAGGCGTAGCCTCCCGCGGCGGATCGACGGGCCGGCCGGGGGCGGGCCGTCGTGTGCGGTGACCGACGGCAGCGCGATGACGACCGGGACGACGGCCAACGGCGCGATACCCAGGAACACCAGCCGCCAGGTCACGTGATCGGCCAGAGTGCCGGCGACGAGTGGCCCGATGATGGACGGCACGACCCAGGCTCCGGACAGGGCCGCGAAGATGCGTGGCCGCAGGTCCTCGTCGTATGCCCGTCCCACCAGTACGTAGATCGCGACGATGATGATGCCGCTGCCCATGCCCTGGATGGCGCGCCCCACCACGAACGGCCACATCGACTGCGCGGTCCCCGCCAGCAGGAGTCCGGCCGTGAACAGCCAGGTCCCGCTCAGCACCGGCAGTCGAGGACCCCTGCGGTCACAGACTTCACCGGCCAGCACCATGCCGAACAGGCTGGTCGTGAAGAAGCTGGAGAACGCGAGCGCGTACAGCGGCATGCCGTCGAGTGCCGGGACCGCCTTGGGCATCGCCGTCGCGACGGCCATTGCCTCGAAGGCGATGAAGACGATGGTCGCGACGATGCCGATCGTCAGGCGCCGGTGCCGCGGGCCCAGGATGCCGGTCGCACCGACCGCGCCGACATCCTCTTCCACCGCCATCACTGAACTTTACCGACGCTGATGGCCGAATGTTCGGCCCTCCGGTCAACCCATGGGCGATACATCCGGCTTCCGTACACTCAGAACGTGACCACGCGACTCAGCCCGGGCGCCCAGACCGTCGAGGACACCCGGACCCGGCCGACCACCGACGACGGCGACCACGAGCGGTTCTCGCACTACGTGCCCAAGGACAAGCTCACCGAGGCGATGGTCAACGGCACGCCGGTGATCGCCCTGTGCGGCAAGGTGTGGGTGCCCAGCCGCGACCCGCAGCGCTTCCCGGTTTGCCCGGAGTGCAAGGAGATCTGGGAGAGCCTGCGCAAGGGCGACGACGACGCACAGTGAGGCCGTTCACGCGGCCGGAGCGGTCAAGGCAGCCGGACGCAGGGCCCTCGGCCGGTTCAGTTGAGCGACGGGTCGGCCGGGAAGTTGGCCATCAGCGCGAGGGCACCGGGCTGGCGGCGCAGCACAGCTTGCCACAGCAGCGGCGCGTCGCCGCGGAAGGCGTCGTCGGTCTCAGCGTCGACCACGTACCACGACCCCTCGGCGATCTCGGTTTCGAGCTGGTCCGGTGACCATCCCGCGTAACCGGCAAAGACCCGCATCGCGACGACTCCCGGCTGGACCACTTCGGGCGGAGCGTCGAGGTCGACGACACCGAGCCGGCCGCTGACGCGCCGTACGCCGAGCGGCTCGGTGCCGTCGGCGAGCGCCACGAGGCCGAGCGCGCTGTCGAGGCTGACCGGACCACCCTGGAACACGACGCCGGGCTCGGTGACCACCGCCTGCCAGCTCGGCAGGATGTCGGTGACCGGTACCTCGGTCGGCCGGTTGACGACGACGCCGAGAGCGCCGTCGTCGTCGTGAGACAGCAGGAGGATCACGGCCCGGTCGAAGTTCGGGTCGCGCAGCGCCGGGGTGGCCACGAGCAGGCGTCCCGCAAGCGCCTGGGCACCGGTGCTCACCGGTCGCTCCTCCGTCCGTGCCGGTTCGAGTCGTCAGGGCCAATGCTGCCCCGTCCGGTGCCGTCCGTGGCAAAGTCGTGTCCAAGCCGTGTCCTCGACGCCAGGACGCCGAGGGTGATACCGGCCAGGTCGGCGACGATGTCCAGCGGGTCGCCGCTACGGGCTGGGACCAGAGCATCCTGGACGACCTCGCTTACCACCGCCTGGACCACCGACACGGCAACGAGTGGCCACAACGGCAGGCCCACCCGGCGGCCGGCCAGGACCACTGCGGCGAACACGGCCATGTGGACGACCTTGTCCGCGTACGGCACGGCGAGGGATTCCGCGGCGGTGCCCGGTGCATAGAGGACGACCAGCTGCGCCAGGACCGCCAGGCCGAACAGCAGCCTCGCCGTCACGCGGCCGGGAAGAACGTCACGGGGCCGACGACGCGCAGTCCCACCGCGTCGCCGATCACGACCCCCGGCGGGAGCCCCTGGCAGCGCGCGGCGACCGGCACGTGACCTCCGGGAGCCGACACGGAGACCCGCACGACTGCGTCGTGGCCGTAGAACACCGTGCCGGTGACCGTGCCGACGACACCGTTGGTCGGGTTGCTCAGCACGACCTGCTCGGGCCGGACCACGACCCGGCCCGGTCCCCGGACACCGGAATCGTGGAGCTCCAGCTTGCCCAGCGGGCTGTCGGCGCCGGCGGCCGTCGCTACCGCATCGAGCACGACGGCATCGCCGACGAACGTCGCAACTCCGAGGTCGGATGGTGCGGTGTAGAGCTCACCCGGCGGTGCGGCCTGTGCAATCCGCCCAGCCGCCATCACGGCGACCAGGTCGGCCATCGACAGCGCCTCCTCCTGGTCGTGCGTGACGAGAACGGCGGTCGCACCCGCCGTGCGCAGTGCGGAGCGCACGTCCTCGCGTACCGCCGCGCGCAGCCCGGTGTCCAAGGCATTGAACGGCTCGTCCAGCAGGACCAGCGCGGGGTCGGGGGCCAGCGCACGAGCCAGCGCCACACGCTGCTGCTGGCCGCCGGAGAGTTCGTACGGCATCCGATCGCCGTATCCGAGCAGCCCGACCAGCTCGAGCAGTTCCCCCACCCGAGCGGCCCGGCGCGCGCTTCGCGGCAGGCCGAACCCGACGTTGCCCGCGACGTCCAGGTGCGGGAACAGCGCGCCTTCCTGCGGTACCACGCCGACCCGCCGGCGTTCCGGTGGCAGGTGAATCCCACGGGCGGCGACGACGGCGCCTCCCACTGTCGCCGTTCCGGCGTCGGCGATCTCGAACCCGGCCACGACGCGCAGCAGGGTGGTCTTGCCGCATCCCGACGGCCCCAGCACCGCGGCCAGCGAGCCCGCCGGCACGTCGAGGTCGAGCCCGCGGAGAACCTGTGTGCCGTCGAAGGACTTCTCCAGCCCGCGGACGACCAGCTCGCTCACGCTCCACCTCCGTGCACGTCCAGTGTGACCGACCGCCGCCGGTGTCCGAGCAGGAAGGTCGGCAGTGCCGCCAGCAGAACCAGCAGCGTCGCGTAGGGGGCGGCGGCGGCGTATGCCGCCACCTCGGTCTCCGCCCACAGCTCGGTGGCCAGCGTCTCCAGGCCGGTGGGCCGCAGCAGCAGGGTGGCCGGCAACTCCTTCATGCAGGTCAGGAAGACCAGAGCCGCGCCGGCCGCCACGCCGGGCCCGGCCAGCGGCAGCGTGACGTCGCGAAGCACGCGGCCGGGACTGCGGCCAAGCGAGCGCGCGACCTCCTCCAGCATGGGTGGTGACTGGGCCACGGACGCCCGCACGGCGCCCACGGCGGCCGGGAGGAAGAGCACGGCGTAGGCGAGCACGAGCAGCGGTGTCCGCTGGTAGATCGGGTAGGCATAGCGGACACCGAAGAACACCAGTGACAGCGCCACGACGATGCCGGGTAGAGCATGGCCGGCGTACGACGCCTGCTCGATGACCCGCACCGGCCGCATCCGGTACCGGGCGGCGAGAACGCCGACGGGTATGGCCAGCACAGTCGTGAGCAGTGCCCCGAGAGCCGACACCGCGATCGTCGAGACGGCCGCACCGCCGAGTGCCGCCAGGTCGAGCTCGGCGGTGCCGCCCTGCACCAGCCAGTAGGTCAGGCTGCCCAGCGGGAACGCGAGGGCCAGTCCGGCCACCACGATGGCGAAACCGAGACCAGCCGCGGTGCCGGAACGGCCGAGAGCCACGGTCCGCAGCCGCCGCGGAGCCCCCGAGCCGATCCTGGCCTGGCTCGCCCGGCCGCGACTGCGACCCTCGGCCCACACGATCGCCGACGTGATGGCCACCAGGACGAGGCCGAGCGCGGCTGCAGCCGTGCCGTCGAAACTGGACCGGTACGAGGTGTAGATGACCCGCGTGAACACGTCGTAGCGCAGGATCGCGACGGCGCCGAAGTCGGACAGCACGTACAACGCCACCAGCAGTGCACCCACGGCTGCCGCCGGGCGCACCTGGCGCAGCGTCACCGCAAGGAACGTGGCCACCCGGCCGCGGCCCAGTGACCGAGCCACCTCCTCGAGCGCCGGATCCGAGCGGAGCAGCATCGCCGCGACCGGCAGCAGGACGTACGGGTAGCAGCACAGCGTCAGCACCAGCGCAGATCCCACGAAGGGTGGGATCGTCGGGAACGCCGCCAGCCACGTGTAGGCCGCCACGTAGGAGGGCACGGCCAGCGGCAGGGCGACGACGACCGCCCATGCCGCGCGCCCGGGAAGCCTCGCGCGAGTCGTGAGCCATGCCAGCGAAATACCGATCGCGAGGCACGCGATGGTGACCGTCACCGCCAGCCCCAGGCTGCGCAGAGTGAGGCGCAAGGTCCGCTCGCGCCACAACGTCTCCACGAACTCGCCGAGCCCGCCGTCGAGCGAACGCACCACCAGGTATGCCAACGGCAGGAGCGCAACCCCCGCTGCGACCAGGGCAGGGACGACGAGCACCAGTGGCGGGCGCTGCCGGCGCCCCCTGTTGGCGGCGGCGCCGGGCACTCGGACGAGGGTCCTCGGGATGGCCATCAGGTCAGTCCGGCCTCCTCGATCATCTGCAGGGTCTCCTCCAGCGTGTCCAGATCGGACAGGTCGATGTCGGGCGACTGCAGCGAGTCCAGCGGGGGGAGACCCTCGGCGAGCGGGATGCCGGCGATGAGCGGATACTCCTTCGTCACGTCGGCGAAGAAGGTCTGGGCACTCTCCCCCAGCAGGAACTCGGCGAACCGGAGCGCGTCGTCGTCGCGGTCGGTGGCGGCCAGCACGCCGACTCCGGCCACGTTGACCAGCGCGCCGGGATCGCCGTCGGGCAGGAACTTCAGCCGGGCCGGAACCGCTTCCAGGCCCTCCTCGGCCACCTGCTCGTACCAGTAGTAGTGGTTGATCAGCCCGAGCGCGACGATCCCGTCCTCGGCGGCGTTGAGGATCAATACGTTGTTGTCGAAGAGCTGGACGTCGTTGGCCGCCATGCCGTCGAGCCACTCACGTGCCACGTCCTCGCCCTCGAGTACCCGAATCGCGGTGACGAACGCCTCGAACGACGCGTTGCTCGGAGCCACCCCGACCTTGCCCTTCCACCGCGGGTCCGTGAGCTCGAAGACGCTGTCGGGTACCTCGTCCTCCGTCAGCTGATCCGGGTCGTAGACGATGACGCGGGCCCGGCCGCTGGTTCCGATCCACGTGCCGTCCTCGGCGCGGTAGCGCGGGTCGACGGTGTGGAGCAGGTCCTCGGGCAGCTCCTCCAGCATGCCTTCCTTTGCCAGCGCTCCGAGCGCACCGCCGTCCTGAGCGAAGTAGACGTCGGCCGGTGTACGGTCGCCCTCCTCGATGAGCTGGGCCGCCAGCTGTGCCGTGTTGCCATATCGCACCGACACCTCGATGCCGGTCTCCTCCGTGAAGTCGTCGATGATCGGCTGGACGAGCGCCTCCTGGCGCCCCGAGTAGACGACGAGCGCGGACTCGTCGACCCCCGCCGCGGTCTCGTCGGTGCCGCCGCAGGCGGCGAGCGCGAGTGCGGGCACGGGCAGGATCGCGGCGAGCAGCCGGCGGTGACGCATCGAGAAGTCTCCAGGACGTCGGTTCGGAACGTCCTGCATAGTACTTAGGTATGGCTTACCTAGCCTAGGGACCAGGCTGGCCGGCTCGGCGTTGCCGATCCGTCCGGGCTGGATCGATCTTTCTCCGTCCTCAGACTGCGTGGGCGGGAATCTCGCCGGTCTCCTCCACGTGACGCCGAACCGCATCGACGCTGTCGTGCACGGCGGCCGCGACAGCCTCCGTGACGCCGGGATGGAACACGCTCGGGACGATGTACGCCGCGTTCAGTTCATCGTCGTTCACCGTTCCGGCGAGCGCCCGGGCGGCGGCCAGCAGCATCTCGTCGGTGATCGTCCGGCTGTGCGCGTCCAGCAGACCCCGGAAGACGCCGGGGAAGGCCAGCACGTTGTTGATCTGGTTGGGGAAGTCGCTGCGCCCGGTCGCGACCACGCTCGCGTGCTTGGCCGCGGCGACCGGATCCACCTCCGGATCCGGGTTGGCCAGTGCGAACACCACGGCGTCATCGGCCATCGTCGCGATGTCGTCGCCGGTGAGGATGTTGGGTCCGGAGACCCCGATGAACACGTCGGCGCCGACCAGCGCGTCGCGCAGCGTCCCGGTGACACCGCGTGGGTTGGTCTTCTCGATGAACCACTCGGCGGCTCCGTGCAGGTTGTCCCGGCCGGCATGGATCACGCCGTTGCGGTCGGCCGTGACGATGTCGCCCACACCGGCCTCGAGCAGCAGGTCCGCGACCGCCCGGCCCGCCGCACCCGCTCCAGCCATGGTCACCCTGACCGCACGGATGTCCTTGCCGACCACCTTGAGGGCGTTGTACAGCGCCGCCAGGACGACGATCGCGGTGCCGTGCTGGTCGTCGTGGAAGACCGGGATGTCGAGCAACTCGCGCAGCCGTGCCTCCACCTCGAAGCACCGGGGCGACGAGATGTCCTCCAGGTTGATGCCGGCGAACACCGGAGCGATCGCCCGGACGATCTCGACGATCTGGTCGGTGTCCTGCGTATCCAGGCAGATCGGGAATGCGTCGATGTCACCGAACCGCTTGAACAGCGCCGCCTTTCCCTCCATCACCGGGAGCGCCGCCATCGCACCGAGGTTGCCCAGGCCCAGGACCGCCGAGCCGTCGGTGACGACGGCCACCGTGTTGCGCTTGATCGTCAGCCGGCGGGCGTCCTCGGGGTTCTCGGCGATGGCCAGGCACACCCGGGCCACCCCCGGCGTGTACACCAGGGACAGGTCGTCGCGGTTGCGGATGGGCACCTTGGACTGGATCTCGAGCTTGCCACCCAGATGCACCAGGAAGGTGCGGTCGCTGACCTTCTTGATGACGACGCCGTCCACGGTCCGCAGGGCCTCGACCAGTTCGTCCGCGTGGGCGGTCGACGTGGCCGCGCAGGTGACGTCGACCTGGATCCGCCCCTGCCCCGACCCGGTGACGTCCAGGCCGGTCACCATCCCGCCGGCCTTCTCGACCACGGCGGTGAGCTGGCTGACAGCCGTCCCGCCTGCCGGCACCTCGAGCCGCACGGTGATGGAGTAGGACACACTGGGGACGGTGGCCACGGGCCGACTCCTTCGCGGGTCGCACGGTGGTGACGCCACGGATCGTCCCACTTCGACGCCCTCCACGGTACCGCCAGGCTCTACCGTGTCGACGTGATCGTCGTAGCCGGTGAAGCCCTGGTCGACCTGGTGGCGGAGGACGACGGACGGTTCCGCGCAGTGCCCGGAGGCTCGCCGGCCAACGTCGCGGTCGGGCTGGCCCGGCTCGGTCGACCGACGCGCATGCTCGCCCGCCTCGGCGCCGGCCGGTTCGGCGGCATCATCCGCGAACACCTCGCACGCAACGGCGTCGGTCTCGACCTGGCGGTCGAGTCGTCGCAGCCCGCAACACTGGCGGTTGTCTCGCTCGACGCCGACGGCCGCGCGGCCTACGACTTCTACGTCGAGGGGACCGCCGACTGGGGATGGACGCCGGCGGAGCTGCCGGAGACCCTCCCGGCCGGGACCCTCGCCCTGTGCACCGGCTCGCTGGCCGTCGCGCTCGAGCCCGGCGCGACCGCGATCACCGACCTGATGCGCCGTACCGATGCCGCGGGCGTCAGCGTCGTCCTCGACCCCAACCTGCGCCCGGCCCTGCTCGGCGAACGGGCCGCCGCCCGGCGCCGCCTCGAGGCGCAGGTCGCGCTCGCCGACGTGGTCAAGGTCAGCGACGAGGACCTGGCCTGGGTGGCCCCGGAGCAGAGCCCGGCCGAAACCGCCGCCCGGTGGCTCGACCTCGGCCCGGCGATGGTGGTCGTGACCCAGGGCGCCGCCGGTGCGTTCGCCGTGACGCTCGGCGGTGCACGGGCGGTGGTCCCGGCGTACCCGGTCGAGGTCCTCGACACGGTAGGAGCCGGCGACGCGTTCACCGCCGGACTGGTCGATGCGCTGGGAGGGCACGACCTGCTCGGCGGTGCCGCACGAGGCCGCCTCGGCCGGTGCGGCGACGCGACCCTGCACGACGTGGTCGAACGGGCCACGCTCGTTGCCGCGCTCACCTGCGCCCGGCGCGGTGCCGATCCACCGACGGCCGCGGAGGTTGCGGCCGTCTCGTAGTCCCCCGGTCGGTACGGTTGGCGGATGGACGCGATCGCGGAGGACCCGGCCTGCGCCGTGGCGCAGGGCGAGGTCGAGGCCGACGGCGAGAGCCGTCACCTGGTCGTCGTGTTCGCGTCGCCGGTAGCCGACCATCTGCTTCACTTCGGCCGGCACCTCGGCTACTCGACCGTCCTGGTCGACCCTGCACCCGGTCCGGTCGTCGATGCCGGCACCACGGTCGTCACATCGGTGGATGCCGCCGACATCGACGCGTCCGCCGACGTCGTCGTCACCGATCACCACCGGGAGGAGCTCGGAGTCGTCCTCCGGGACGTCCTCGCGCAGCCGGCACGCTGGATCGGGGTGATGGGGTCGCCACGACATGCGGCCCGCCATGTCGAGGCACTACGCGATCTCGGCGTCGCACCGGACGCCATCGCCCGGGTGCATCGGCCGATCGGTCTGAACATCGGGTCCCGTACGCCCGCCGAGATCGCCGTCGCCACGCTGGCCGGCCTGGTGGCGGACCGGACCGGCCGTCCCGGTGGATTCGACTTCGACGCCGTGCCGGCGGGCCGGCTACGCTGAACACATGACAGGTCGGCGCTTCGGCTGCCCCCGGTCGGTGAACGTTCGCCGTCCGGAGGGCCTGCTCGCCTGACCTTCCGCGCGGACGACCGGCCGGGGGAGGACCCCCGCCCCGACGCCCCGAAAGGCCGGTCATGTCCGCCACACCTGTTCCGACCGATGTTCTGGTCGCCGCACTGTCCACCCGCGACCTCACCGACCCGTCCCAGGGTCCGCACGCGATGCAGACCCTCGTCGACGAGGCCGTGCTTTCCCTCGCCCCTGCCGGCGTGCAACCACGCCTCGAGCGCAGCCGTCCGATCGTCCCCGTCCGGGACCATTACGACCTGCTCGGCTACGCCCCCGACGCCGTGGCACGCGACGCCCGCTACACGCACTACGTGAGTGACGGCTGCGTGCTGCGCGGCCACACCTCGGCCGGCGTCCCGGCCGCCTTGCGGCGCCTGGCCACCGACGCCGATGCACCTGACGACGTCCTGCTCGCGCTGCCCGGCATCTGCCACCGCCGAGATGTCATCGACCGCCTGCACACCGGCACGCCCCACCAGTTGGACCTGTGGTTGCTGCGCCGCGGCGGCCACCGGCTCGACCGCACGGATCTCGCCGACATGGTGAACCGCCTGCTGGCGGCCGTCCTGCCGGGCCGGCCGTGGAGGTGGACCGCGGTCGAGCACCCGTACACGGTCGGCGGTCGGCAGATCGACCTCATCGACGGCGGTCGTCCGGTCGAGATCGCCGAGTGCGGCCTCACCGCACCGCACGTCCTGACCGGTGCGGGTCTTGACGCCGAGCGATGGAGCGGGCTGGCCCTGGGCATGGGGCTCGATCGCGTCCTCATGCTCCGTACCGGTGTGCCCGACATCCGGCTGCTGCGCTCACCCGATCCCCGGGTGGCGGCTCAGATGCTCGACCTCGCGCCGTACCGACCGGTGTCCGTCCTGCCCCCGACTCGGCGCGACCTGTCGGTGGCCGTCGGGAGCGGCGCCGACGCAGAGACGCTCGGCGATCGCGTTCGGGAGACCCTCGGGCCGGACGCCGACGTGGTGGAGGAGGTGACCGTGCTGTCCACCACGCCGTACGACGCCCTTCCCGGTGCGGCCCGGGAACGGCTGGGCATGCGGCAGGGGCAGGACAACGTGCTGCTGCGGGTGATCCTGCGCCCCACCGACCGCACCCTGACCACCGGGGAGGCGAACGCGCTGCGCGACCGGATCTACGATGCGCTCCACGAAGGCGTCGCAGCGGGCCCCGCCGGCCGTGTGACCAGCACGGCGTCGCCCGGTGCAAGTCGCAGTTCCGTGGCGGCCTCGCCGCCGTTGACGGCGATCGCGAGGTGACCCGCCGAGTCGACGAACGCCACCAGGTCGCCGGGGGCAACGTCGCCGAACGTCGAGGCGAGCACGATCCGGTAGGCCCGGTCGGCCGCGCCGATCTCGACCGCGCTCCCGGCCAGCCCGGCCGCCTCCAGGTCGGCGTGCCTGGCTGCGAGCTGGACGTTGCCGAAGCGGTCGACGGCCATGACCTCCGTGTCGAGGACGCCCGCGCGGATCTCCACGCGCGGCTCCGGAAGTCGGACGAGGTCGTCGGCGGACAGCGTGGGCCCGAGCGCCTCGAGAGCGACGCCGGCCGCCAGGTGCGCCGCCACCGGTGCGAAGACGTCGCGCCCGTGGAAGGTCTGTGCCCGGGTGGTCAGGTGGTAGGCCGGGTCGGAGGGCTCGACTGCGGCCTCGATGCCGCCGAGCGCATCGGCGGCCCATGCCAGCAGCCCGTTGTCGGGTCCGACCAGCAGCGACTCGCCCGCCTCCAGCACGAGCCCTCGCCGTGGACCGCCCACGCCGGGATCGACCACCGCCATGACCACCGACGGCGGCAGGTAGCGAACGACCTGGGTGAGGACGACGGCGCCGTGCCGGACATCTCCCGGCGGCACGTCGTGGGTGATGTCGCCCATGCGGACCGTCGGAGCGATCCTGGCGATGACGCCTCGGCAGACCGCGGCGAAGCCGTCCCGTTGCCCGTAGTCGGTCAGCATCCAGATCCATCTGTACGCCGGGCTCGTCATGGTCACGTGCCGTCGGCAGAGACCTGCGCGACGAAGTAGCCGGTCCGCAGGGTCAGCAGAAGGACGGCGGCAAGGCCGAGAACCGCGGTCATCGCGGACCGCTCCTTCCGGGCTCCATCGAGGCGACCAGCGTACCCGCGCCTTCCTCGCCATCCCGGACTGACCGCCGTGTGGTCAGGAAGCCAGCGGCCGGGCGATCGCGCCCGGGACTCCTCGAGCTCGAATCAGCGGGCCAGCCATGGACCCGGGTCGTGGAACTCGCCGTCCACCTGGAGCTCGAAGTGCAGGTGCGGGCCCGTCGACAACCCGGTGGATCCGATCCGCCCGATCACGTCGCCACCCGCGATCCGGTCACCCGGCCGCACCGACGCACTGGCGAGATGGGCGTATCGCGTCGTGATCCCGTCGCCGTGCGCGATCGTGACCAGGTTGCCGTACGCAGGATCGACCGTGACGGCTGCCACGGTGCCGTCGGCAGCCGCGTACGCCAGTCCGTCAGCGGGACTGAAGTCGATGCCGGTGTGCACCTTGTGGGCGCCCGTGACGGGGTGCGTGCGCATCCCGCACGTGCTGGAGACCGAACCGATGCCGGGCCGCACCAGGCGCCGGTCGATGCCGAGCGATGCCGTGACCTGCTCCGCGGCCGCCGTGGCGGCGGCGCTGCGGGCGCCGGCGCCCTCCCGCTCCTCCTCCGCCGCCAGGTAGACGGCTTCCGCGGCGTCGAACAGACCCTCGACCTCGCTGACCGTCACAGCCGCTGCGCGCTGGTCCCGGACGGCTACGGCCCGCTCCTGGCGCACGCTCTGTTCGTTGTCCTCTGCGGTGTCGACCTCGTCGTCGGCCGCCGCGACCCGGTCGTCGACCACGTCGGCCAACGGCTGGAATGCTGCGACGAGCGGGCCGACCACAGCCGCCAACCCGGTGGTGACGGCAGTGCCGGCCGCGGCGACCGGTCCCGACTGCGTGTCGCCCGTCACGACCTCGGCGGCGGTGTCGGCGGCCTGGAGCAGCCCGCCCTCGTTTTCGACGATCACACGCTCGGCGGTCACCTCCATTACGCGCTCGCTGAGTCGCGTCGTCCGGGATCGAGCGGCCACCAGTGCGGACCGTGCGGTCCGGACGGCCGCATCTGCTTCGGTCATTGCCAGCCGTGCCTTTTCTGCCGAGGCGGTGGCATCGGCGAGCGCGGCCTTCGCCGCGACGGCGGCGTCTGTCGCCGCCGAGAGCGTTGTCGGGTCGACGGCGTCGGCGGACGACGGCGACGTGGTGATCGACGTGGTGGCAGCAGCCAGCACGAGGCTGCAAGCGACTCGTGCGGGCGCGGTCGGGCTCGGCATGTGTATCCGTCTGTCGGGGACATGGGGGCTCGTGTCCCTGACAGGCAGGGCGGCCGGGTGTTCAACGGGCCGAAGCGATATGGGCGTTCCGCCCGGTTACGTGACGTGGCCCACGGTCCGTCGAGCTCCCGGTATGACCGGCGTCACACCGGCGAACCTCGAACCATGCGGCAAAGCTGGTCGATCAGGCACCGGAACCGGCGGCCACCCAGTCGGCGATCCGGCGGCGCAGCACCGGCAGACTGATCGTGGCGGCGGCGAGGACCGCGTCGTGGAAGCCGGCGATGTCGAACCGGTCACCGAGGGACCGCCGCGCTTCCGAGCGCAGCCGCAGGATCTCGCGCTGCCCGACCTTGTAGGCCAACGCCTGACCGGGCATGCCGATGTAGCGGTCGACCTCCACGGTGATGGTGTCGAGGTCGACCGGCATGTGCGCCACCATGAAGTCGATGGCCTGTTGGCGGGTCCATCCCATTGCGTGCAGTCCGGTGTCGACGACGAGCCGGCAGGCCCGCCAGACGTCGGAGGAGAGCATGCCGAGACGGTCGAGGTCGTCCGCGTAGAGGCCCATCTCGTCGGCGAGCCGTTCGGTGTAGAGCGCCCACCCCTCCACGAAGGCGGTGTGGCCCCAGGACAGCCGCCGGAACGACGGCAGGTCGGTGCGCTCGGTCGCGATGGCCAGTTGCAGATGATGGCCGGGGATCGCCTCGTGGAAGGCGATCGACGCGGTCGAGGCGCGACCACGTTCGGTCGGCTCGTACAGGTTGACGTGGTACTCCCCCGGGCGACTGCCGTCCGGCGTGGGCGGCGTGTAGTACGCCTGCGGCACGTCGGCGGCCAGATAGTCGGGAACCGCAGTGAGCACGCACCGCGCCTGCGGCAGGAGGCCGAACCAATCACCGATCGCCGCTGTCGCCCGGTCGAGACAGCCCTGCGCATGCGCGACGATCTCGTCGCCGTCGCGGTAGCGCAGGTCGGGGTCGTCGAGCAGCCTCGCGAAGACCTCATCCACCTCGGCCGTGCCGAACGCCCTGGCGCCGATGTCGGCGAACTCCGCCGGAAGTCTCTTCGTGGCCTCCTCGAGGCCGATCTCGTGCAACTCGGTGGCGGTCAGCGGCAACCCCGTGTGGTGCTCGACGAGCGCCGCGTAGAGCCGCTCTCCTTCGGCCAAGTGGCACAGGCCGGGACGGTCGTCGGGCCGCGCCAGCGGTTGGAGCTCGGAGGCGAACACGTCGCGATAGCGGGCGAAGGCGGGGCGAAGGACGTCGCGCACCGCGTCGGACATCTCCGCCCGCCAGGCGTCGGTGCCGTCCCAGTCGTCCGGACCGGTGAGCATGACGAACGGGTCGTCATCGAGCGAACTGCTCAGATACCCGGCGACCTGGTGCATCGATCGCGTGACGTTGACCAGGGCCGGCGTCCGGCCCGTAGTCAGGCCTTCGCGGTAGCGCTGCGCACCCTGGTCGAGCATCCGGGCCAGTTCGCCGATCCGGGCCAGGGCCATCCGCGCGTGCTTCGGTTCGGGGGCTCGCAATTGCGCCGCCGTGATGAGCAGATCGGCGTGCACGCCCTGCATCTGGTCCGAGGCCAGCTCGATCAGCCGTAGGTCGATCGTCCGCACCGTGTCGTCCAGCTCGTCGACCAGCAGCTCACGGGTGACCGTGTCGGTCTCGTCGAGGTCGCCGGCGACGACGGTCGCCGCTCGGTCGCGCAGTTCGACCCACCGGGAGCGCAGCCGTTGTTCGGCCTCAGCCGACAGGTCGTCGGCGCGATCGTCGTAGCGGTGATCGCCGAGGAAGGAGGCGAACAGCGGGCTGGCCTCGAGCTTGGCCTCCCAGTACTCGTCGGCGATGGCACGGAGATCGTCAGAAGCGGTCACGGCCACCCATCCTGCCCGACCGGGCCGACACGGCCACGGAGCCGTCTCAGTTCGGGCCGACCGACCGTCGCGACGCTGAGAGGGTCCTCATCGTTCACCACTCGGGTCAAGCACTCACGCCAGGGCTGCGAACAATGGCACCGTGCCGGCATTCGGGTGGTTCCGACGTCGCCGGCTGGATTGCCTTGAGGCCGCATGGTCGGCGGCCGACCGGCACGGCTGGCCACCGGACCGGTCAACAGGATGAGACGCCCGCACCGGTGGTTCTCGGCTCCGGGCGCCTCCGTCCTGGTCGGAGTCGGCATGGCCATCGCGGCAGTCGCCGCCGTCCGTCCCGCCGTGTCGTATCGTGCCCTCGACCTGGGCGCGGGACCGGCGTTCGTCGGGGCGGCGGCCGGATCCTTCGCGCTCTTCTCGTTGTTCGCCGCCATTCCGGCCGGCGTGCTCGTGGACAGGTTCGGGGCCAAGCCCTTCTTCATCGCCGGTACCGGCACCATCGCCCTGGCTGCTGTCGTGGACGCCGTCGCCGCGGCCCTGTTCGTGCTGCCGCTTGGCCAGGCACTACTCGGCCTCGGCCAGCTGGGTAGTCAGCTGGCCGGACAGACGAGCGCTGCACGTGGTCGGGGCGGCGCCGATCGCGACCTGCGCTTCGGCCGCTTCGCGGTGGCCGTCTCCATCGGACAATTGGTCGGCCCGTTGGCCGGAGGCCTGATCCTCGACCGGGCGGAACAGGCCGGTATGGATGCTCCGACCACCCCCGTCTTTCTCTTCGCAGCTGCACTGGCACTGGGGGCCACTGCGGTCGGAGCCACATCGCGCGCCTGGGCGGCACCGGCCGGGGATGCGAGAGCCGATGGTTCGCAGGCCCGTCCGAGCGTCTCGTCGATGCTGCGGATCACGGGTATGCGCCACGCGCTCGCGACGAGCATCGCCGTACTGACCGCCGTCGACCTGCTGGTGGCGTACCTTCCGCTGGTCGGGCGGGAGCAGGGCCTGAGCCCGGCGTTCGTCGGACTTCTCTTGTCCGTGCGCGGTCTGGCGACGCTGGCGTCCCGGCTGGCACTTCCCGTGCTGATGTCCTCCCTCGGCCGGCGGATGACGCTGGGCGGCAACCTGTTCGCGGCCGGCCTGGCCCTTGCGGCGCTGAGCGTTGCTACTCGGCCGGCGGTATTCCTGGCCCTCGTCGTCGTGATCGGCTTCGGACTGGGCGTCGGCCAGCCGATCACGGCATCCTGGGTTGCCGGCCAGGCGCCTGCGGATCGGGTAGGGGCAGCACTCGCGCTGCGGCTCACCGGCAACCGCGCCGGACAGCTGCTACTGCCGGCCGCGGCCGGAATGATGGCCGGCCTCGGCGGTACGACCCTGGTATTCGGTGCCGCAGGACTGGCGCTGATCGGCTCGACGTTGTGGGTCCGGCGCATCAGCCTCGATGCCTGAGGCCGGCAAGGTCACTGACTCGGGCCCGAGCTGTCGCTCGCCGGGTGCTCCACGAGGGCGACCACGCGGGCGGCCATGAACCGGGCCGTTCGGATGGGCGTGCCGCTTCGCGTCACCTCCGACACCTCCACGACGCCACGCCCCTGGGTGATCTCGACCCGGCGGCCGGCCCGGGTCGCGACGATGTCGTAGCTGCGCGTCGCGCCGCCGGCATCGATGACGATCTCTACCCGGTCGCCTCTCATGGCTGAGCCCCTTCGCAGACCTCACTGGCATTGTCCCTTGTCCGAACGGCGGCGACGTCACGAATGTCAGGTGCGAGCGGAAGACAGTTTC
>DATFBR010000092.1:0-8895 GCA_035253685.1 Jiangellaceae bacterium
CGCCGCACTCACACACCTCGGCGATCCGGGCTGAGCGGTGGACAAGTGGCCGGCGCGGGTTTGGATCGCTGTACCCGCGGCCGTTATCCTTGCCGCGCTGCTCGGACGTTCTGATGTCCGGTCTGATGGGGTATGGTGTAATTGGCAGCACGACTGATTCTGGTTCAGTTAGTCTAGGTTCGAGTCCTGGTACCCCAGCGCCGTTTGGAACGCGATCCGGCCTCCGGTAGAGTTCCGCACCGCGACGATCGTCGCATTGGCCCCGTTGTGTAGCGGCCTAGCACGCCGCCCTCTCAAGGCGGTAGCGCGGGTTCGAATCCCGTCGGGGCTACGTCTGTCAGGGATCCGGTTTCGGGCCGGGTCCCTGATTTCGCGCGAGCAGCATCCCCGTGATCCTGGTGGTTCCACCGCGCGCAGCACCGCGAGGGAGGCGTCAGTCCTCGACGCTGCGCAGGACCGTGGTCAGACGCTCCGCCGCGCCGAGCACGGCGGCGGCATGCATGCGCCCCGGTTGCCGGGTGAGCCGCTCGATCGGCCCGGACACCGAAACGGCTGCCACGACCCGGCCGCTCGACGAGCGGACCGGCGCCGAGACGGACGCGACGCCGGGCTCACGCTCCGCGACGCTCTGGGCCCAACCCCTGCGGCGGACGGCGGCGAGCATCGTGGCGGTGAATCGTGCGCCCTGCAGGCCCCTGTGCATCCGCTCAGGTTCCTCCCAGGCCAGCAGGATCTGAGCGGCGGAGCCCGCCAGCATGGTGAGGGTGGCGCCGACCGGGATCGTGTCGCGCAAGCCGGTCGGACGTTCGGCCGCTGCGACGCAGATCCGATGGTCGCCCTGGCGGCGGAACAGTTGAGCACTCTCGCCCGTGGCCTCGCGCAGCCGGGCGAGGACCGGTCCGGCGGCGGCCAGCAACCGATCCTCGCCGGCCGCCGTCGCGAGTTCGCCCAGCCTGGGCCCGAGAATGAAACGCCCGTGCAGGTCGCGCGAGACCAGCCGGTGGTGCTCGAGGGCGACCGCGAGCCGGTGCGCGGTTGGACGGGCGAGGCCGGTGGAGTTGACGAGGTTCGCCAGCGTCGCCGGTCCTGCCTCGAGTGCCGACAGGACGAGGGCCGCCTTGTCCAGGACTCCGACTCCGCTAGAGTTGTCCATGGCTCGATATTGCCATCTCAACATACGAGATGACAACTAGCGCCACGCCGGTGTCGCGACGACCATCCGTCCGACGGCAGGCGCAGCCACAGCGAGAGGACATCGTCATGGGCAGGACCCTGGCCGAGAAGGTGTGGGACGCACACGTCGTCCACCGGGCCGAAGGCGAGCCGGACCTGCTCTACGTCGACCTCCATCTCGTTCACGAGGTCACCAGTCCCCAAGCGTTCGAGGGACTCCGGCTGGCCGGCCGCCGGGTCCGCCGGCCGGATCTCACCCTCGCGACCGAAGACCACAACGTGCCGACGATCGGCATCGACCTGCCCATCGCCGACCCGGTCTCCCGCACCCAGGTCGAGACGCTGCGTCGCAACTGTGAGGAGTTCGGCCTCGTGCTGCATCGCATGGGCGAGGCCGAGCAAGGAATCGTCCACATCATCGGCCCTCAGCTCGGGCTCACGCAGCCCGGCATGACGGTCGTGTGCGGCGATTCGCATACGTCCACGCACGGCGCTTTCGGGGCGCTGGCCTTCGGGGTGGGCACCAGCGAGGTCGAGCACGTGCTGGCGACCCAGACGTTGCCCCTGCGGCCGTTCCGCACGATGGCGGTCACCGTCGACGGACAGCTGCGACCCGGCGTCACAGCGAAGGACGTCGTGCTCGCCATGATCGCCACCATCGGCACCGGTGGCGGCCAAGGCTACGTGATCGAATACCGGGGCGAGGCGATCCGCGCGCTGTCCATGGAGGCGCGGATGACCGTCTGCAACATGTCGATCGAGGCCGGCGCGCGTGCCGGCATGGTCGCGCCGGACGAGACGACCTTCGCGTACCTCAAGGATCGCCCGCACGCCCCGCACGGATCCGACTGGGACGTCTCACTCGAAGCCTGGCGCGCGTTGGGGACAGACGACGACGCGGTCTTCGACGCCCAGGTCGTTCTGCGGGCCGAGCAGATCGAGCCGTTCGTCACCTGGGGCACGAACCCCGGGCAGGGCCTTCCGCTGTCGGCGTCGGTGCCCGATCCCGCCTCGTTCGGCGACGAGGGTGCCCGCAACGCGGCAGAGCGCGCGCTCGAGTACATGGGCCTGACGCCGGGAACGCCGCTGCGCGACATCGCCGTCGACACGGTCTTCCTGGGCTCGTGTACCAACGGTCGGATCGAGGATCTGCGTGCGGCGGCCGAGGTCATCCGTGGGCGCCGGGTCGCCGACGGCGTCCGGATGCTGGTCGTGCCCGGGTCGATGCAGGTCAAGGCGCAGGCCGAGTACGAGGGCCTCGACGAGGTCTTCCTCGACGCTGGCGCGGAATGGCGCTCGGCCGGCTGCTCGATGTGCCTGGGCATGAATCCGGATCAGCTCGCTCCCGGTGAGCGGAGCGCCTCGACGTCCAACCGGAACTTCGAGGGGCGACAGGGCAGGGGCGGACGGACTCACCTGGTGTCGCCGCTCGTGGCCGCCGCTACGGCGGTGGCCGGCCGGCTCTCCGCACCTGCCGATCTGCCCGAGCGCGTGGGGGTGTGAGGACATGGAGAAGTTCACCGTTCACACCGGCACGGCCGTCCCATTGCGCCGCAGCAACGTCGACACCGACCAGATCATCCCCGCCGAGTACCTCAAACGAGTGACTCGCACCGGCTTCGAGGACGGACTTTTCGCGGCGTGGCGCAAGGATCCTGGCTTCGTGTTGAACCGCCCCGAGCACGGTGGCGCCTCGATCCTGGTGGCCGGCGCCGACTTCGGCACCGGTTCGTCGCGTGAGCACGCAGTCTGGGCGCTGCAGGACCACGGCTTCCGGGCCGTCGTCTCCCCGCGTTTCGGCGACATCTTCCGTGGAAACGCCGGAAAGTCAGGCCTGCTCACGGCTTGCGTCGAGCAGGAGGTGGTCGAACGTCTGTGGGCCACGGTCGAGGCCGAGCCGACGACGCCGCTCACGGTCGATCTCGTGGCCAGGCGGGTGAGTGCCGGCGGCGTTGCCGCACCATTCGAGGTCGACGACTACACCCGCTGGAGGCTGCTCGAAGGTCTCGACGACATCGGCCTCACTCTGCGGCACGTCGACCAGATCGAGCTGTTCGAGGCGACCAGGCCGCCACAGCTGCCGCGGACCGTGCCCGTCGACGGGTGACCTGTGGCGCGACACGTGGACCCGGATTGGCGTTTTGTCATTGTGCGGACGGGAGATTCTCCCTAGCGTGCCTATGCAATCGGGTGCACCACCCGACCGTCCGCAACCCTGGGGGATGCAGTGAACAAGTCGCAGCTCATCGACGAGCTCGCCGATCGATTCGAGGGCAACCGCAAGGTGGCGGCCCACGCGCTCGACTCCGTTGTCGACGTGATCACCCGGTCGGTGTCGAAGGGCGAGAAGGTCGTCATCACAGGATTCGGCGCGTTCGAGCGCAGCGTTCGCAAGGCGGGAACCGCCCGCAATCCCAGAACGGGTGCCTCGGTGAAGACCCGGCGCAAGTATGTGCCGAAGTTCCGTCCTGGCAACGAGCTCAAAGAGGTTGTGAGCGGAGCTCGCAAGGCCCGCAAGCAGGTCACCGCCTCGCTCGCCGTCGTTCCGGCGACCGCCGCCTCTGCGGCCGAGTCCGCCACGCGGGCTGCCGCGTCCGGGCTGCGCGCTGCGGCCGGAGCAGCCCGCAGTGCGGCCGGGTCCTCGCCGGCCAGGAAGGCTGCGGCGAAGAAGGCTCCGGCGAGGAAGACCGCGGCGAAGAAGACCACCGCGAAGAAGACGACGGCGAAGAAGACGACGGCGAAGAAGACCACCGCGAAGAAGACCACCGCAAAGAAGGCTCCGGCCAAGAAGTCCACCGCCAAGAAGACGACGGCGAAGAAGACCACCGCCAAGAAGACGGCAGCGAAGAAGGCTCCGGCCAAGAAGGCCACGGCGCGCTAGCCGAGCGCGCCCAGCAGTGACCCTCTCAGTCGGTGAGGGTGGCCAGAGTCAGGAACGTCACGTGCAGGTCCGCCCCGGAACCGGCGGTGCGGATCCGTACCCGCTGTCCCACCCTGGCCAGACGCAACGAGCCGGCGTCGAACGCCACATCGCTGTACGGCAGTTCGGTTCCGTCGTCCAGCAGCACCGTTCCCGACCGCGTCGCCGGGTCGAAGGAGGCCACCGTCGCCTGCACGGTAGGCGAGCGTAGCGGCAGGCCCATCGTGGCCCGGCAGGTCAGGTCTGTCAGATCTGTGCGACGACCTCTGCAGTGCGTGGGCCGACTCCGAGGCGCATGGCATCCCACAGATCCACGGCGGTGTCGACGTCTCGGCGTACCGACGGAGTGTCCGGAACCGTGAGCTCCACTGCACCGTCGGCTCGGTGTGCCGCGCGCGACCGTCCGCCGAAACGAGGGTGGAACACTTCCGCTCGCGTGACCGCGTACAGCGTCGTCCCGATGCCCGCGGCGTCACCCACGAACGACACCGCGTGCGCGGCTGCGGCCTGAAGCGTCGTGGCCAACTCCCCGGGTCGGAGTGCCGGCAGGTCCGCAGACAGCGCGGCGACGTAGCCCTCGGGGTTTCGCCGGCGCACCAGATCCGCACCGTGACGCAGCGCGGCGTTGAGACCGGCCGCCGGCTCGTCGGCGACGACCAGTGCGCCGACCGCCGAGACGTCTGCGGCGATCTGCGCATCGTCGGTGACGACGACCACGTCACCCACGTTGGGACAGGCCAGTGCGGCCGCGACGGTGTCGGCAGCGAAGGCACGAGCCAGGTCTGCGCGGCGTGCGCCGGCCACGTCGGCCAGACGGGTCTTCGCAACCTCGGGTCGCTTGACCGGCACGACGACGGACCAACGTGGGGTTGTAGGCATCGTCGTCATCGTCCCAGCCGGTCGGGCGATGCGGACCGACGGAAGCGACTCTGGCACGCTTGCGCTGCACACGGCCGCCCCGGTGCGGCCGGGATTGACGACGAGGAGGGTGCGTGGCGGGTCCGAGACAACGCCTGGGCTTCTGGTACCGCTTCGTGGCCGGCATCCTGCGGCCGATCCTGATGGCGACAACGCGCCGCGACTGGCGCGGCATTCATCACCTGCCTGGCGAGGGTGTCGGCGTCGTCGTGTCGCCGAACCACATCTCGTATGCCGATCCGCTGACCTTCGCGCACTTCCTCTGGGACAACGGCCGAGCGCCGCGTTATCTGGCGAAGGAGGCGGTGTTCCGGGTCCCGATCGTCGGCCGGATCATCGCCGCGTGCGGTCAGATCCCGGTGTACCGGGAGTCCAGGAATGCGGCCCGGGCATTTCGCGACGCAGTCGCCGCCGTGCGCGCGGGGGAGTGCGTCGGGATCTACCCGGAGGGGACGATCACCCGGGACCCCGGCCTGTGGCCGATGGCGGGCAAGACCGGTGCCGCCCGGGTCGCACTCGAGACCGGCTGCGCTGTCATTCCCGTCGCGCAATGGGGACCGCAGGAGATCCTGCCCCCGTACTCCAAGCGGTTCCGACTGTTGCCGCCCAAGACCATGCACGTTCTGGCCGGTCCGCCGGTCGACCTCGATGACCTGCGAGGAGAACCCATCACACCGGCAGTGCTTCGCAAAGCCACTGGCCGGATCCTCGATGCGATCACCGCGCAACTCGCCGAACTGCGTGGTGAGCTCCCGCCGGCGATTCGGTTCGATCCGGATCAGGCCGGCGTGCCACGGACCGGCCGGCCACGGCTGAGGCGGACGCAGGAGGAGGACGACGTATGACCCGCGCAGGCGTCTTCGGTTCCGGATCGTGGGGAACGGCCTTCGCTCTTGTCCTGGCCGACGCGGGCACGGACGTCGTCATGTGGGGACGCCGCCCGGAGCTGTGCGAAGCGGTCAACCGGACTCGTCGCAATCCGGACTACCTGCCCGACATCGACTTGCCGGCTGCGGTTCGGGCCACGCCCGAACCCGGCGAGGCCGCCGACGGTGCGGAACTGGTCGTCCTCGCCGTGCCGTCGCAGACGCTGCGGACGAACCTGATCGCCTGGGCGCCGAAGCTGCCCGAGGATTCGGTGTTCGTCAGCCTGATGAAGGGGATCGAGCTCGGTACGGCGAAACGTATGAGCGAGGTCATCGGTGAGGTGGTGGGTGCCCGCCCGGACCGAGTCGCGGTCGTGTCCGGCCCGAACCTGGCCGGCGAGATCGCACAGCGGCAGCCTGCCGCAAGCGTGGTCGCTTGTGCAGACGAGTCGGTCGCGCAGCGGATCCAGCAGGCCTGCCACTCGCCGTACTTCCGTCCCTACACGAACACCGACGTCGTCGGCACGGAGTTGGGCGGGACCGTCAAGAACGTCATAGCGCTGGCCGTGGGTATGGCCGAGGGGCTGGGCTTCGGCGACAACACCCGGGCCAGCGTCATCACGCGCGGTCTTGCGGAGACGGCGCGGCTCGGTGCGTCGCTGGGTGCCGACCCGTACACCTTCTCCGGACTGGCAGGGCTCGGTGACCTGGTGGCGACATGCTCCTCACCACTGTCCCGGAACCGGACGTTCGGTGAGAAGCTCGGCCGTGGCATGTCGGTCGCCGAGATCGTCGCGTCCACGCGGCAAGTCGCCGAGGGCGTGAAGTCGTGCGAGTCGGTGCTCGACCTGGCCAACCGGGTGGACGTCGACATGCCGATCGTCGAGCACGTGACCTACGTCGTACACGGCGAGATGAGACCCATGGAGATGTTGCGCAGCCTCATATCGCGCACTGCGAAGCCCGAACGGCACGGCCACTAGGAGTGCCGCGGAGGCTCGAACCCGACCGGCTGCGCGCCGATCGTCAGCCCGACGCCGTCAGTGCTTCCGCAAGGTCGTCCCAGAGGTCCTCCACGTCCTCGATCCCCACTGAAAGCCGGATCAGCGACTCGGGCACTGCCGGGCTCTCCTCTGGCCAGCGGCGGCGCCGCTCCAGCGTCGACTCCACGCCTCCCAGACTGGTTGCCGGCACCCACAGTCGGGTGGCCGCGCACACGTCGTCCGCAGCGGCGGCTCCACCGCGGATCTCGATGGCGATCACGGCACCGAAGCCGCGCATCTGCCGCAGCGCCCGCTCGTGGCCGGGATCGTCGGGCAGGCCGGGGTAACGCACCTGCTCAACCGCTGGATGGGCCGACAGCCGCGATGCCAGGACGGCGGCGTTGTGCTGGGACCGCTCGACCCGCAGGTGCAGCGTTCGGATGCCACGCAGTGCCAGCCATGTCTCCGCCGGGCCGGGGATTCCACCGTGGTACGTCCGGTGCTCGAGCAGGCGATCGTGGGTCGCCTCGTCACGGGTGACGGCAGCACCGAGAACGACGTCGGCGTGCCCGGCGAGGAACTTGGTGAGGCTGTGCACCACGACGTCCGCACCGAGATCGAGCGGTCGCTGGTTCAGCGGCGTGGCGAAGGTGTTGTCCGCGCAGGTCGTCACCTGGCGCTCATGGGCTGCGGTGAACAACGCGGGTAGATCGGCGACGGCGAGCGTCGGGTTCGAGGGCGACTCGGCCCAGAGCAGGGTCGCGCCGTCCAGTGCCGCCACGGTCGCGTCGGTGTCGGCGATGTCGATCCGGCGGATCTGGAACTGACGGTGGGTCTGCAACCGGCCGAACAAGGTCGACGTCCCGCTGTAACACACCTCGGGTGCGACGACGACGGAACGCTCCGGCAAGAGATCGAGGACGGCTGCCACCGCCGCCATGCCGGAGGCGAACGCGAGGGCACGGCCGCCTTCCAGGGCTCCGACAACGTCCTCGAGTGCCGTCCACGTCGGGTTGCCGTTACGTCCGTATCCCACCGCGCCGCCCTCGACATACGTCGATGCGAGCACCGGAGGCACGGACAGGGGAGCATCGGGCACCTGCTCCGGCCGTCCGCCGTGAACGGCGATCGTCGCGGCTGCAGGGCTGGGGCGGTGCGGCGTCTCAGGCGTCATGGTGCCGATTCTCGTGTGGCGGGTAGGGTCGCGCCGGTGAAGGCTCCGCAACCCCGCCGTGTCCGGGTCGCCGTCGTCTTCGGCGGACGCAGCTCCGAGCACGCCATATCGTGCGTGACGGCAGGCAGCGTCCTACGGGTGATCGACCCCGATCGCTACGACGTCGTGCCGATCGGTGTCACCCCGAAGGGGAGGTGGGTGCTCGGGCCGAGCGATCCGGCCCGGCTGGCGATTTCCGACGGCCGCCTGCCCGAGGTGGCAGACGAGGGTGGCAGCGTCGTGTTGCCCAGCTCGCCGAGCTCCGCAGAGATCACCGTCGGTGAGCCGGGTGCGGTCCCGCGTGTCCTCGGCGAGGTCGACGTGGTGCTGCCGCTGCTGCACGGCCCTTACGGCGAGGACGGAACTCTGCAGGGCATGCTCGAACTCGCCGGCGTGCCGTACGTGGGCTCGGGCGTGTTGGCATCCGCCGTCGGTATGGACAAGCACTACATGAAGTTGGTGCTGGCCGCCGCCGGGCTGCCGGTCTGCCGGCACGTGCTCGTCGACCCCGGGCCCTGGGAGCCACAATGGGAACGCATCGGGGGTGAGGTGGCCGGCCTGGGCTGGCCGGTCTTCGTCAAGCCGGCCCGGGCGGGCTCGAGCATCGGCATCACCAAGGTCGACGGTCCGGGTGGCTTGGAGGCCGCCGTTCTCGACGCTCGCCGGCACGATCCGAAGGTCATCGTCGAGGAGGCCGTTCGCGGACGCGAGGTCGAGTGCGGCGTCCTGCAGGGACGCCCCGGCGGGCCGCCCGACACCAGCGTCGTCGGTGAGATCAGGGTCGACGACACCCACGAGTTCTACGACTTCGACGCCAAGTAC
>DATFBR010000093.1:0-14423 GCA_035253685.1 Jiangellaceae bacterium
GACCGCATAGTCTGCAGCCGCCGCCACCGCGTCTCCACCGACGAGGGTGGTACGGAAGTAGGACGCGTAGGGCCGCAACGGCGCGGCGGGGTCGGCGCCGCGCGTGTGCTCGGGTGCGACGTCGGCCGGCGACACGAACGGGATCGAGGCCCGGGCCAGAACCGGCTGCACGGCGCGCACGACCTGAGCTGAGAGTCCGCCGACGACAGCTGCCACCCGTTCGTCCGCGGCGACCTCGTCGGCCGCCTCCGCGGCGCGCTCCGGTTCACCGGTGTCGTCGACCTCCACGACCTCGACCGACCAGCCCGGTGCCGCGGGCCCCGAGTCGCCGACGGCGAGCCGGACCGCGGCCAGCACGCCGGCGCCCGCGTCGGCCTGCTTGCCGGCCGCAGGAACCAGCACGACGACCTCCGCCGTCCGTGGTCCCGTGTCCGACTCGGCGCCCAGCAGGTCACCGACGGTTCCGCAACCGGCGAGGACCGTGGACACAGCCGCGACGCTCGCCGCATGCAGCCGGAGCGCCGGTCGCACCGCTCAGCTGTCCCGTGCGGAGTCGTTCACGGTTCCGGCGCCGGCCGAGTCCGCGATCACGACCTGGGCGACTTCACGCATGGACGTCCGCTTGTCCATCGCGGACTTCTGGATCCACCGGAAGGCGTCCGGCTCGGACAGCCCGAACCGGGTCTGGAGCAGGCCCTTGGCCCGGTCGACCAGCTTGCGGGTCTCGAGCCGTTCGGTGAGATCGGCCACCTCACCCTCGAGCTGGCTGATCTCCGCGTGCCGGGAGAGCGCCATCTCGATCGCCGGGACGAGGTCGGCCTTGGTGAACGGCTTGACCAGATAGGCCATCGCACCGGCCGCACGGGCTCGCTCGACCAGCTCACGTTGGGAGAAGGCGGTCAAGATCAGCACCGGCGCGATCCGCTGGGCGACGATCCGCTGGGCCGCGGAGATGCCGTCCAGGACCGGCATCGTGACGTCCATCACCACCAGATCCGGTCGCAACCGTTCGGCCAGCTGGACGGCCGCTTCGCCGTCGCCGGCCTCGCCAACGACCTCGAACCCCTCTTCGGCCAGCATCTCGGTGAGATCGAGTCGGATCAGGGACTCGTCCTCGGCGACGAGGACCCGGCGGGCCGGAGCAGCGGGTGGCTCGGTCACTCCTGCAGCCTACTGACGGGTTCGGCGCGCTCCTGGTGGCTCGGATCCGACACGCGGACCGGTACCCTGGACCGGCACGGCCCGGTAGGCAAACTGGCAAAGCCGCCGCACTCAAAATGCGGTGCCTGTGGGTTCGAGTCCCACCCGGGCTACCGATTCCGACCAGACCGAATACCGTCAGCCGGCCCCGGCCGAACGACGCGCGTTCCGACTCGTGTGGTCCAGCACGGACAGGATGAGCGCGGCCGACCAGCTGAAGTCGCGTGCGCCGAGCCCCTCGCCGGTGAGCGGGTTGAAGTACTCACGGAAGCCGGCGCCTGCGACCAGCGTGGTCATGGCTGCTGCCAGCTCGTCGGCCAGCGCGTGCTCGCCGCTCAGCTCGAGGCCCCGCCACACCAGCCAGCTGGTGTTGATCCACGCCGGGCCTCGCCAGTACCGCTCGAGGTCCAGGTCGGCGGCGGTGAGGTCATAGCTCGGCACGCCCAGCACGTCACCACTGCCGACGCCGAACGACGGGCCTACAGCGGTGCCGACCAATGCCGCCCGATGTGCCTGCGGGACATCCGGGAGAAGCAGCGGTGCCAACCCGCCGACGGTCCTCACCATGGCACGGCGGCCGCTGAGCAGGTCGACGGACACGTAACAACCGAGGTGGGCGTCGAACAGCCGGCCCCGGATCGCGGCCTCGAGCGCTTCCGCCCGCCCGACATGCTGCCCGCCGGGAAGACCCACCAGATGGGCCAGTTCCGCCATGGCGCGCTCGGACCAGGCCAGCAGCGCGTTGAACAGTGGATCCACGACGCAGAACGGAAGTTCGGTGAGCGCCCGGTCGGCGTATCCACGGTCGCGGTACGTCTCGGCGATGTGGACGTAACGCGCGTAGTCCTCGTCCGTGGGTCGGTGGGCCGAGCCGGCATGGGCCAGGTCGCGCCTGCGCTCGGCGATGCCGGTCAGGTCGGTCGCGACGCTGTTCAACGGCTCGTCCCAGGCGGGACTGTTGTCCAGTCCGGACTCCCAAGGGTGGACGATCGCCACCAGACCGGCGCCGTCGGAGCGCCGCGTGTGCAGGTACTCGTGATACGCCCACAACCGCGGGTACAGCCGCCGCAGCGTGGCCCTGGCCTCGCGGCGTGGCGATCGTCGGGCCACGGCCAGCGCCGCTGCGGCGTGGACCGGCGGCTGGACCAGACCGCTTGTCGCCACGCCGGGAGGTGGTCCGCCGACGGTGGGTAGCGGCCGCCAGAACCGGGGTCCCGGAAAGTAGGCGTCTTCCGGCACCGTCCGGTTGAACACGATGTGCGGCATCCTGCCGTCGCCCCACTGGGCCCGAAACAGCGAGATCAGCTCCGACCAGGCTCGGCCGGTGTTGACGTGCGCGAGACCGATGGCGATGAACGCCGAGTCCCAGCTCCACTGGTGGGGGTACAGAGTGGACGTCGGTACCGTCGAGGCTCCTCGCCAGTTGGCCATCAAGGTGGCGACCGCCTGGTGCCGCAGCCGGGCCGGCACGGCAGTGAGGTGCGCACGATGGTCGGCGGGCGGATGCCGTCCGGCGGATCCGGTCACCGGCTCACCTCGCGCACATGTCGGACAGCGGTGGCCAGGGCGGCTTCCGCAGGTCCCGACAGCCGGCATTCGAAGGCGAGCCAGCCCTGGTAACCGGTGGTGTCGAGGGCGGCCAGCAGATCAGCCCAATCGATGTGGCCCGCGCCAGGCTCGAGCCGATTCGAGTCGGACAGCTGGACATGCCCGAGCAGTGGGCCCACCGCTCGTAGCGACTCCGACGGATCGGCCTCCTCGATGTTCATGTGGTACGTGTCGGCCGCGACCCGAAGGGACGGCACTCCGATCTCGCGGCACAACCCGGCGGCCTGGTCCAGCGTATTGACCAGATAGTCCTCGTAGCGGTTCAACGGTTCGAGGCAGATGAGGACGCCTTCCCGCTGGGCATGCCGGGCCAGCCGGCCCAGCGTGTCGACCAGCACGGCATGGTCATCTTCCGGTGATCGCGGCGGCTCGAAGGGTGGCAATCGGCGGGAGAACATGCCCCAGGAGGCAGGTGTCATCGCAAGCTCACCGCCGATCGCGGCCATCACCGACAGCTGAGAGGTCAGCTGCCGGACCGCATCCTCTCGGCGCTCTGCGTCGAAGTCACCGATGAAATGGGACATCTCGACGCATTCAGTGGGCATGTGAATGCCCTCGGCCGACGCCTGACGCAGCTCGGGCAGCCGTGCGGCGAAGGCCAGCCCACCGCGGCCGCGCAACTCGATGCCGTCGAAGCCACACCGCTGCGCCACCGCCCACTTCTCCTGCATCGACGCACCCGGCAGCAGCTGCTCCTGGCACGCGATCCGCCACCGCCCGGTCACGGCGGGCCGTCCGGCGCGTTCGGAAAACGCAGGACGACCTGAAGTGCTTGCGCAGGACGCTGGTCGAGGAGGTCGTACGCCGACGCAGCGTCCGAGACGTCGACGAGGTGGCTCACCAACCGGGCCACATCCACCCGGCCGGCGCCGACCTGAACCATGAAGACCCGCACCAACCGCTCGTGGTCCCAGCGGCCGGCGAGACCCCGCGGCACGCCGCCGATCTGGCTGGCGACGATCTCGACTCGGTTGTGGTGGAACTCCTCCCCCAGCCGCAGCCCGGTACCTTCCCCCTGGTAGAAGCCGGCCGCGACGACCCGACCACCGGTGCACACGCTGCGGATCGCCTCGTGCAGCGCCGCCAGGCTTCCACTGAGCTCGATGGCGCCGTCAGCTCCCCGTCCGTCCGTCATCTCTCTCAGCCTCGCTGCCACGTCTTCCGCCGGGGAGGGCTGCACCGTCGCGGCCGCACCGAACTCCCGCGACAACGCGAGCCGCACGGGCAGCGCATCGACAGCGGTGACCTCGCCGCCGTTGAGCACCGCCAACCGGGTCGCCAGCAGACCGATCACCCCCTGCCCGAACACGATGAGCGATTCCCCGAGGTGGACGTCGGCGGCCAGCACGGCGTTCAGGGCTATCGCCCCGACCCGGGCAAAGACGCCGTGAACGGGCGAGAGGCTCGCAGGGAGAACGTGGCCGCTCAGTGCCGCGGCTGCGACCACCGCTTCCGACCGATGGCCCCAGATGCCATGGACGACGTCGCCGACGCGCGGTTCGACGACGTCGCCTGCGACGTCGATGACGGTGCCCACCTCCTGGTAACCCCAGCCGGAAACCGGATAGGCAAAGGTGGGCGCGCCCTGGACGAACAGCCGGCGCTGCACGTCCCAGGTCTTGGTCAGGTAGGGATTCGAGCCGCGATACGCCGTGAGTTCCGTCCCGGCAGAGATGCCGGAGAACCACGTCGCCACCCGAACGAGGCCCGGTCGCAGCTCGGCTGCGGGCTCGTCCACGACCTCCACGCGGCGGGGGGCCGTGAACTGGACGACCTGCGGCACGAGATCAGACTCCTTTTTCGGACAGGAATCGTACTACTTATGTCTTGTCACTGGCAGATCTTGGGTGTTACATGCCCTTTAAGGCAGGAGGAGGGCGCAGTTGGAACTCGGTTTCCTGACGAGCAGCCTCGGCGCCATGGACCTGCGATCCATTGCGGCGTGGGCCGGGTCGAACGGGTTCGCCGCTCTCGAGGTGGGCGCTTGGCCCCTGGACGACCCGCGGACCCTCAACCCCGGCCATCTCGACGTCCGTCACATGGACGCTCGGCGCGCTCGCGAGCTGCGCGAACAGTTCGACGAAGCCGGTGTCGACGTCTCGGCGCTCGCCTACTACGACAACAACCTGCACCGCGACCGCGCCACACGTGCGGCAGTGCACGACCACCTGCGAGCCTGCATCGACGCAGCGGCCCTGCTCGGTGTGCCGGCGGTCGGAACGTTCATCGGTCGAGACGTCGGAGAGACGGTCGCCACGAACCTGGCCGAGGCGGAGCGTGTGTTCCCGCCGATCGTCGCACACGCGGAGACCCAGGGCATCGTGCTCGTCGTGGAGAACTGCCCCATGTCGGGCTGGCACCCGGACGGCTATCCCGCCAACCTCGCGTACTCCCCGGAGCTGTGGGAGTGGATGGCCGGTCTCGGCCTACGGCTCAACTACGACCCGTCGCACCTCGTCGGCCTCGGCATCGACCCGCTACGCGCTCTGCGCGCGCACCTGCCACTCGTCGCACACGTGCAGGCCAAGGACGTGGAGGTGCTCGACCACCGGATCGACCGGTTCGGCTTCATCGGCAACGCCGTCGACCGCAGCAACCCCTGGGACCACGCCTGGTGGCGCTATCGCGTGCCGGGCCACGGTCAGGTCGACTGGGCCGGCGTGATCGGCGAACTACGCGAAGGCGGCTACGACGGCATCGTGTCCGTCGAGCACGAAGATCCCTATCTGTCCGGCTCGGTGCCGGAGGTCAAGCGCGGACTGCTGGCTGCGCGGGCAGCACTAGAACCACTTCTGCACACCTTGGTAGAGGAGAGCTCCGCATGACAACGAAGCGCACTGGTCACTGGGCGATCATGGCGACCGCCGTGTCCCTCCTCGCCGTCGCCTGCGGAGGCGGCGACGACGGGGGTGAAGAGGACGAGAACGCCGACAGCATCACGGTGTGGGTGATCGAGGACCTGCCCGACCGAGTGGCGGCCATCCAGGACATCTCCGCGGCGTTCACGGAGGAGTCGGGCATCGACGTGGATCTTGTCGACGTCGCCGAGGCGCAGTTCGACCAACTCGTCACGTCGTCGGCGGCAGCCGGCGATCTGCCCGACGTCGTCGGCGCGCTGCCGCTCGCCGGTGTGCAGTCCATGGCGGTCAACGAGCTACTCGACACCGAGGCGCCCGGCGAGATCGTCGACGAGCTGGGCGAGGACACGTTCGCCGAGGCCGCCCTGCGGTTGACCCGAGACGAGGACACCCAGCTTGCGGTGCCCAGCGATGCGTGGGCGCAGCTGCTCGTGTACCGCAAGGACCTGTTCGACGCAGCGGGTCTCGAAGCTCCGACGACGTTCGACGCGATCACGGCGGCCGCCGAGGCGCTGGACAGTCCGGAAGTCGCCGGCATCACCGCCGCCACGATTCCGGGTGACCCGTTCACCCAGCAGAGCTTCGAGTACTTCGCGCTGGGCAACGGCTGTGAGCTGGTCGACGACGACGGCACGGTCACGTTGGACTCGTCGAACTGCGTGGAGACGTTCGACTTCTACAGCAACCTGGCACGGAACTTCTCGGTGCCGGGCAACCAGGACGTCGACTCGACCCGGGCCACCTACTTCGCCGGGCAGGCCGCCATGCTCGTCTGGTCGTCGTTCATCCTCGACGAGATGGCCGGCCTGCGCAACGACGCGCTGCCGACCTGCCCCGAGTGCCGCGACAACCCCGCCTTCCTGGCCGAGAACAGCGGCGTCGTGGCGGGCGTGCAGGGGCCCAGCGGCGAGGAGTCGGCGGCCTATGGCGAGATCGTCTCCTGGGTGGTGACCGGCGATGCCGCCACCGACGCGGCTACGCAGTACATCAGCTACCTGATGTCCGATGGCTACGAGGACTGGATCGCGATCGCCCCCGAGGGCAAGGTCCCGACCCGGCAGGGGACGGCGGACGACGCCGAGCAGTTCATCACCGCGTGGGAGGAACTCGACGCCGGCGTCGACACCAAGGCGCCGCTGTCCGAGTTCTACGACTCCGAGACGCTCGAGGCCGTGCGGACGAGCCCCGAGACGATCCAACGCTGGGGCTTCGAGCAGGGCGAAGGAGCCCTGGTCGGCGCCACCCTCGGCGAACTACCCGTGGCGACCGCGCTCAACGAGCTGGTGAGCGGCACCGGGACCGCCGAGGAGGCAGCACAGCAAGCGCAGGCCGCGGTGGTCGAGATCCAGGAGAGCCTGGGGTGAGCACCCGCACGCTCGCCAAGCAGGAGTCGCTGCTGGGGTTGCGGCTGATATCGCCGACGCTGCTGATCGTCATCGTCGTCGTGATCCTGCCGGTCATCTGGACGGTGTCACTCGCCTTCCAGGACATCGGCTTGATCAACATCCGCGACGCCGGGTTCTTCGGCGAGTACACGCTCGACAACTTCGAGACGGTCTTCACCTCCGCGGGGTTCTGGTCGTCGCTGTGGACCACCGTCGTCTACACCGTCGGCGCCACGCTCGGGTCGATCGTCCTCGGGCTGATAGCGGCCCTGGCGCTGCGAAGGCCGTTTCGTGGGCGCGGCTTCCTGCGCGCGGTCATGCTGCTTCCGTACGTCACGCCGGTCGTAGCCGCCACATTCGTGTGGACGGTCATGCTCAACCCGCAGTTCGGCATCGTGAACCAATGGGGGCAGGACTTCTTCGGCTGGGACGAGCCGATCGCGTTCCTGTCCCAGCGCAGCCAGACGTTCAGCCTCTTCGGGGTGGACGTCACCGTGCCGCTGGCGCTGATCACGGTGATCGTCTTCGAGACATGGCGGTACTTCCCGTTCGCCTTCCTGTTCATCATTGCTCGGCTGCAGGCGCTCCCGGGCGAGCTGGACGAGGCGGCGATCGTCGACGGCACTTCGGTGTGGCAGCGTTTCCGTTACATCACGCTGCCCCAGCTCATGCCGGTCATCGCGTTGTTGACGATCCTGCGGTTCATCTTCACGTTCAACAAGTTCGACGACGTCTACCTGCTCACGGGTGGCGGCGCCGGCACCGAGGTGATCAGCATCCGCGTCTTCGAGTACCTGACCGCCCGCACCGACATCGGTGCCGCGGCCGCGCAGTCCCTGGTGCTCGCGCTCTTCCTCGTCGTCTTCATCGTGTTCTACATGAGAACGACGCGGGCCGGAGAGGAGGCGTAGTGACGATCGCCGACAACGCCCCGCCGCTGACCACATCGGCGCGAAACGCGACGACGCGACGCCGGCGCCGCGGGGGGAGGCGGCAGCGGGAGGACGTCGTCTACGGGATCCTTCGCTGGGTGACGATCATCTTTCTTGCATTGATCACGATCGTCCCGTTCCTGTACATGGTGATCCTGTCGGTGCGACCGATCGAGGAGGTGTTGCTCGACCCCGGGCGTTTGTGGGTCTCCCCCGACGAGCTCACGACGTCGACGTACCGAGAGGTCCTCACCTCGACCGAGGACGGTGGCCAGGGCTTCCTGGGATACATGGGCAACAGCGGGTTCGTCGCCGTCGTGACCGTGGCCGTCACGTTGCTCGCGTCGATCCTCGGTGCGTATGCCGTGAGCCGGTTGCGGTTCCGTGGCCGCGGGCCCATCGGTTTCGTGTTCCTCGCGGTCTACCTGTTCCCGGCCATCCTGTTGGCGATCCCGCTGTTCGTCCTGTTCTCGCAGCTCAGCCTGCGCGGCAACTTGCTGGCGCTGGCAGTCGTCTACGTCGCGCAGACGGTTCCGGTCGCGATCTACATGCTGCGCAACTACTTCGCGACGATCCCGGTGAGCCTCGAGGAGGCCGCACTCATCGACGGATGCACGCGTGGGCAGGTCATCCGCCGAATCAGCCTGCCACTCTCGGCACCGGCCATCGTCGCGACGTCACTCTATGTGTTCATGATCGCGTGGAACGAGTTCCTGTTCGCCCTGCTGTTCCTCACCGAGCGGCGTGAGCGCTGGACCGTGAGCCTCGGCCTCTCGCGGTTGTCGGGCAGCATCGAGATCCCGACAACGGTGCTGATGGCCGGCTCGGTCGTCCTCACGGTCCCGATCATCCTGATCTTCTTCCTCGCCGAGCGGATGCTCGTCGAAGGTCTGACGAGCGGCGCCGAGAAAGGGTGAGGATGGCACCGGACGAGGCGGCCGGGAGGCTGACAGCGTGCCGCGGAAGGCACTGACCGCGACGGCGGGCCAGATTCTCGAGCTCGTCCGGTCGGGACAGGTGAACACCCGCCGCCAGATACAGGAGCAGACTGGACTGTCCCGCTCGACGTTGGGGCTTCGGCTGGCGGAGCTGATCTCCGCCGGGTACCTGCACGAGTCCGGGTCGCAGGCGGGCGCCGCCGGCCGCCCGGCCGGGATCCTGTCGTTCGCCGACGGCGACAAGTACGTGCTGGTGGCCGATCTCGGCGCGACTCACGCGCGGGTAGCACTGCAGGACGCAGCCGGCAGCACGCTCGCCACGTCGGCGGAACACCTGCGGATCGAGGACGGACCCGAGCCGGTGCTGCACGAACTGCGAAACCGCTTCAGGGGTCTGCTGTCGGCCGCCGGCCGGTCGCCTGCCGACCTCTGCGGCATCGGCGTCGGCGTTCCGGGCCCGGTCGACTTCGCCACCCGGCGCCTGCAGCAGCCGCCGATCATGCCCGGCTGGCACGATTTCCCGGTCGCCGAGGTGTTCGAGGATGCGTTCGGCGTCCCCACCCTGGTCGACAACGACGCGAACCTGATGGGCCTGGGCGAGGCTCGCAGCCAGTACCCCGACGTAACGAGCCTGCTGTTCGTGAAGGTGGGCACCGGGATCGGAGCCGGGCTGATCCTGCACGGCCAGCCTGAGCGCGGTGTCGCCGGCGCCGCGGGCGACATCGGGCACATCCGCGTCGCCCACCCGGTCGACGGGCTTCGCTGCGCATGCGGGGCGACGGGCTGCCTCGCCGCGCACGCCAGCGGCGGCGCCCTGGCCCGCCAGCTCACCGAGCGCGGGATTCCCGCCACTACCAGCCATGACGTCGTCGGCCTGGTCCAGGCGGGAAATGCCGAGGCGATCGCCATGGTGCGCACGGCTGGGCAGCTTCTCGGCGAGGTGCTGGCCACCGCCGTGGCCGTGCTCAACCCGGCCGTGCTGGTGATCGGCGGCGCGATGGCGTTGACCCACGAATACTTCCTGCTCGGCGTCCGCGAGACCCTCTACGAACGCACCGTTCCGCTCGCGACCCGGGATCTCACGGTCACCTCGAGCGTGTTGCAGGACCGCGCGGCCATCGAAGGTGCCCGGATCATGGTCGTCGACCAGGAGTTCTCGGCGGAAGCCGTCGACTCCCGGCTGCGCCTGGTCACCCCCGATGCCGCACCGTCGCAGCGTCGCCCGTCCGACCGGAGCTCAGCCGGTTGACCTGCGCTCGAGCCTGCAGCGCGACCGGCTGTCCGCTGCGGCTACGTTTCGTGGAAGGACCTCGCGGTGGTGGAGATGACTGAGCACAGGATGCACGTTCCGGCACTCGGCCGTCGGGGCGAGGGTTGGGTGGTCATCCAGGCGATCTTGCTGGTGATCGTTGCCGTGACCGGGCTGATCGGCGCGCGGTGGCCGCAGAACCTGCAGGCGCCGGCCCTCCTCACCGCGATCGTCTCCGGCGTCGCCGGCCTGTGGCTCGGCTGGTCGGGAGTACGAACGCTCGGCGGGTCACTGTCGCCCCTCCCCAAGCCGCCGGGAAGGTCCGAACTCACCGACTCCGGCGTCTACGCACTCGTCCGACACCCGATCTATGGCGGGATCCTGCTGCTGGCCTTCGCGTGGTCGCTGGCGCTCAGTCCGTGGGCGCTCGTCCCGGTCGGTGCGCTCGGCGTCGCACTGGTGTTGAAATCGCGCCTCGAGGAACGATGGCTCACCGATCGCCATCCGTCCTATCCGGGTTATCGCGATCGCGTGCGTCGCCGCTTCGTTCCCTACCTGTGGTGAGTAGGCATCAGGAGCCTGCTACTCGTAGCCCGGCGCCACCTGGCCGACCGCGTCGCCGATGGTGTGCACGCGCAGCGCGTTCGTGGACCCGGGGATACCCGGGGGCGACCCGGCCACGATGACCACCAGTTCACCGGGGCGGCACCGGCTCACCTCCAGGAGCGTCCGGTCGACCTGCACGACCATGTCGTCGGTGTGGGACACCGCCGGGACGATGAACGCCTCGACCCCCCAGCTGAGGGCGAGCCGGTTGCGGGTGGACTCGAGGGGCGTGAACGCCAGCAATGGGATCGGCGACCGCAGCCGCGACATCCGCCGTGCCGAGTCGCCGCTCTGGGTGAACGCCACCAGGAACCTGGCACCCAGGACGTCGGCCACCTCGGCCGCCGCCGCAGTGATGGCGCCGCCCTTCGTGCCCGGGCGAGTGCCGAGCGGAGGGATGCGCTCGAGCCCGTGCTTCTCGACCGTCTCGATGATGCGCGCCATGGTGGCGACCGACTCGACCGGATACGCACCGATGGCGGTCTCGCCCGAGAGCATCACCGCGTCGGTGCCGTCGAGCACCGCGTTGGCGACATCGGAGGCCTCGGCTCTCGTCGGCCGCGAGTTGCTGATCATGGACTCGAGCATCTGCGTTGCGACGATCACCGGCTTGGCCCGGCGCCGGGCCAGTTCGACCGCGCGCTTCTGCACCAGCGGGACGTCCCAGAGCGGTAGCTCGACGCCGAGGTCGCCGCGGGCAACCATGACGCCGTCGAAGGCGTCGACGATCTCGTCGAGGTTGTCGACGGCCTGCGGCTTCTCCAGCTTCGCGATCACGGGGACCCGGACGCCCGCGTCGTCCATGACCCGGTGGACGTCGCCGACGTCGTCGGCCGACCGCACGAACGACAAAGCCACCATGTCCGCCCCGAGGCGCAGGCCCCATCGCAGGTCGTCGACGTCCTTGTCCGTCAGGGCCGGCACGGCGACCGTCGCGCCGGGCAGGTTGATGCCCTTGTGGTCGGACACCGGTCCGCCCTCGACCACCCGGGTGACGACGTCGGCGCCACGCACGTCCTCGACCTCCAGGGCGAGCCGCCCGTCGTCGACGAGGACACGGTCACCGGGCCGCACGTCCCCTGGAAGGCCGGCGTACGTGGTGGAGGCGCGTTGGTTGTCGCCGACCACCTCGTCGGTCGTGATGATGAAGCGGGAGCCGTGTTCGAGCTCCACCGGCCCTCGGGCGAACCGGCCGAGCCGGATCTTCGGCCCCTGCAGGTCGACGAGCACGCCGACGTTGCGCTCGTACACCTGCGCGGCCTTGCGGAGGTCGTGGTAGCGCTGCTCGTGCTCGGGGCGGCTGCCGTGGCTCAGGTTGAACCGGGCGACGTCCATGCCGGCCTGGACGAGCTCCTCGATGCGCTCGCGGCTGGACGTCGTCGGGCCCAGCGTGCACACGATCTTGGCTCTCCGCACGCGTGCAGGCTATCGGCGTTTCGAAGGTCAGACCGTGAGCGGACGGTCGGTCGGCGCGATCGGTGCCGTCAGACGCACCGAACCGGACAGCCAGGCGTCCACAGCCGCGGCGCACGAGCGGCCTTCGGCGATCGCCCAGACGATCAGAGATTGGCCTCGACCCGCGTCACCGGCCACGAAGACGCCGGGCACGTCGGTTGCGAACGAGGCGTCGCGCGCGATGGTGCCCCGACCGTCGATCGCGACGCCGAGCTGTTCGATCAGCGCCGACCGCTCCGGCCCGACGAAGCCCATGGCGAGGAGCACCAGGTCCGCCGGCAGCTCTCGCTCGGTGCCCTCGACGGTCTCGAAGCCGGATCCGGTCTGGCGCACCTCGACCACCTGTAGTGCCCGCACGCGGCCCTCTGGGCCACCCAGGAACCGCTGCGTCGACACGGAGTAGATCCGCTCGCCGCCCTCCTCGTGCGCGGCGGAGGTCCGCAGGATCAGCGGCCAGGTCGGCCATGGCGTCGACCCGGGCCGTGCGTCCGGCGGTCGAGGCATGATCTCCAGCTGGGTGACAGAGGCGGCACCTTGACGGTGCGCCGTTCCGACGCAGTCGGCGCCGGTGTCGCCGCCGCCGATCACGACGACGTGCCGGCCGCCGGCACTCACCAGGCCGGGGACCGGCTCCCCCAGCGCCGCCCGGTTCGCCTGGGGGAGGTACTCCATCGCCTGGTGGACGCCGTCGAGCTCGCGTCCGGGGACCGGAAGGTCGCGCCAGGCGGTGGCACCCACGGCCAGCACGACGGCGTCGTAGCGCCGGCGGAGCTGCTCGCCGGTCACCTCCGCACCGACATCGACGCCGGTGCGGAAGATCGTGCCCTCCGCGCGCATCTGGTCGAGGCGACGGTCGAGGTGGCGCTTTTCCATCTTGAACTCGGGGATGCCGTAGCGCAGCAGGCCGCCGGCACGGTCGGCCCGCTCGTAGACGGCGACGGTGTGGCCGGCCCGGGTCAGTTGTTGGGCGGCCGCCAGGCCTGCCGGTCCGGATCCGACGACGGCGACGGTCCGATCGGAGAGCCGCTCGGGTGGCTGTGGCGTCACCCGGCCCTCGTCGTAGGCCCGATCGATGATCGACACCTCGACGTTCTTGATCGTGACCGGGTCCTGGTCGATGCCGAGGACGCACGACGCCTCGCACGGCGCGGGACAGAGCCGGCCGGTGAACTCCGGAAAGTTGTTCGTTGCGTGCAGACGCTCGGTCGCTGCCGACCAGTCGTCCCGCCACACCAGGTCGTTCCATTCCGGGATCAGGTTGCCCAGCGGGCAGCCCTGGTGGCAGAAGGGGATGCCGCAGTCCATGCACCGGCCGGCCTGCCGACCGATGACGGGCAGCAGCGCCCGGCCGACGCCTCCGCCGGCATAGACCTCCCGCCAGTCCTCGACCCGCTCGGCGACGGGCCGGGTGGGCGCGCCCTGGCGGGCCGTGGTGAGGAAGCCCCGGGGGTCAGCCATGTGCCGCCTCCATGATTGCGCCGAGGACGTCCCGCCCGTCCCGCTCGGCAGCGGCGCGGGCGTCGAGGACCCGCCGGTAGTCGCGCGGCATGATCTTGGCGAGGCGCCTGGCGGAGGCGGTCCAGTCGGCCAGCAGCGCCGCCGCGACCGTGGACCCGGTCTCCTCGGCGTGCCGGCCGATTAGCAGGCGGATCTCGTCGAGTTCGGACTCGGTCGGCGCCTCGACGTCCACCATCCCGGTGTTCACGCGCGCCGGATCGAGGTCGACGACGTAGGCGACACCGCCCGACATGCCCGCGGCCACGTTGCGCCCGGTGGGTCCGAGGACGACCACCGTGCCACCGGTCATGTACTCGCACCCGTGATCGCCGACGCCCTCGACCACGGCGACGGCGCCGGAGTTGCGGACACAGAAGCGCTCCCCCACGATTCCGCGGACGAACAGCTCGCCGGCCGTGGCACCGTACGCGATGACGTTCCCGGCGATGACATTGTCCGCAGCCGGGAACCGCGCCGCCCGGTCCGGCCGCACCACGATCCGCCCGCCGGACAGGCCCTTGGCCAGATAGTCGTTGGCATCACCCTCGAGGCGTAGCGTGATGCCCACCGGGAGGAACGCGCCGAAGGACTGTCCGGCCGACCCGGTCAGCGTGATGTCGATGGTCCCGTCGGGCAGCCCCGAGCCGCCGGTACGCCTGGTCACCTCGTGGCCGAGCATCGTGCCCACCGTCCGG
>DATFBR010000094.1:0-32874 GCA_035253685.1 Jiangellaceae bacterium
GTCGGGGGTTCGTGCAGATCACGCGAACCACCCCGCGGCGCCTTATGACCTTGCAGCGTTCGCACATAGGTTTGACACTTGCTCGTACCTTCATTGAACCTCTCTCCTTCTCTTAGATCCTAAATCTGTAAGTGATACGTCCCCGGCTCAGGTCGTAGGGGCTCAACTCCACCTTCACCCGGTCGCCTGGCAATATCCGGATGTAGTTCATCCGCATCTTGCCCGAGATATGGGCCAACACGTTGTGCCCACTCTCGAGCTCGACCCTAAACTGCGTGTTGGGCAGCGCCTCAGTGACAGTGCCTTCTACCTCTATGACGTCTTCTTTGGCCAAGGACCTCCATTTCAAATGGTTACAAGATGGCTCTAAAGCCAAATGCATATATTACCATGCCGGCTCCGTGCCTCACACCCTAAGAACACTGTTCTATCCGCCTTGCTCGCCGTCTCGGGTCAGCACCCACGGGCCGTTCTCGGTGACGGCGACGGTGTGCTCGAAATGGGCCGACAGCGAGCCGTCGGCGGTCGAGACCGTCCACTCGTCGTCCTGCAACACCGTCTCGGGCCGGCCGACGTTGATCATCGGTTCGATCGCGAGCACGAGGCCGGACACCAGCCTCGGTCCCCGGGCCCGGGTGCGGTAGTTGAGCACGTGCGGGTCCTGGTGCATCTCGGTGCCGATCCCGTGCCCGCCGTACTCGGCCACGATGCCGTAGTCGCCTTGGGCGCGGACATGGTCCTCGACCGCTCCGCCGACCTCGCGTAGCCGATGACCGACCTGCAGCACCGCGATGCCCGCCCACAAGGCGTCCTCACAGACCTGGAGCAAACGCGCGGCCTGCTCGCTCACCCGACCGACCGGCAGCGTGACGGCGGCGTCGCCGTGCCAGCCGTCGAGGATCGCACCGCAGTCGACGGAGACGATGTCGCCTTCGACCAGCCGCCGTTCGCTCGGGATGCCGTGCACGATCTCGTCGTTCACCGAGGCACAGATCGTGGCCGGGAACGAGTTACGGCCGGGACCGGGAGGGACGTACCCGACCCCGGGCAGGTAGTGGAGGAAGGACGGGTCGGCACCACGGGTCCGGATCTCGCGCTCGGCGACAGCGTCGAGCTCGAGCAACGTCACGCCGGGGGTGATGGCCTCGCGCACGGCCGCCAGGGCCTCGGCCACCACCAGGCCTGCGAGCCGCATTGCGGCGACCTCGGCCTCGGTCTTGAGTTGGATCATGCCCACTCGGCCGCGCCGTCGACCTGAGCCTGCGCGCGCAGGGACGCGCCGGCCGCATCCGAGGCCGGTTCGGCAGCCACAGCACCGTCGTCGCTCGCCGCCGCCAGCATGCGCTCGGAGACCTCCTCGATCGTGCCCATGCCGTCGATGCGGACGAGCAGGCCGCGTCTCTCGTACTCGGCGGCGAGCGGGGCGGTCTGCTCGGCGAACAACTTCAGCCGGTGCCGGATGATCTGCTCGTCGTCGTCGTGGCGACCCTCGGCACCGGCCCGTCGCTTCAGCCGGCCCACGACCTCCTCGACGTCGACGGTCAGCAGCAGAACGCGATCCAGCTCGACGTCCTGCGCAGCCAGCACCTCGTCGAGGAACTCGACCTGCGGCACGGTCCGCGGATAACCGTCCAGGATGAACCCCCCGATGGCGTCGGCCTCGGCCAGCCGAGCGCTCACCATCTGGTTGGTCACCGAGTCGGGGACGTAGTGCCCGCGCGCCATGTACTCCTTGGCCTCGCGTCCAAGCGCGGTGCCGGCAGCGACGTTCTCGCGGAAGATGTCGCCGGTCGAGATCGCCGGTATGGACAGCTGGCGGGCTACCACGGCCGCCTGGGTGCCTTTGCCCGAGCCAGGCGGGCCCATGAGCAAGAGGCGCCTCACCGAAGGAAGCCCTCGTAGTTTCTCTGCTGTAGCTGGCTCTCGATCTGCTGGACGGTCTGCAGCCCGACACCGACCATGATCAAGATGCTCGTGCCGCCGAACGGGAAGTTCTGGTTCGCGTTGATCAGGACAAACGCCACGAGGGGTATCAGCGAGATCAAGCCCAGGTAGACCGAACCGGGCGCGGTGAGCCGGGTGAGCACGTAGTCGAGGTACTCCTCCGTGGGCCGACCGGCCCGGATGCCGGGGATGAAGCCGCCGTACTTCTTCATGTTGTCGGCGACGTCCTTCGGGTTGAACGTGATCGACACGTAGAAGTACGTGAAGAAGACGATCAGCGCGAAGAACGTGGTCATGTAGATCCAGTTGTCGCCTTGGGCGAAGTTGGTCTGGATCCACACCCCCCAGCCGGACTCCTGGTTGAACTGGCTGAACAGCAGCGGCAGGTACAGCAGGGACGAGGCGAAGATGACCGGGATGATGCCGGCCTGGTTGATCTTCAGCGGTATGTACGTGGACGAGCCGCCGTACATCCTCCGCCCGACCATGCGCTTCGCGTACTGCACCGGGATGCGGCGCTGGGACTGCTCGACGAAGACCACCAGGGCGACGATCACCAGACCCACCAGGCAGACGATGGTGAACGTCGGCCAGCCCTGCTCGACCCGGATCTGCCACAGCGCACTGGGGAACGTGGCGATGATCTGCGTGAAGATCAACAGCGACATGCCGTTGCCGACGCCACGATCGGTGATCAGCTCCCCCAACCACATGATCACCGCTGTCCCGGCGGTCATGACCAGGACCATGAGGGCGATCGTCGCGATCGAGTCGTCGGGGAGGATCTCCTCCGGACAGTTCGGGAACAGCTGGCCGCTGCGGGCCAGGGAGATGATCGTCGTCGCCTGCAGTACCGCGAGGCCGATGGTCAGGTAGCGCGTGTACTGGGTGATCTTGGTCTGACCGGCCTGTCCCTCCTTCTTCAGGGCCTCCAGCCGGGGGATCACCACCGTCAGCAGCTGCAGGATGATGCTCGCCGTGATGTAGGGCATGATGCCCAGCGCGAACACCGCTAGCTGGAGCAATGCTCCACCCGAGAACAAGTTGAGCATTCCGTAGACGCCGGTCGTACCCACCTGTTCCACGCAGGTGTTGACCGCCTGCACGTCGATCCCGGGTGTCGGCACGACCGAGCCCAGCCGGAACAGCACGATGATGCCGAGTGTGAACAGCATCTTCCGGCGCAGGTCGGGTGTCCGGAACGCCCGAGCGAACGCGGTGAGCACTTGATGGCCTCCTGCGCGCCGCCTCGAGTGGTGGCGCGGTGGTGCGGACGGTCGGCCGGGCCGACGCGTTTGTGACGTGTTTCGTGACGATAACAGCCCGGGCGCCGGCGGTCAGACCTCGGTGGTCGAGCCACCCGCCGAAGTGATCTTCTCCTTCGCCGAGGCGGAGAACGCGTGCGCGCTCACCTGCAAGGCGACGGAGAGCTCTCCGGTGCCGAGGATCTTGACCGGGCGGCCGGCCCGCACGGCGCCCTTCGCGACCAAGTCCTCGACCGTGATCTCGCCGCCGTCGGGGTAGAGCGAGGCGAGCCGGTCGAGGTTGACGACCTGGTGCTCCACGCGGAAGGGATTGCGGAAGCCCTTGAGCTTGGGCAGCCGCATGTGCAGCGGCATCTGCCCGCCCTCGAACCGGGCCGACACGGTGCCACGTGCCTTGCTGCCCTTGGTGCCACGTCCCGCGGTCTTGCCCCTCGCGCCGGCCTCGCCGCGACCGACGCGCGTCTTGGCGGTCTTGGCACCCGGCGCCGGGCGCAGGTGGTGGGGCTTGAGTGGCGAGTCAGCCATGTCAGTCGACCTCCTCGACGGTGACCAGGTGGGCCACCGTCGCAACCATGCCGCGAATCTCGGGCCGGTCCTCCTTGACGACCTCGTCGCGGATGCGCTTGAGGCCCAGCGAGCGGAGGGTCTCGCGCTGCGACGACGTGCCGCCGATGACGCTCTTGATCTGACGAACCTTCAGTCTGCTCACGAGGGCGTACCTGCCTGTGCGCGGAGCAGCGCGGCCGGAGCCACGTCCTCCAGCGGCAGGCCGCGACGGGCCGCCACCTGCTCGGGACGCTCGAGGTTCTTCAGCGCCTCGACGGTCGCATGCACGATGTTGATGGCGTTGGACGAACCGAGCGACTTGCTCAGCACGTCGTGGACGCCGGCGCATTCCAGAACGGCGCGTACCGGCCCACCGGCGATCACACCGGTACCCGGCGACGCCGGGCGCAGGAGCACGACACCGGCAGCCTTCTCGCCCTGGATCGGGTGCGGAATCGTGCCCTGGATCCGGGGGACCTTGAAGAACTGCTTCTTGGCCTCTTCGACGCCCTTGGCGATCGCCGCGGGTACCTCCTTGGCCTTGCCGTATCCGACGCCGACGGTGCCGTCGCCGTCACCGACGACCACGAGAGCGGTGAAGCTGAAGCGCCGACCACCTCGCACCACCTTGGCGACACGGTTGATCGCGACGACGCGCTCGATGTATGCCGTCTTCTCGGCTCCGCCGTCGCGACGGTTGTCCCTGTCGCGGCGGTCGCGGCGGTCGCCGCCGGCACCGCCACCACGGCGCTGGGGTCCAGCCATGATCTCCCTACTTCCTACCTACTCGTGGTCAGAACTGCAGGCCGCCGTCGCGGGCGCCCTCCGCCACTGCGGCCACGCGGCCGTGGTAACGGTTGCCGGCACGGTCGAACACGACGGTGTCGATCCCGGCCGCCATGGCACGTTGCGCGACCAACTCGCCGACCTTGCGGGCCTTTGCCGTCTTGTCTCCCGCCTCGCCGCGCAGGTCGGTCTCCATGCTGGAGGCCGAGGCGAGCGTGCTTCCGGTGGCGTCGTCGACCACCTGCACCACCATGTGGCGCAACGATCGGGTGACCACCAGGCGGGGGCGTCGGGCCGAGCCGGTGATCCGCTTGCGGACGCGCAGATGCCTGCGGTCGCGGGCGGCGGCCTTGCCGCCGTGCCCGACCCGCCGGTTGATCGCGATGCCCATGACTACTTCTTCCCAGCCTTTCCGACCTTGCGGCGGACCTGCTCGCCCGCGTAGCGGATGCCTTTGCCCTTGTACGGCTCCGGCCGGCGCAGCTTGCGGATGTTCGCGGCGACCTCGCCGACCTTCTGCTTGTCGATGCCCTGCACCGCGAACTTCGTCGGCGACTCGACCGTGAACGTGATGCCGTCGGGAGCCTCGACAGTGATCGGGTGGCTGTAGCCCAGCGCGAACTCGAGATTCGAGCCCCGGGCGATCACCCGGTAGCCGACGCCGACGATCTCGAGCTTCTTCTCGTAACCCTGGGTCACGCCGGTGACCATGTTGGCCACCAGCGAGCGGGTGAGCCCGTGCAGGGCGCGGCTCTCGCGCTCGTCGTCAGGCCGACGGACCGCGATCGTTCCCTCGTCGGTCTGCTCGACGTCGATCGTCGACGGCAGGGTGTGGGTGAGGCTGCCCTTCGGGCCGTCGACCTTGACCACCCGGCCGTCGATGGCGACGTCCACCCCGCTGGGAACCGGGATGGGCAGCTTGCCGATGCGCGACATCTCCACCTCCTCCCGTCACCAGACGTAGGCGAGGACTTCCCCGCCCACGCCCTGCTTGGTCGCCGACCGATCCGTGAGCAGCCCCTGCGACGTCGAGATGATGGCCACGCCCAGCCCGCCCAGGACTCTCGGCATGTTGGTCGACTTCGCGTAGACCCGCAGGCCGGGCTTGCTCACCCGGCGCACGCCGGCAATGGAGCGCTCCCGGCTCGGCCCGTACTTGAGGGTCAGCACCAGGCTCTTCTCCACCGGTCGGTCGGCGCTTTCCTGGACCGTCCAGCCGGAGATGAAGCCCTCCTGGCGGAGGATCTCGGCGATGTGCGACTTGAGCTTGCTGTACGGCATGCTCACGGTCTCGTGATAGGCCGAGTTGGCGTTGCGCAGACGGGTCAGCATGTCTGCGATGGGGTCGGTCATGGTCATGATGCAACGGCCGCTTTCCCGCCGCGGTTTCCGAACCGGCGTCCGGATCGGACCTGCGGCGATCGTGGGTGGATCAATGGGTTACCAGCTGGACTTCGTGATGCCCGGCAGTTCGCCGCGGTGGGCCATCTCCCGCAGGCACACCCGGCACAGCCCGAACTTGCGGTAGACCGAGTGCGGCCGCCCGCACCGCTGGCAGCGGGTGTACGCTCGAACCGCGAACTTGGGCTTCGCATTGGCCTTGTTGACAAGTGCCTTCTTCGCCACGTCAGCTCTCTTCTTTCCTGGTCGTGCTCATCGGGTCACCGTTCCTGCCTGAACGGGAAGCCCAGCCGCTGGAGCAGCGCCCGGCCCTCCTCGTCGGTCTGGGCCGTCGTCACGACGGTGATGTCCATCCCACGGACCCGGTCGATGGCGTCCTGGTTGATCTCGTGGAACACGGCCTGCTCGTTGAGACCGAAGGTGTAGTTGCCGCGACCGTCGAACTGCCGGGGTGACAGACCGCGGAAGTCGCGGATGCGCGGCAGGGCGATCGTGGTCAGCCGGTCCAGGAACTCCCACATGCGGTCACCGCGCAGCGTCACGTGCGCACCGATCGGCATGCCCTCACGCAGTTTGAACTGTGCGATCGACTTGCGTGCCTTCGTGACGGCAGGCTTCTGACCGGTGATGGCTTCCAGGTCGCGGATGGCCCCTTCGATCAGCTTGGCGTCCCGGGCTGCTTCGCCCACGCCCATGTTGACGACGACCTTGGTGACCGTCGGGACCTGCATGACGTTGGCCACGTCGAACTGCTCGCGCAGCGCCGGGACGATCTCGTCGCGGTAGCGCTGCTTGAGCCGGGGGAGCGGCCGGGTGTCGGTTGCCATGCTCATCAGATGTCCTCACCGGTGCGCTTGGCGAACCGGACCTTGTTGCCGTTGTCGTCGACCCGGAATCCGACCCGCGTGCCGACGGTCTTCTTCTCGCCGTCGACGTCGACCTCGACGGCCAGCATCAGGTTGCTGATGTGGATCGGGGCCTCCTGGTGCACGATCCCGCCGGACTTCGCGCCGCGGGCGCTCTGGACGACCTTGGTGTGCTTGGTGATGCGGTTGACGCCTTCGACCAGCACCCGGTTCTGCGTCGGGTAGGCGGCGATGACCTTGCCGATCGCGCCCTTGTCCCGGCCGGCGACGACCACCACCGTGTCGCCCTTCCTGATACGCATGCTCACAACACCTCCGGCGCCAGCGAGATGATCCGCATGAATCTCTTCTCGCGCAGCTCGCGGCCCACCGGGCCGAAGATGCGCGTGCCGCGCGGGTCCCCGCCGTCCTTGATGATCACCGCTGCGTTCTCGTCGAAGCGGATGTAGGAACCGTCCGGCCGGCGGCGCTCCTTCGCGGTGCGGACGATCACGGCTCGGACGACTTCGCCCTTCTTCACGCCGCCACCGGGGATGGCGTCCTTGACGGTCGCCACGATGACGTCGCCGATGCCGGCGTAGCGCCGCCCGGAACCGCCGAGGACGCGGATGCAGAGCAGCTCCTTCGCGCCGGTGTTGTCGGCGACGCGCACCCGCGACTCCTGCTGGATCATGTCGATGACTCCTGGTTGTCGCGCCGGTTCTCATCCAGTCCTGACGGCCCTGGCTGAGCCTGGCGGAACGGTCGGATTACTTGGCCTTCTCGAGGATCTCCACGACCCGCCACCGCTTGGTCGCCGACAGCGGCCGGGTCTCCATCAGGAGGACGCGGTCGCCGGTGACGGCGGCGTTCTGCTCGTCGTGGGCCTTGAGCTTGCTGGTCCGGCGGACGACCTTGCCGTACAGCGGATGCTTGAAGCGGTCTTCCACGGCCACGACGACCGTCTTGTCCATCTTGTCGCTGACGACGAGGCCCTCCCGGACCTTACGGAAGCCTCGGCTCTGCCGGGTCGGCTCGGCCGGGGCCGTCTTCTCGGTCACAGTGGTGTCCTTGTCCGGAGGTGTGGTCATGCGGCACCGCCCGCGGCCGCGCCGGTGTCCTCGACGACCGTGGTGATGCCGAGCTCGCGCTCGCGCATGATGGTGTAGATGCGGGCGATGTCGCGGCGCACGGCCTTCAGCCTGCCGTGGCTCTCGAGCTGTCCCGTCGCGGCCTGGAAGCGCAGGTTGAACAGCCCTTCCTTCGCCTTGTGCAGCTCCTCGACCAGGTGGGCGTCGGTCATGGCGCGCAGCGCCGCAGACGTGAGGTCCTTGGATCCGATGGCCATCACATTTCACCTGCCTCGCGCGTGACGATGCGGCACTTCATCGGCAGCTTGTGGATGGCGCGGGTCAGCGCCTCACGGGCCACCTTGTCGTTGGGGTAGGACAGCTCGAACATGACCCTGCCGGGCCGGACGTTGGCGACCCACCACTCCGGCGAACCCTTGCCGGAACCCATCCGGGTCTCGGCCGGCTTCTTGGTGAGCGGGCGATCCGGGTAGATGTTGATCCAGACCTTGCCGCCGCGACGGATGTGCCGGGTGATCGCGATACGGGCCGACTCGATCTGTCGGTTGGTGACGTAGTGCCCTTCGACCGCCTGGATGCCGAACTCACCGAACGCCAGCGACGTGCCGCCCTTGGCGATGCCACGCCGCCTCGGGTGGTGCTGCTTGCGGTGCTTGACCTTGCGTGGGATCAGCATGGTCAGGCCTCCTGCTCGCTGCCGACCGGCTGGGTGGCGGGCGCCTCCGGCGCGGAGGCACCACCGTCGCCGGTCTCCACTCCCCGGGACGACTCGCCACGGGCCGGCCGGCGTCGCTCGGGCCGCCGCCGCTGCTGCTGGACCCTGGCCTGAGCGGCCTGCGCCTCGCGTTCCGCCCGTGAACCCGCCACCTCGCCCTTGTAGATCCAGACCTTGACGCCGATCCGCCCGAAGGTGGTCCGCGCCTCGTAGAAGCCGTAGTCCACGTCGGCCCGAAGGGTGTGCAGGGGCACCCGGCCCTCACGGTAGAACTCCGAGCGGCTCATCTCCGCGCCGCCGAGGCGGCCCGAGCACTGCACCCGGATGCCCTTGGCACCCGATCGCATGGTGGTCTGGATCGCCTTGCGCATCGCGCGCCGGAACGCCACCCGGGCCGACAGCTGCTCGGCCACACCCTGGGCGACGAGCTGCGCGTCGATCTCGGGTTGCTTGACCTCGAGGATGTTCAGCTGCACCTGCTTGCCGGTCAGCTGCTCGAGTTCGGTGCGCAGCCGGTCGGCCTCGACGCCGCGGCGGCCGATCACGATGCCGGGTCGAGCGGTGTGGATGTCGACCCGGACGCGGTCGCGCGTGCGCTCGATCTCGACCTTGGCGATGCCCGCGCGCTCCATGCCCTTGCTCATCAGCTTGCGGATCGCCACGTCCTCGGCGACGTAGTCGCGGTAGCGCTGGCCCGACGTCGTGCTGTCGGCGAACCACCGGCTCTGGTGGTCGGTGGATATGCCGAGCCGGAACCCGTGCGGGTTGATCTTCTGACCCACTAGCGGGCCCCTCCTCTCGAACCGGCCGTACTGCGGGTGCGCTGCACGGGCGTGCGTTCCTCGACGACCACGGTGATGTGGCTGGTGCGCTTGGCGACCCGGTAGGCACGGCCCTGCGCACGCGGTCGGAACCGCTTCATGGTCGGCCCCTCGTCGACGTAGGCCTCGGCGACATACAGCACGTCCGGCGCCATGCCGTCGTTGTTCTCGGCGTTGGCGATGGCGCTTTCGAGCACCTTGCGTACCGGTTCGGCCGCGGATTGCGGCGCGAACCGCAGCAGGGCGACCGCATCGTCGGCCTTCATGCCCCGGATGACGTCCACCACGCGGCGCGCCTTCATGGGCGTGACGCGGACGAACCGCGCCTGGGCCCTGGCTTCCATCGTGACTCCCTCGATCTCGTCAGCTTCGTGGTGAACTCACCGGCGCCGGGCGCGCCGGTCGTCCTTCTCGTGTCCGCGGAAGGTTCGCGTGGGCGCGAACTCGCCGAGCTTGTGCCCGACCATCGCCTCGGTCACGAAGATCGGGACGTGCTTGCGCCCGTCGTGGACGGCGATCGTGTGACCGATCATGTCCGGGACGATCATCGATCGGCGGGACCAGGTCTTGATGACGTGCTTGGTGCCCTTCGCGTTCTGCGCCTCGACCTTCTTGGCCAGGTGCTCGTCCACGAAGGGACCCTTCTTGAGACTGCGCGGCATGGTCTCCCTGCTCCCGATCAGCGCTTCTTGCCGGTCTTGCGGCGGCGGACGATCTGGCGGTCGCTGGGCTTGCCGGCCCGGCGGGTCCGCCCTTCGGGGCGGCCGTTCGGGTTGACCGGATGACGACCACCCGAGGACTTGCCCTCACCGCCACCGTGCGGGTGATCGACCGGGTTCATGGCCACGCCACGGACGGACGGGCGCTTGCCCTTCCACCGCATCCGGCCGGCCTTGCCCCAGTTGATGTTGGACTGCTCGGCGTTGCCCACCTCGCCGACCGTGGCGCGGCAGCGGACGTCGACATTGCGAATCTCTCCGGAGGGCATCCGCAGCTGGGCCCAGGTGCCCTCCTTCGCGACGAGCTGGACCCGCGCACCGGCCGAGCGGGCGATCTTCGCACCGCCACCGGGCCGGAGCTCGATGGCGTGCACCACCGTGCCGACCGGGATGTTGCGCAGCGGCAGGTTGTTGCCCGGCTTGATGTCCGCCCTGGCGCCCGCCTCGACCGCGGCACCCTGCACCAGCCGGGTCGGCGCCAGGATGTAGCGCTTGTCGCCGTCGGCGTAGTGCAGGAGAGCGATCCGAGCTGTGCGGTTGGGGTCGTACTCGATGTGCGCCACCGTGGCGGGCACGCCGTCCTTGTCCGCCCGCCGGAAGTCGATCACACGGTACTGGCGCTTGTGTCCACCACCCTGGTGCCGGGTCGTGATCCGCCCCGCGTTGTTGCGGCCGCCCTTCTTCGGGAGCGGACGCACCAAGGACTTCTCCGGCTCGGAGCGGGTGATCTCGACGAAGTCGGCGACGCTGGCGCCGCGTCGGCCCGGCGTCGTCGGCTTGTACTTACGGATTCCCATATCTGGTCAGCCCTTCGAATGCCCTGGTTCCGGTCAGGAGACCGGTCCCCCGAAGATGTCGATGCGCTGCCCCTCGGCGACGGTGACGATCGCGCGCTTGGTGTCCGGACGCCGGCCCACGCCGAAGCGCGTGCGGCGCCGCTTGCCTGCACGGTTGAGGGTGTTCACGCCGGTCACGGTCACGTTGAACACCTTCTCGACCGCGATCTTGATCTCGGTCTTGTTCGCGTCGGGTGCAACCACGAAGGTGTACTTGTTCTCGTCGAGAAGTCCGTAGCTCTTCTCGGAGACGATCGGCCCGCGGAGCACGTCGCGCGGGTCCTTGTGGATCCCGCTCACTTGCCGTCCTCCTCGGTCTTCTTGGCAGGAGACTTCTTCCCGGCGGTCTTTTTCGCAGTGGTCTTTGCCGCCTGCTTCTCGGCAGCGGCCGTCGACTTGGCCGTCGCCTTCGTGGCCGCTTCCTTGCGCGCCGAGGACTTTTTCGCCGTGGTCGTCTTCTTCGCCGTGGTCTTCTTCGCCGTCGCCTTCTTCGCCGTGGTCTTCTCGGCCGACGGCTTCGAGGCGGCACTCGTCTCGTCCGCCGGCTTCTCGTCGACGGCGCCCTCGTCCTCACCGGCGGACGTCACGACACCGGTCTTGCCGTCGAGGAACGCCTCGAGCGCTGCTTGCGTGAACACGACGTCGTCGGAGCACAGGACGTCGTAGGTGTTGAGCTGGTCGGCGACGATCAGGTGGACCTGCGGGAGGTTCCGCAGGCTCTTGACAGTGAGCTCGTCCCCGCGGGCGGCGACGACCAGGACGTTGGTGCGGTCGGTGACGGCGCCGAGAGCGGCCAGGGCTGCCTTGGTCGAGGGCGCGTCACCCTCGACGAACCCGGCGACAACATGGACCCGGCCATGCCTGGCCCGGTCGGACAGCGCCCCTCGCAGCGCGGCCGCCTTCATCTTCTTGGGTGTCCGCTGTGCGTAGTCGCGCGGCGTCGGACCGTGCACGATCCCGCCGCCGGTGAACTGCGGCGCCCGGGTCGAGCCTTGGCGAGCCCGGCCGGTCCCCTTCTGCCGGTACGGCTTACGTCCGCCACCACGGACCTCGCCGCGACTCTTGGTGCTGTGGGTGCCCCGGCGCGCGGCCGCCAGCTGTGCGACGACCACCTGGTGGATGAGCGGAACGTTGACCTGGACGTCGAAGACGTCGGCGGGCAGTTCGACGCTGCCGGCCTTGCGGCCCTTCGCGTTCTTCACCTCGATCACGGTCATGTCCTCAGGCCCCCTTCGCGGCGGTCTTGACCAGCACCAACCCACCGACCGGGCCGGGCACGGCACCCCGTACGAGCAGCAGTCCCTTCTCGGCGTCCACCGTGTGGATCCTCAGGTTCTGTGCCGTGACCCGGACGCTCCCCATCCGGCCGGCCATGCGCAGGCCCTTGAAGACCCGGCTGGGCGTCGAGGCACCGCCGATCGAACCCGGCTTGCGGTGGTTGCGATGCGCGCCGTGGCTGGCGCCCACCCCGGAGAAGCCGTGTCGCTTCATGACACCGGCGAAACCCTTGCCCTTGCTGGTGCCCACGACGTCGACGAGCTGGCCCGGCTCGAAGATCTCCACGGTGAGCTCCTGGCCCAGCGTGTACTCCGATGCCGCCGACGTACGCAGCTCGGCCGTGTGCCGCCGGGGCGTCACGCCGGCCTTGTCGAAATGACCCTGCATCGGCTTGGTGACCTTGCGGGGGTTGGGCGCGCCGAACGCGATCTGCACGGCGTCGTAGCCATCGGCCTGCGGGGTGCGAACCTGCGTCACGACGCACGGACCGGCCTTGACGACGGTGACCGGGACGATGCGGTTGTTGTCGTCCCACACCTGGGTCATGCCGAGCTTCTCGCCGAGCAAGCCCTGCAGCCTGGCCTGAACTTGAGTGGTCATCGCGCGCGTCCCTACAGCTTGATCTCGATGTCGACGCCCGCGGGCAGGTCGAGACGCATGAGCGAGTCGACCGTCTTCGGCGTGGGGTCGATGATGTCGATGAGTCGCTTGTGCGTGCGCATCTCGAAGTGCTCGCGGCTGTCCTTGTACTTGTGCGGCGATCGGATGACGCAGTACACGTTCTTCTCGGTCGGCAGCGGCACCGGGCCCGCGACCTGCGCACCGGTACGGGTCACCGTGTCGACGATCTTGCGCGCCGACGAGTCGATGACCTCGTGGTCGTAGGCCTTGAGCCGGATGCGGATCTTCTGTCCCGCCATGGCTGCTTGTCGTCCTTCTCTCGTACCGCTAGCGAACCGATACCTGTCCGTGGGTCTCCACCCGGCCGCCGGTGCGTTGGGCCTCCGACCCCCGCGGTCGGGCGTGTCGCACGCGCGGGCCGCATTCGGGCACGTGCGAGGACTCGCTCGATCTTCGTAGGGAGACTCGGTGGCCCGGCCTGGAGCCGGACCTCGGGGTGGAGGTCTCCGGATCGGGCCCGGACACGGGCGCCAGCCCGGTCCACGCACCCCGGCGGCCTCCGCCGAGCAACCTGTTCAGTATGCCAGAGCCCGGTTGCCCTGGCCAATCGCGCCTCCTGTTGATCACGTTCACCACCCTGGTGGACCGTTCACCAGGGTGCGGAGCGTGGTGAACGGTCCCGAAGCAGCATGGTGAACGTGATCAACAGTCAGCAGGACCGGGGCGGTGGGCCGGGCCTGGTCGGGCAGGCCCACCGCTGACGCGTCCTACTTGTTGATCTTCGTGACCCGGCCGGCACCCACGGTGCGGCCACCCTCGCGGATGGCGAAGCGGAGCTGTTCCTCCATGGCGATGGGCTGGATCAGCTCGACCTTCATCTGGGTGGTGTCGCCGGGCATGACCATCTCGGTGCCCTCGGGCAAGCTCACCACGCCGGTCACGTCCGTCGTCCGGAAGTAGAACTGCGGACGGTAGTTGTTGAAGAACGGCGTGTGCCGCCCGCCCTCGTCCTTGGACAGGATGTAGACCTGCGCCTCGAAGTCGGTGTGCGGGGTGGTCGTGCCAGGTTTGACGACGACCATGCCACGCTCCACGTCCTCCTTCTTGGTGCCGCGGAGGAGCAGGCCGACGTTCTCGCCGGCCCGGGCCTCGTCGAGGAGCTTGCGGAACATCTCGACACCGGTGACGGTCGTCTTCTGCGAGCTGTCGCGGATACCGACGAGTTCGACCTCCTCGTTGACCTTGAGGACGCCGCGCTCGACCCGGCCGGTCACAACCGTGCCCCGACCGGTGATCGTGAAGACGTCCTCGATCGGCATGAGGAACGGCTTCTCGGTGTCGCGCTGGGGCTCCGGGACGTACTCGTCCACGGCGTTCAAGAGCTCGATGATCTTCTCGCTCCACTCGGCGTCGCCCTCGAGCGCCTTGAGCGCCGAGACACGCACGACCGGGACGTCGTCGCCGGGGAACTCGTAGTCGGAGAGCAGGTCGCGAACCTCGAGCTCGACGAGTTCGAGAATCTCCTCGTCGTCGACCATGTCGGCCTTGTTGAGCGCCACGACGATGTACGGGACGCCGACCTGGCGCGCCAGCAGGACGTGCTCCTTGGTCTGCGGCATCGGACCGTCGGTCGCGGCCACGACCAGGATGGCGCCGTCCATCTGCGCCGCTCCGGTGATCATGTTCTTGATGTAGTCGGCGTGACCGGGGCAGTCGACGTGCGCGTAGTGCCGCTTCTCGGTCTGGTACTCGACGTGCGCGATCGCGATGGTGATGCCGCGCTGGCGCTCCTCGGGCGCCTTGTCGATCTCGTCGAAGGGTGTGAACGGGTTGAGGTCCGGATGCTGGTCGTGCAGGACCTTCGTGATGGCCGCGGTCAGCGTCGTCTTGCCGTGGTCGATGTGACCGATGGTGCCGACGTTGACGTGCGGCTTGGTCCGCTCGAACTTCGCCTTGGCCACTGTGGGGTCCTCCTGTAGTGACGATTTCCGTGCCGGTTGTCGGCCTGGCTGGTTGGGGTTGGGCCGGTGAACTCCCGGAGCGTCGTTACTCGCCCCGGACCTTCTTGATGATCTCCTCTGCGACGGTGCGCGGAACCTCGGCGTAGGAGTCGAACTGCATCGAGTAGCTGGCCCGGCCCTGGGTCTTGCTGCGGAGGTCCCCGACGTAGCCGAACATCTCCGACAGCGGTACCAGCGCCTTGACGATCCGGGCGCCGGTGCGCTCCTCCATGGCCTGGATGTGACCACGGCGGGAGTTGAGGTCACCGATCACGTCACCCATGTAGTCCTCGGGCGTCGTGACCTCGACGGCGAACATCGGCTCGAGAAGCACCGGGTCGGCCCTGCGTGCCGCGTCCTTGAACGCCATCGAGCCGGCGATCTTGAAGGCGAGCTCGGAGGAGTCGACGTCGTGGTAGGCACCGTCGCGGAGCGTGACCTTCACGTCGACCAGCGGGTAGCCGGCGACGACACCGAACTCCATCGCCTCCTGGATGCCCTCGTCGACGGCCGGGATGTACTCCCGTGGGATCCGGCCACCGGTGACCGCGTTGACGAACTCGTACCCGCCGTCGCCGTCGCCGCCGGTCGGCTCGACGTCGATGATGACGCGGCCGAACTGGCCCGAGCCGCCGGTCTGCTTCTTGTGCGTGTACTCCACCTTCTCGACCCGGCGGCGGATGGTCTCGCGGTATGCCACCTGGGGCTTCCCGACGTTGGCCTCGACCCGGAACTCGCGCTTCATCCGTTCGACGAGCACCTCGAGGTGGAGCTCGCCCATGCCCGAGATGATGGTCTGGCCCGTGTCGTCGTCGGTGCGGACCTGGAAGGTCGGATCCTCCTCGGAGAGCCGCTGGATCGCGGTGCCCAACTTCTCCTGGTCACTCTTCGTCCTCGGCTCGATGGCCACCGAGATCACCGGTGCCGGGAAGGTCATCGACTCGAGGATCACCGGAGCGTCGATCGCGCTGAGCGTGTCGCCGGTCGTGGTGTTCTTCAGACCCATGACCGCGACGATCTGGCCCGCGCTGGCCGTCCCGATCTCCTCGCGCTTGTTCGCGTGCATCCGGTAGATCTTGCCGATGCGCTCGCGCTGGCCCTTGGTGCTGTTGAGCACCTGGCTGCCGGCCGAGAGTGTGCCCGAGTAGATACGCACGAAGGTCAGCTTGCCGAGGTGCTGATCGCTCATGATCTTGAAGGCCAGCGCGGACGCCGGAGCGTCCTCGTCGGGCTCGCGCGTCATGAGCGCGTCCTCGTCACCGACCGCGTGGCCCTCGACCGCCCCGACGTCCAGCGGCGACGGAAGGTATCGGACGACGGCGTCGAGCATGGGTTGCACGCCCTTGTTCTTGAACGCCGAGCCGCACAGCACCGGCGTGAGCCGACCGGCGATCGTCGCACGCCGGATGGCGGCGATGAGCGCCTGCTCGGTCGGCTCCTCGCCCTCGAGGTAGAGCTCCATCATCTCGTCGTCGTTTTCGGCGATCGTCTCGAGCAGCCGGTCGCGGTACTCCGCGGCCGCCTCGCCGTGAGTGGCGGGGATGTCGACGGTGTCGTACATCTCGCCCTTCTCGGCCTCGGCGCTCCACACGAGCGCCTTCATCCCGACCAGGTCGATGACGCCGCGGAAGTCGGCCTCGGCCCCGATCGGGAGCTGGACGACCAGCGGAACGGCCTTGAGCCGGGACACGATCATGTCGACGCAGCGGTGGAACTCGGCGCCGACCCGGTCGAGCTTGTTCACGAAACAGATGCGTGGCACGTGGTACTTGGTGGCCTGTCGCCAGACCTGCTCGGACTGAGGCTCGACGCCGGCGACGCCGTCGAACACGGCGACCGCGCCGTCGAGCACACGCAACGACCGCTCCACCTCGACGGTGAAGTCGACGTGACCGGGCGTGTCGATGATGTTGATGGTGTGGCCGTCCCACTGGGTGGTGGTGGCGGCCGAGGTGATGGTGATGCCCCGCTCCTGCTCCTGCTCCATCCAGTCCATCGTGGCCGCGCCCTCGTGGACCTCACCGATCTTGTAGTTGATCCCGGTGTAGAACAGGATGCGCTCGGTGGTGGTGGTCTTGCCCGCGTCGATGTGGGCCATGATCCCGATGTTGCGGACCTTGGCCAGGTCGAGCGTGCGCAGGTCGGTGACCATTTCGGTGCGTCGCTTCCTCGGGTTCGTGTCTGTGAACCGCCGGGTCTACCAGCGGTAGTGGGCGAAGGCCTTGTTGGACTCGGCCATCTTGTGGGTGTCCTCGCGGCGCTTGACGCTCGCGCCGAGGCCGTTGGAGGCGTCGAGGATCTCGTTCATCAGCCGCTCGGTCATCGTCTTCTCCCGACGGGCGCGGGAGTAGCCGACCAACCAGCGCAGGGCCAGGGTGGTGCTGCGGTTGGCGCGCACCTCGACCGGGACCTGGTAGGTGGCGCCACCGACCCGGCGGCTCTTCACCTCGAGAGTCGGCTTGACGTTGTCCAGCGCCCGCTTGAGCGTGACGACCGGGTCGGTGCCGGTCTTGTCGCGGCAGCCCTCGAGGGCACCGTGGACGATCGACTCGGCCACCGACTTCTTGCCGTCGGAGAGGACCTTGTTGACCAGTTGGGTGACCAGCGGGGAGTTGTAGACGGGGTCGACGACGATCGGTCGCTTCGGGGCCGGGCCCTTGCGCGGCATCAGCTCTTCTCCTTCTTCGCGCCGTACCGGCTGCGTGCCTGCCTGCGGTTCTTCACGCCCTGGGTGTCGAGCGAGCCACGGACGATCTTGTAGCGGACGCCGGGAAGGTCCTTCACCCGGCCCCCACGAACCAGCACCATCGAGTGCTCCTGGAGGTTGTGCCCGACGCCGGGGATGTACGCCGTGACCTCGATCTGGCTGGTCAGCCGGACGCGGGCCACCTTGCGCAACGCGGAGTTCGGCTTCTTCGGAGTCGTCGTATAGACGCGCGTGCACACTCCGCGGCGCTGCGGGCTGCCTTTCAGCGCCGGGGTCTTGTTCTTGGCGACCTTGTCCTGGCGGCCCTTGCGGACCAGCTGCTGGATGGTGGGCACTGCGTCTCCGTTGCTCGTGTGCGTGGCGGTTGTGGGTCGGCCGGAGGTCAGGACGCCGGCGGCCCCGCGGTCAGCGCGTCGGCCGTGCCGACGACCCCCGCGGTCGGGCGTGTCGGCCCGGCCAGCCCGGCGCCGCCGGCAAACCGGTCGGCGTGGTCGGTGGAGCTCCGGCGTGCACACGCGGGCGCACCGGACGGCCCGGAGAACGTCCAGGCACGAGGAGTGAGATTACCCGGTGCGGGCGGCACAGGTCAAAGCGGATCACCCAGCCTGTGCGCAGGCCTGCGGGTAGGCCGACCTGCAACGACGATGCCTGAGTCGAGCCGCTCCGACGCCGGGTGGCTGCCGCTGGGAGGGCGCCACTCCGCGGAAAGCGACCTGTCAGGTCGCGGCGCCGTGCCACCTGCGGCTGACCAGTCCGGGGTCCTGACACGAGCTCTGGCTCGAGACGTGTCAGGGTGAGCGGTCGCGTCGGTGCACGTGACCGCCTCACGGTGGCGAGTCGACGGGTGACAGGTCGACGGGTGGCGAGACGGAGACGGGGTGCCGGGCTCCCGATCGGAAACCCCGGCACCCCTGCGACCTCAGCTGTAGGAGCCGAAGTCGTAGTCCTCGAGCCGGACCGCCTCGCCCGAGCCCTGGCCGAACTCGTAGTCGGAGTAGTCGGCGCCGTAGTCGACCATCGAGTACATGGCCGCCTTGGCCTCCTCGGTGGGCTCGACCCGCAGGTTGCGGTAGCGGGACAGGCCGGTGCCCGCCGGGATGAGCTTGCCGAGGATGACGTTCTCCTTCAGGCCGATCAGCGGATCGGACTTGGCGTTGATCGCCGCCTCCGTCAGCACCCGGGTCGTCTCCTGGAACGACGCCGCGGACAGCCACGAGTCGGTCGCGAGCGACGCCTTGGTGATACCCATCAGCTGCGGTCGTCCCGATGCAGGCTGGCCACCTTCGGCGACGACCCGGCGGTTCTCTTCGTCGAAGCGCGACCGCTCGACCAGCTCACCGGGCAGCAGGTCGGCGTCGCCACTTTCCAGCACGGTGATCCGGCGCAGCATCTGCCGCACGATGATCTCGATGTGCTTGTCGTGGATCGACACACCCTGCGACCGGTAGACCTCCTGCACCTGATCGGTGAGGAAGACCTGCACCGCCCGCTGGCCCAGCACCCGCAGCACGTCGTGCGGGTCGGACGTGCCGGCGTGGAGCAGCTCGCCCACCTCGACCTTGTCACCGTCCTGGACCCGCCACTGGGCGATCCCCGGGCTGCGGCGGTTGGTCCAGTCGTGGACCCGGCGCGAGATCGGGAAGGCCTGCTCGTCCGAGCCGTCGTCGGGAACGACGACGACCTTCGGGCCCTTGCCGTCCTCGTCGATGCGCACGCGGCCGACCGCCTCCGCGATCGGGGCCTTGCCCTTGGGGGCGCGAGCCTCGAACAGTTCGACCACGCGCGGCAGGCCGTGGGTGATGTCCTCGCCGGCGACTCCGCCGGTGTGGAACGTCCGCATCGTCAGCTGCGTGCCCGGCTCGCCGATCGACTGCGCGGCGACGATCCCGACCGCCTCGCCGACGTCGACGAGCTTGCCGGAAGCGAGCGACCGGCCGTAGCACATCGCGCAGACGCCGGACTTGCTCTCGCAGGTGAGAACGCTGCGCACGCGCACCCGTTCGACGCCGGCGTCGATCAACTTCCGGATCTCGACGTCGCCGAGGTCGGTGCCGGCCGTTGCGACCGTGGCGCCGTCGGCGCCGGCGACGTCCTCGGCGAGCGCCCGCGCGTACACACTGGTCTCGACGTCCTCGCCGACCACCAGGGTGCCCTCGGAGTTGCGGGTCGCGATCGGGAGCACCAGGCCGCGCTCGGTGCCGCAGTCGACCTCGCGGATGATGACGTCCTGGGAGACGTCGACCAAACGTCGGGTGAGGTAGCCGGAGTCTGCGGTCCGCAGCGCGGTGTCGGCCAGGCCCTTGCGGGCACCGTGCGTGGAGATGAAGAACTCCAGCACCGACAGGCCCTCCCGGAAGTTGGCCTTGATCGGGCGCGGGATCGTCTCGCCCTTCGGGTTGGCGACCAGCCCACGCATGCCGGCGAGCTGGCGGATCTGCATCCAGTTACCACGCGCCCCGGAGTGGACCATCATGTGGATGGGGTTCTCCCGGGTGAACGCGTCGCGGATGGCCTCGTCGACCCGGTTGGTGGCGTCGGTCCAGATGTCGATGAGCTCCTCGCGGCGCTCGCCGCTGGAGATGACGCCACGCTCGAAGTTGCGCTCGACCTTCTCGGCCTTGGCCTCGTACTCCTCGAGGATGGTCAGCTTCTCCGCCGGAGTCGGGATGTCCTCGAACGAGACCGTCACGCCCGACCGAGTGGCCCAGTGGAACCCGGCCTCCTTGAGCGCGTCGAGGGTCGCCGCGACCTGCACCTTCTGGTAGCGCTCCGCGAGGTCGTTGACGATCGTCCCGAGGCGCTTCTTGTCGACCTCCTCGTTGACGAACGCGTAGTCCTCGGGCAGTGCCTCGTTGAACAGCGCCCTGCCCAGCGTGGTGCTGAAGGTCACCGGTTGACCCGACTCCCAGCCCTCCGGAGCCTCCCAGCCCGGCGGCGGCACGATGTCGGTCTGGCGCAGCAAGATCGGTGCCTGGATCGACAACTCCCCGGCATCGTAGGCGCGGATGGCCTCGGCCGGCGACGAGAACGCCCGCCCCTCACCCGGCAGACCGGCGTGCTCGCTGGTGAGGAAGTAGATGCCGAGCACCATGTCCTGGGTCGGCATCGTCACCGGCCGGCCGTCGGCCGGCTTGAGGATGTTGTTGCTCGACAGCATGAGGATGCGGGCCTCGGCCTGCGCCTCGGCCGACAGCGGTAGGTGCACCGCCATCTGGTCGCCGTCGCAGTCGGCGTTGAACGCCGTGCAGACCAGCGGGTGGATCTGGATGGCCTTGCCCTCGATCAGCTGTGGCTCGAAGGCCTGGATGCCGAGGCGGTGCAGCGTCGGCGCACGGTTGAGCAGCACCGGATGCTCGGCGATGACCTCCTCGAGCACGTCCCAGACGACCGGGCGTGCCCGTTCGACCATGCGCTTGGCGCTCTTGATGTTCTGCGCGTGGTTGAGATCGACCAGCCGCTTCATCACGAAGGGCTTGAACAGCTCGATCGCCATGCCCTTCGGCAGCCCGCACTGGTGCAGTTTGAGCTGCGGGCCGACGACGATGACCGAGCGGCCGGAGTAGTCCACGCGCTTGCCGAGCAGGTTCTGCCGGAACCGGCCCTGCTTGCCCTTGAGCATGTCCGAGATCGACTTCAGCGGCCGGTTGCCCGGACCGGTGACCGGACGCCCACGACGACCGTTGTCGAACAGCGCGTCGACGGACTCCTGCAGCATCCGCTTCTCGTTGTTCACGATGATCTCGGGAGCGCCGAGGTCGAGCAGCCGCTTGAGCCGGTTGTTCCGGTTGATCACCCGGCGGTAGAGGTCGTTGAGGTCGCTGGTCGCGAACCGGCCTCCGTCGAGCTGCACCATCGGGCGCAGGTCCGGCGGGATCACCGGCACGGCGTCGAGCACCATGCCGCGGGCGTCGTTGCGGGTGGTCAGGAAGGCCGAGACCACCTTGAGCCGCTTGAGCGCGCGGGTCTTCTTCTGGCCCTTGCCGGTGCGGATGATCTCGCGCAGGTTGAGTGCCTCGGCCTCGAGGTCGAAGTTCTCCAGCCGCTCCTTGATGGCCTGTGCCCCCATGCCGCCACGGAAGTACAGGCCGTAGCGGTCGCGCATCTCGCGGTAGAGCATCTCGTCGCCCTCGAGGTCTTGAACCTTGAGGGTGCGGAAGCGGTCCCAGACGGCGTTGAGCCGGTCGAGCTCGGCGTCGGCCCGCTTGCGCAACTGGCTCATCTCACGCTCGGCGGACTCACGCACCTTGCGCCGCACGTCGCCCTTGGCGCCCTCGGCCTCCAGCTCGGCGAGGTCGGCCTCGAGCTTCTTGGCCCTGGTCTCGACGTCGCTGTCCCGACGCTGCTCGACCTGCTTGCGCTCGATGTCGATCTGGCCCTCGAGCGAGGCGAGATCGCGGTGCCGAGACTCCTCGTCGACCCAGGTGATCATGTAGGCCGCGAAGTAGATGACCTTCTCCAGGTCCTTCGGGGCCAGGTCGAGCAGGTAACCCAGGCGCGAGGGGACACCCTTGAAGTACCAGATGTGCGTGACCGGAGCGGCCAGCTCGATGTGGCCCATCCGCTCACGGCGGACCTTTGCCCGGGTGACCTCGACACCGCAGCGCTCACAGATGATGCCCTTGAACCGGACCCGCTTGTACTTGCCGCAGTAGCACTCCCAGTCGCGGGTCGGGCCGAAGATCTTCTCGCAGAAGAGCCCGTCCTTCTCCGGCTTGAGGGTGCGGTAGTTGATCGTCTCGGGCTTCTTGACCTCGCCATGCGACCACTGGCGGATGTCCTCCGCCGTGGCGAGGCCGATACGCAACTCGTCGAAGAAGTTGACGTCGAGCACGTGGTTCCTTCTCTCAGTTCGTCTCAGTCATCAATCGGACGGTTCGCGCTCTTCGGTGGGTCACACCTCTTCGACGCTGCTCGGCTCGCGCCGCGACAGGTCGATGCCGAGCTCCTCAGCGGCCCGGAAGACGTCCTCGTCGGTGTCGCGCATCTCGATCTGCGTGCCGTCACTGGAGAGCACCTCGACGTTGAGGCACAGCGACTGCATCTCCTTGATGAGCACCTTGAACGACTCGGGGATGCCGGGTTCGGGGATGTTCTCGCCCTTGACGATCGCCTCGTAGACCTTGACCCGGCCCGTGACGTCGTCGGACTTGATCGTCAGCAGTTCCTGCAGGGCATAGGCCGCGCCGTACGCCTGGAGCGCCCAGACCTCCATCTCGCCGAAGCGCTGACCGCCGAACTGCGCCTTACCGCCCAGTGGCTGCTGCGTGATCATCGAGTAGGGACCGGTGGCCCTGGCGTGGATCTTGTCGTCGACGAGGTGGTTGAGCTTGAGCATGTAGATGTAGCCCACGGCCACCGGGTGCGGGAACGGCTCACCCGAGCGCCCGTCGAACAGGCGCGCCTTGCCGTCTCCGGCGACCAGCCGGTCGCCGTCGCGGTTGGGCAGGCTGGAGGCGAGCAGACCGGCGATCTCGTCCTCGCGTGCGCCGTCGAAGACCGGCGTGGCCACGTTGGTGCCCGGCTCGGCCGTGGCCGCACCGACGCTCCGCAGTCGCTTCTGCCACTCGCTGCCCGATCCGTCGATCTTCCAGCCGGACCTCGCCACCCACCCGAGGTGGGTCTCGAGCACCTGGCCGAGGTTCATCCGGCTCGGCACACCCAGCGGGTTGAGGACGATGTCGACCGGGGTGCCGTCCTCGAGGAACGGCATGTCCTCGACCGGGAGGATCTTGGAGATGACGCCCTTGTTGCCGTGCCGGCCGGCGAGCTTGTCGCCGTCCTGGATCTTGCGCATCTGGGCGATGTAGACCCGGACCAGCTGGTTGACCCCCGGCGGGAGCTCGTCGCCCTCGTCGCGGTCGAACAGCCGGACGCCGATGACCTTGCCGGTCTCGCCGTGTGGCACCTTCAGCGACGTGTCGCGGACCTCGCGCGCCTTCTCGCCGAAGATCGCACGGAGCAGCCGCTCCTCCGGGGTGAGCTCGGTCTCACCCTTGGGTGTGACCTTCCCCACCAGGATGTCGCCGGCCTGCACCTCGGCACCGATGCGGATGATGCCGCGCTCGTCGAGATCGGCCAGGATCTCCTCCGAGACGTTGGGGATGTCCCGCGTGATCTCCTCCGGGCCCAGCTTGGTGTCGCGGGCGTCGACCTCGTGCTCCTCGATGTGGATCGAGGTGAGGACGTCGTCCTTTATCAGCCGCTGGGAGAGGATGATCGCGTCTTCGTAGTTGTGGCCCTCCCAGGGCATGAACGCGACCAGCAGGTTCTTGCCGAGCCCCATCTCGCCGTTCTGCGTGGACGGCCCGTCGGCGATGACCTGGCCGGACTCGATCCGGTCACCCTCGTCGACGATAGGGCGCTGGTTGATGCAGGTGCCCGCGTTGGAGCGATGGAACTTGGCCATCTGGTAGGTCTGGTACGAGTTCTCGTCGGCCATCACCGTGACGTAGTCGGCGGACACCTCGGTGACCACGCCGGGCTTGTCGGCCACCACCACATCGCCGGCGTCGACGGCGGCGTGCAGTTCCATGCCGGTGCCGACCAGTGGCGCCTCGCTGCGCAGCAGCGGAACCGCCTGGCGCTGCATGTTCGAGCCCATCAGCGCGCGGTTGGCGTCGTCGTGCTCGAGGAACGGGATCATCGCGGTGGCCACCGAGACCATCTGGCGCGGCGACACGTCCATGTAGTCGACGGTGTCGGCGCGCACCAACTCCAGTTCGCCGCCGCGCTTGCGGACCGATACCCGGTCCTCGGCGAAGCGGTTGTCGTCGGTGAGCGGCGCGTTGGCCTGCGCGATGACGTAAAGGTCTTCCTCGTCGGCGGTCAGGTAGTCGACCTTGTCGCTGACCTTGCCGTTCTTGACCCGCCGGTACGGGGTCTCCACGAAGCCAAACGCGTTGATGCGTCCATAGGTCGCCAGCGACCCGATCAGGCCGATGTTCGGACCTTCGGGTGTCTCGATCGGGCACATCCGGCCGTAGTGCGACGAGTGGACATCGCGGACCTCGAACCCGGCTCGCTCGCGGGACAGGCCGCCCGGCCCGAGCGCGGAGAGCCGGCGCTTGTGGGTCAGCCCGGCCAGCGGGTTGGTCTGGTCCATGAACTGCGAGAGCTGCGACGTGCCGAAGAACTCCTTGATCGCCGCCACGACCGGGCGGATGTTGATCAGAGTCTGCGGCGTGATCGCCTCGACGTCCTGGGTGGTCATGCGTTCGCGAACGACGCGCTCCATCCGGGACAAGCCGGTGCGGACCTGGTTCTGGATCAGCTCGCCGACCGTGCGGAGGCGCCGGTTGCCGAAGTGGTCGATGTCGTCGGTCTCGACCCGCAGGGTGGCCTTGCCCTGGGCGATCTCGGTCTCGCCGGCGTGCAGCCGGACCAGGTAGCGCAGGGTGGCGACGATGTCGTCGAGGGTCAGCGTGCTCTGGCCGAGCGGCTGGTCGAGGCCCAGCTTCTTGTTGACCTTGTAGCGGCCGACCTTGGCCAGGTCGTAGCGCTTGGGGTTGAAGTAGGCGTTGTCGAGGAGCTGCTGCGCGGCCTCGCGGGTCGGCGGCTCACCCGGACGCATCTTGCGATAGATGTCGAGCAGGGCCTCGTCCTGGTCGGACGTGTGGTCCTTGTCGAGGGTGGCGCGCACGGACTCGTAGTCACCGAACTCGGTGAGAATCTGCTCGGTGCTCCAGCCGAGCGCCTTGAGCAGCACGGTGACGTTCTGCTTGCGCTTGCGGTCGAGTCGGACACCGACCATGTCGCGTTTGTCGATCTCGAACTCGAGCCAGGCCCCCCGCGACGGGATGACCTTGGCGGTGAAGACGTCCTTGTCCGAGGTCTTGTCGAGGTTGCGCTCGAAGTAGACGCCCGGCGAGCGGACCAGCTGCGAGACCACGACCCGCTCGGTGCCGTTGATGATGAACGTCCCCTTGTCGGTCATGAGCGGGAAGTCGCCCATGAACACGGTCTGGGACTTGATCTCACCGGTCTCGTTGTTGATGAACTCGGCGGTGACGAACAGCGGCGCCGAGTACGTGAAGTCACGCATCTTGCACTCGTCGATGCTGTTCTTCGGGTCCTCGAACCGCGGGTTCGAGAACGAGAGGGACATGGTCCCGGAGAAGTCCTCGATCGGGCTGATCTCGTCGAGGATCTCCTGCAGGCCCGAGGCGGCCGGCAGGTCGTCGCGGCCTTCGGCGTTGGCCGCGTCGACGCGCGCCTGCCAGCGCGAGTTTCCGAGCAGCCAGTCAAAGCTGTCGATCTGGAGCGCGAGGAGGTTGGGAACCTCGAGGGGCTCTCGGATCTTGGCGAAGGAGATGCGGCGCGAGCCGTTGGTGGTCTGGGAGGCGGTGCGCGAGACGGCCAAGAGGTGGTCCTTCCGAGGCTCACGGTCGGAGTCGTGCGCCGTCCTCACCCACATGGGCACGGGAAGGCAGAGGGCAGCGCAAAATAGCAGTTTAGCCTAAGAGGCTCACTGCTGTCGAGTGGCGGCTCGTCATCCCTTGACGTACCGTCCCGTCTCCCTGCTGGCCGCTCTGTGGGCCCTGGCCTGGGCCTGTTCGCAGCATCCCCTCGTCAGGGTGTGTTCGTCAAGCCGCCGATCGTGAATTGTCCGGATCATGCGGAATCGGGCGCTGATTCTGGGTAGATCCAGGCGCGGGAGCTGCGGCACGCCGACTGCCAAATCGGCTCGTTCTCGGAGCGTCGTGGAACGCCGGGGCAGGACCGGCACGATCCAGCAGGTCTGCCGGTCCTGCCGCCCTCGGTCGGTCAGGACGTCACTTGACGGTGACGGTGGCCCCTGCCGCCTCGAGCTGCTCCCTGGCCTTGTCCGCGGCTTCCTTGTTGACCTTCTCGAGTACCGGCTTCGGGGTGCCGTCAACGAGGTCCTTGGCCTCCTTCAGGCCGAGGGAGGTCAGCGCACGAACCTCCTTGATGACCTGGATCTTCTTGTCGCCGGCGGCCTCGAGGACGACGTCGAACTCGTCCTGCTCGACAACTTCCTCGGCGGCACCCGTGCCGGCAGCCACCGGGCCGGCGGCCGCAACGGCCACCGGAGCGGCCGCGGTGACCTCGAAGGTCTCCTCGAACTTCTTCACGAACTCCGAGAGCTCGATGAGGGACATCTCCTTGAACGCGTCGAGGAGGTCGTCGGTGCTGAGCTTCGCCATGATGGCGGTTCCTTTCTCGGGTCGATCGGCTGACGCCGAATGGTCGTCACGGTCGGGCATCGTCTGCGACTTCCGGCAGTCAGCCCTCGTTCTGGTCGGTCTCGACCTCGTTGTCCGAGGCCCCGGCGGCAGTAGCAGCCTCGGCCTGGGTGTCGGAGGCCTCGGCCGATGTACCGGCTTCGGCCGCGGGGTCCGAGGCCGGTGTGGCGGAACGCTCCTCCACCTGCTGGCGCAGCGCCTCGACCAGGCGGGCGGTCTGGGTCAGTGGGGCCTGGAACAGCGACGCCGCGTTGGCGAGCGACGCCTTCATCGCTCCGGCCATCCGGGCCAGCAGGACCTCTCGCGACTCCAGATCGGCGAGCTTCCTGATCTCGTCCGCCGTGAGCAGCTTGCCGTCGAGCACGCCGCCCTTGATGACCAGGACGGGGTTTGCCCTGGCGAAGTCACGCAGACCCTTCGCGGCGTCGACCGGGTCACCCTTGACGAAGGCGATGGCCGAAGGACCGACGAGGTGCTCCTCGATACCCTCGACCCCGGCCTGCTTGGCAGCGAGCTTGGTCAGCGTGTTCTTCACGACCGCGTAGGACGCGCTGACGCCGAGCGAGCGACGCAGGTCCGTCAGCTGCCTGACGGTGAGCCCGCGGTACTCGGTCAGCACGACAGCGCTCGAACCGCGGAACTCGTCCGCGAGCTCGGCGACGGCGGCTGCCTTGTCGGACCTCGCCATGGGACTCCTTCGTTGGCGTTGTGCGTGGTACGCCGGCCCGGGTCTTGACGTGCGAAACGCCCCGGCGCAGGCGCGGGGCGTCGGCCACGAGTCACATGGCGGTCGTCTCACCTGCGCGGGCCGCCCGCATGCTGCGGGACCTTCGTCACGATCCACGCGGATCGCGAGACCGGCGGTCTCTGGCGTCCATCAGGGTACGGGTCCGGGCCGGGCGCCGCCAAATCCGGCCGGGTCGGCCTTCAGCCCGACCTGTTCGGCCACTCGGCGTGAGGTGGACACGCGTCAGCGAGGATACGTAGCGGCCAAGACTTGGCGTGAACGTATCCGCCCGCGAGCGTCAGCTCGTCCGGTCACGGAGTTACTGCGGTGTCACGTGCTGGCCTGCTCCTCGACGGTGACCTTGGTCTTCGTCGGGTCGAGCGGGATGCCCGGACCCATCGTGGTCGCCATGGTGGCCTTCCGGACGTACCGGCCCTTGGCCGCCGCCGGCTTGAGCCGGTTCACCTCGTCCATCGCCGCGGCGTAGTTCTCCGCCAGTGCCCGCTCGGAGAACGACGCCTTGCCGATGACGAAGTGCAGGTTGGCGTGTCGGTCGACGCGAAACTCGATCTTGCCGCCCTTGATGTCGGAGACCGCCTTGGCTACGTCCATCGTCACGGTGCCGGTCTTGGGGTTCGGCATGAGCCCGCGTGGGCCCAGGACACGGCCGAGCCGGCCCACCTTTCCCATCAGGTCGGGCGTCGCGACGACCGCGTCGAAGTCGAGGCGGCCACCCTGGACCTCCTCGATCAGCTCGTCACCGCCGACGATGTCGGCCTCGGCGGCTCGCGCCTCGTCCGCCTTGGGGCCGACCGCGAAGACCAGGACCCGGGCGGTCTTGCCGGTCCCGTGCGGAAGGTTGACGGTGCCTCGGACCATCTGGTCGGCCTTGCGGGGGTCGACGCCGAGGCGCAGCGCGATCTCGACGGTCGGGTCGTATCTGGTGGTGGCGGTCTGCTTGGCGAGGCGAGCCGCCTCGACCGGCGAGTACAACCGCTCACGGTCGATCTTCTCGACGGCGGCCCGGTAGGCCTTGCTGCGCTTCATTGCTGCTCCTGGGTCTGTTGGTGGAGTCGTGGTCGCGGGCCAGCGCGTGGCCCTCCCACTGCGGGCCGGTCAGCCCTCGACCGTGACGCCCATCTGGCGGGCGGTCCCGGCGATGATCTTCTCGGCAGCGTCGAGATCGTTGGCGTTGAGGTCAGGCATCTTCTGCTCGGCGATGGCCCGGACCTGCTCGCGGGTGATCTTCGCGACCTTGGTCTTGTGCGGCTCGCCGGAGCCCTTGTCGACACCCGCGGCCTTGAGGATGAGCTTGGCCGCAGGGGGGGTCTTCGTCACGAAGGTGAAGGACCGGTCCTCGTAGACCGTGATCTCCACCGGGATCACGTTGCCGCGCTGCGACTCGGTGGCCGCGTTGTAGGCCTTGCAGAACTCCATGATGTTGACGCCGTGCTGGCCCAGGGCAGGGCCGACCGGCGGGGCAGGAGTGGCCTGACCGGCCTGGATCTGCAGCTTGATGAGGCCTGCGACCTTCTTCTTGGGGGGCATGTCTCTACGGTCCTTCTTCACAGGTTCGGACGGCGGGGCCCGACCGGTCCGCGCCGGAGGTGCTCAGAGCTTCTGGATCTGGCTGAACGAGAGCTCGACGGGGGTCTCCCGGCCGAAGATCTCGACCAGCCCCTTGATCTTCTGCGAGTCGGCGTTGATCTCGTTGATCGTCGCATGCAGGGTCGCGAACGGACCGTCGACGACCATGACGGAGTCGCCGACTTGGAAGTCGACGACCTCCACCTGCTTCTGCCGCTCGCCGACAGGCTTGGTCCGTTCCACCACGTCGGGCGCAAGCCACCGCTCGACCTCGCCGAGGGTGAGCGGCAGCGGCTGATGGGCATGGCCGACGAACCCGGTCACCGCAGGGGTGTGACGGACGGTGGCCCACGACTCGTCGGTCATGTCCATGCGGACGAGGACGTAACCGGGGAACCGGTTGCGCTTGACCAGGCGGCGCTGGCCGTTCTTGATCTCCGCGACCTCTTCCTGCGGGACGACCACCTCGAAGATGTAGTCCTCCATGTTGAGGCTGCCGATTCGGCTCTCCAGGTTGGCACGGACCCGGTTCTCCATGCCGGAGTAGGTCTGCACGACGAACCAGTCGCCCGGCTTGGACCGGAGCACTCGGCGGAACTCCTCGAGCGGATCATCCTCGGTGTCGACGTCGCCGGCGGCCACGGCGTCCTCCGCGGCGCCCGGTGCCTCGGCCTCGACGGCATCGAGCGGCTCGTCGGCGTGACCGTCCTGCTCCGGCGAGGTCAGGACGGACTCCGGCGAGTTATCGGGCGGATACTGCTCGGACACGGTGGTGGCTTCTTCCTCCATAGACGGCGACGGGCGGTTGCCTCAGCCGAAGATCCGGAACACCGCCCAGCCGAAGGCCAGGTCGAGGACCGAGACGATGGCGATCATGATTCCGACGAACACCAGCACGACCGCCGTGTAGGTGAGCAGCTGCTGGCGGGTGGGGTAGACGACCTTGCGCAGCTCGGCGACGACCTGTCGGACGAACAGCGCGATCCGCGACGGACGCAGTCGGGCAAGACCGCCGCGCTGTTGCGGGCGGCCGCGTTCGGGTGTCGCGGTCTGACCACGCGTCTCCGTCACGTCGTACCTCGCTGTCGGGCCGCTCCCCGAAGGGTGTGCGGCGGTTCTGTTCTCAGGGCGTCGAGCAGGGCAGGAGGGACTTGAACCCCCAACCGCCGGTTTTGGAGACCGGTGCTCTTCCAGTTGAGCTACTGCCCTCCGGTGGCCGCACCGATCCACCCGACGCACACCGCGTGGGCACGCCTCGGCAGGGGTCCGAGACCACCAGACAGACGAGTGTACGGGGTCGGTCCGCCGCAGGTCGAACCGCGATCGGCGGCGGACGCACCCGACCGGCCGCGGCGCCGGCCGCCATGGTGGTGCCAGGATGAGTGCCATGACCATTCCCGCGTCCACCGGACTCGCGTCCGGGGCGATCCCGTCGCGGATCTCCGCCCGGGTCGGTTCGATCACCGAGTCGGCGACTCTCGCGGTCGACGCCAGGGCGAAGGCCCTCAAGGCGAGCGGACGCCCGGTGATCGGATTCGGCGCCGGCGAACCGGACTTCCCGACGCCCGACTACATCGTCGAGGCCGCAGCCGAGGCCTGTCGCGATCCCCGCAACCATCGGTACACACCGACGGCGGGGCTGCCGGAGCTCAGGGAGGGGATCGCCGCCAAGACGGCGCGCGATTCCGGCTATCGCGTCGACGCCGCTCAGATCCTTGTCACCAACGGCGGAAAGCAGGCGGTCTACGAGGCGTTCGCCACACTGCTCGACCCCGGCGACGAGGTCTTGCTGCCCGCCCCCTACTGGACGACCTACCCGGAGTCGATCCGCCTCGCCGGAGGTGTCCCGGTCGCCGTGGTGTCCGACGAGACGTCCGGATACCGGGTCACGGTCGACCAACTGGACCGGGCACGCACCCCGCGGACGAAGGCACTGCTGTTCTGCTCTCCATCCAACCCGACCGGTGCGGTCTACGGCCGGGAGGAAACTGCGGCGATCGGGAGGTGGGCGCACGAGAACGGGCTGTGGGTCGTCACCGACGAGATCTACGAGCACCTCACCTACGGCGGCGCGGCGTTCTCATCCATGCCGGTGGAGGTTCCCGAACTGGCCCAGACGTGTGTCGTCGTCAACGGCGTCGCGAAGACCTATGCCATGACCGGGTGGCGGGTGGGCTGGCTGATCGGCCCCCGTGACATCGTCGGCGCCGCCACCAACCTGCAGTCGCACGCGACGTCCAACGTCGCAAACGTGTCCCAGCGGGCCGCGTTGGCCGCGGTCACCGGTGACCTGTCCGCTGTCGCGAAGATGCGGGAGGCATTCGACCGGCGCCGGCGCGCGATCGTCGCGATGCTGAGTGAGATCGACGGCGTCGTTTGTCCCGAACCGGAGGGTGCGTTCTATGCGTATCCGTCGGTGCAGGGCGTTCTCGGCCGGCAGATCGCCGGTCGGAGACCGACGACGAGCGCGCAACTGGCCGAGCTCATCCTCGACGAGGCCGAGGTCGCGGTGGTGCCGGGTGAGGCGTTCGGGCCCAGCGGCTACCTCCGGTTGTCCTACGCGCTCGGTGACGACGACCTGGCCGAGGGCGTGTCCCGGCTCCAGCGGCTGCTCGCGCACTGACGGTGCCGCGTGACCTGAAGGCGCTGCCGAAGGCCCATCTGCACCTGCACTTCACCGGGTCGATGCGCCACTCGACGCTGGTGGAGCTCGCGGCGAGGCACGGAGTCGGCTTGCCCGATGCGCTCGTGGAGGACTGGCCGCCGCGGCTGTCGGCGACCGACGAGAAGGGGTGGTTCCGCTTCCAGCGGCTCTACGACATCGCGCGGTCGGTCCTACGCGGCGAGGACGACTTGAGACGGCTCTTGCTCGAGGCCGCCGAGGACGAGGCAGTGGAAGGATCGGGCTGGCTGGAGATCCAGGTCGACCCGTCCGGGTACGCAGGGCGCTTCGGCGGGATCACGGCATTCACCGACCTGGTGCTCGACGCCGCCCGGTCGGCGGCGGACTCGACCGGTGTCGGGATCGCCGTGGTCGTGGCCGCGAACCGGACGCGTCATCCACTCGACGCCCGGACCCTGGCCCGGCTGGCCGCGCAGTACGCGGGTCGTGGCGTCGTGGGGTTCGGTCTGTCCAACGACGAGCGTCGCGGCGACGTCCACGCCTTCGCACCCGCGTTCCGGATCGCGGCCGCCGCCGGCCTGCTCTCGGTACCGCACGGCGGCGAGCTTCGCGGTGCAGACAGCGTTCGCGCGTGCCTCGACTCACTCGGCGCGAGCCGGCTCGGGCACGGCGTCCGTTCCGGTGAGGATCCCTCGGTGCTGGCCCGTGTCGTCGACGGCGGGGTGACCCTCGAGATCTGCCCGGCGTCGAACGTCGCACTCGGCGTCTATCCGAAGACCTCCGACGTGCCGCTTCGCCAACTCGTCGAGGCGGGTGCGCGCGTGGCGCTCGGGGCCGACGACCCGTTGCTGTTCGCCAGTCGGCTGGTCGATCAGTACGAGATCGCCCGCTCCGCCCACGGCTTCACCGATGCCGAGTTGGCTGCGCTCGCCCGGATGTCGGTAGAGCAGTCGGCGGCCCCGGTCGAGGTCAGGCACCGTCTGTCCGCGGGCATCGACGCCTGGCTCGCTGCTCCTGTCGTCCCTGGTAGTTGATCGCACTCGCCGGTCATGAAGATCGTCGTGCAGCAACACGCAGGCGGCGCAGCGGGCCCGGGTCTGCGACGATCTCCACGGCGCCGTGCACCGTCGCCCCTACAGGGAGCAGCCGACCAGGACCG
>DATFBR010000095.1:0-5712 GCA_035253685.1 Jiangellaceae bacterium
GGGAGCATCTGCCGCGATGTCGGTGACCCGATCCCGCTGGCCGAGGTCGAGGCGGAGATCCTGCGTGTCATCGAGGAGCGTTTCCAGCACGTCGCAGAACCGACGATCACCCTCGCACCGGCGGTCAGTGCGATCGTCAACCTGCCGGTGCTCGCTTCGACGGAGGACCCGGGCCCGCTCGGATTCGACATCACTAACCCATTGCCGGGTCGGGTCGAGGCGACCTCGAATTACACCTGGACGTGGAGCAACGGCGTCACGAACACAGGCGCGGGCGTCGAGTATGACGGCACCAGCCCTACGCGCAACCCCGGCTATTACCCGGTGCAGAGCACATTCGCTGGTGGCGGCTCTGGCAGTGTCGACCTTCAGGTGGTGTGGACCATCACTCTCACGGTCGATGGCCTCGCGCCGATCACCGACATCGAACCACTGGTGTACGAGGCGTCGGCTGAGTTCGGCATTCGCAGCGCTCGGACGATTCTCGTGGACTCGTGATCGTTGAACCGTTACTGGGCCGGTAGCCCCAGCAACGGTTCAACGATCAATGAAGCTGACGGCAGAACCGGCGTTACTTGTCGATGTCGCCGACGACGAAGAACGTGGACCCCAGAATCGCGACCATGTCGGCGATGAGGCATCCACGGAGTAATTCCGGCAACACGGCGATGTTGTTGAACGACGCCGACCTCAGCTTCAGCCGCCATGGCGTCTTCTCACCGCGCGACACAAGGTAGTAGCCGTTGAGGCCGAGGGGGTTCTCGGTCCAGCAGTAGGTGTGACCCTCGGGCACCTTGAGCACTTTGGGCAGCTTCACGTTGATCGGCCCGGGAGGCATCGACCGGAGCCGGTCCAGGCAGGCGTCGGCGAGGTCGAGGGAGACGTCGACCTGCTCGGCCAGCACCGAGAAGCGGGCGTAGCAGTCTCCATCTGACCGCGTCACGACGCGCCCGGGCCCACCGGATCGGAATAGCTCGGCGTAGGCGAGATACGGCTCGTCCCGGCGCAGGTCGATGTCCACGCCGCTGGCCCTGGCGATCGGCCCCGAGACGCCGTACGCGTGTATGGCTTCCGAGGCCAGCACGCCCACCTCTCGTGTCCGTGCCTGGAAGATCTCGTTGCCCAGCATCATCTGGGTCAGCGCCGGCAGCCGGGACCGGACGCCAGCGACGGCCGAAGCGGCCCGCGCCAGCCATCCGGCCGGCAGGTCCTCCTTCAGGCCGCCGACCCGGTTGAACATGTAATGCATGCGTCCGCCGGAGATCTCCTCCATGACCTGCTGGACGGTTTCGCGCTCGCGGAAGGCGTAGAAGATCGGCGTGATCGCACCCACCTCGAGCGGGTACGACCCCAGGAACATCAGGTGGTTCAGGACCCGGTTGAGCTCGGCCATCAGGGTGCGCGCCCAGATCGCCCGGACGGGTACTTCCATCCCCAGCATCCGCTCGGCCGCCATCACCACGCCGAGTTCGTTGGCGAAGGCCGACAGCCAGTCGTGCCGATTCGCCAGCACGACGATCTGGCGGTAGTCGCGGACCTCGAACAGCTTTTCGGCGCCGCGGTGCATATAGCCGATGATCGGCTCACAGTCGACGATGCGTTCGCCGTCCAGGGTGAGCCGCAGCCGCAGCACGCCGTGGGTGGCCGGATGCTGCGGGCCGATGTTCAGGACCATGTCGGTCGTGGCGAGCTCGCCCGCGCCGGAACCGATGCCGACGGTCGCCTCGCGCGTCACGCCTCCGAGTCTGCCAGGGGTTCGCCTCGATGCTGCAGACGACATAGCCTGCCGCGAGTGGACCAGGTCTTCTCGCCTCCCGGGCAGGAGTGGCAACGCGTCTCGCGCAACCTCGCAGTTCTCCGCCGGCGCCTGCTGGTGGTGTGGATCGTCGGCCTGGTCACAGTGGCCGCCGGGATCGGCTGGTTGCTGGTGGACTGGTGGGTCGCGGCGATCGTCGTCGCGCTCGGCGCCGTCGCTCTCGGCTGGGGACTGTGGCTGATCGACCGGAACTGGCGTGCATGGGGCTACGCCGAGCGTGAGGACGACCTGCTGGTGACACACGGGGTCCTGTTTCGCAAGCTGACCGTCGTCCCGTACGGGCGCATGCAGTTCGTCGACGTGCAGTCGGGGCCGCTGGAGCGGCGGCTCGGTCTCGCCACGGTTCAACTCCATACGGCCTCACCGGCGTCGGACGCACGGATCCCCGGGCTGCCTCCGGACGAGGCGGCGCGGCTGCGCGACCGGCTAGCTGCCCTCGGCGAGGCCCAGGCGGCCGGGTTGTGACGAGCCAGAATGATCCGGCGCCCGGCACGTCAGGTGGCGAAGCCGGCGCCGCTGTTACTCCGGTGGGGGAGCGGACCTCGGGGCAGCCACCGAGACCTCGCGCCGGCGCTGCGGATCCCACGCCCGCGCACTTCCGCCGACTGCATCCGCTGTCCCCTCTGCTACGGGGGTGGGCATGGCTCGCGGCCGCCGTCGCATTCGGTGGTCAGGACGCGATCCGGGCCCAGGATCCGGGGCGGTTCGCCCTTTTTCTGCCAGTCATCGCGCTGGTCGGCTTCGGAGCCGGCCTCGCATCGTGGTGGTTCACGCGGTACGGCTTCGACGGAGACGCGCTACGCATCGACTCCGGCATCCTCCAGCGTCGGTCCCGACGGGTCCGCCTCGACCGGCTCCAGGCGGTCGACGTGGTTCGGCCGCTGGCCGGCCGGTTGCTCGGGGTGTCCGAGCTCAGGCTCGAGGTCGCGGGCGGATCCGATACCGAGGCACCGCTGGCCTACCTCTCCGCCGACGAAGCCGTGCGACTTCGGGCCGAGTTGCTGGCCCGGGCGGCTGGTATCGACGCAGAGACCCCGGAGGCTCCCGAACGGGTCGCGCACGAGGTGCCACCGGGCCGACTGCTGGGCTCGACGATCCTCTCCGGCACGTTCGTGATCGGTGTGGTGCTCCTGATCGCCCTCGGCGGGGCGTTCGTGATCGGGGGCGAGGAGGTGGCCGTCGGCGTGTTCTCCGCGGTGTTCCCGGGCGCGTTCGCGATCGGGATGGCGCTGTGGAATCAGTTCGTCCGCAACTTCGGCTTCGTCCTTGCCGAGTCACCGGACGGGTTCCGCATCCGCAAGGGGCTGCTGGACACCAAGGCGCAGACCGTCCCCCCCGGCCGGATCCAGGGAGTGGCGCTGCGGCAATCGCCGCTGTGGCGGCTGGCCGGATGGGCTCGGCTCGACGTCGACGTCGCCGGATATGCCGGCAGCACCGGTACCGACGACGCCTCGAGTTCGACGTTGCTCCCCGTTGCGCCGGTAGAGGACGCCGTCGGCGTCATGCGTCTCGCCCTGGCGGGGACCGATCCCACCCGTATCGCCCTCGACCCGGCTCCTCGACGCGCGGCTTGGCTGCGTCCCGTCGGTTGGCGGCGGCTCGCGTACGGCGCCGACGACCGGGTGGTCGTGGTCCGCGAGGGGGTGTTGTTCCGCAGGTTCACCGCGGTCCCGCACGCGAAGACCCAAAGCGTCCGGCTCACGCAGGGGCCAGTGCAACGGAGGCTCGGCCTCGGGACGGTGCACGTCGACACGACGCCGGGCCCGGTCGATGCGTCCATCGCGCACCGCCCGGAGGTCCAGGCCCGGCGGATCGTCGAAGAGCAGGCCGAGCGGTCGCGATTGGCCAGGAAGGTCGACGTTCCCGAACAATGGATGGTGACGCACGACGACGGTGACGGCGCTGCCGCCGCATCGATCGACCAGGACGGGAGCACGCGTGTTCCGCACCATGATGAAGAGCAAGATCCATCGCGCCACGGTGACCCAGGCTGACCTGCACTATGTGGGATCGATCACCATCGACGCCGACCTACTCGACGCCGCCGACCTCCTGCCCGGTGAGCGGGTCGACATCGTCGACGTCACCAACGGAGCGCGGCTGACCACGTACACGATCGCCGGGGAGCGGGACTCCGGCGTGCTCGGTATCAACGGAGCGGCCGCGCGGCTGGTATCACCCGGCGACCTCGTGATCGTCATCGGCTACGGGCTGATGGATGACGCCGAAGCCCGCAGCTTCCGGCCGCGGGTCGCCCACGTCGACGGACGGAACCGCATCGTGGAGCTCGGCTCGGACGCAGCCGCACCCGTGTCCGTCGCACACGACCAGCGCCGCGGCGATCTCACCGCCTGACGACGTGACCGTTGATCACGTTCAGCATGCCCCGTGACCGTTCACCGGGTGGTGAACGTGATCAACTGCCAAGAGGGCGCAGTGAAGGCGGGAGATCGACGCCGACGGTCTGGACCAGCCAGCCGAAGCCACCCAGGCCCGCGGCGTCGAGCAGCTCGGATGCATGTGATGACGTGGCAAGAGCTGCGACGTATGCCACCGGATCCGACGCTGCCAGCGCACGATCCGGCAGGGACGCGTCGATGCCGAGTGCCCGCAGCGCGTCGCGCTGCGAGGTGAGCAACGTCGCCGTCGCACCGGCGGCGACCCCGGCTGCGGCACAGGCATCGAGCGCGACATGTGCCGTGATGTCGCACGAGCCGTCCGGGACCGGTCGGACCGTACGCCCGTGGCGGTATCCGGTGAGGGTGCCGTGGGGCGGGCGCGACTCCCGGGAATGGCAGTAGTCGACGGCGACGAGCACGCCTCGATGCACGCGCCGCACCAGGTCCCCCCACGCGTCGTCGCGCGAGCGGCCGATCTCGGCCCGGAATCCGGGCTCCGCGTGCTCGGTGGACCACCACCGGGACAGCCAGTCACGGTCCGGAACGCTGGGCAGCGGTCCCAGCCGCTCCTCCCCAGTGGCGGGGTCGACCTCGACCAGCAGCGGAATCCCGTCGTCGTCGATCTGGACCACATCGACCGGCACGTCGTCCAGCCATTCGTTGGCGACGACGAGCACATCGACGAGATCATCCGGAAACCTCGAGGTCCACATGATCCGCTTCGGCAGGTCGGCCGGAGCGACGGCGACCTCGACACCTACCAGCTCCAGAGAACGATCATCGGCGGCCAAGGCAGCGAGAAGCTCGCCTCCGCCGGCGCCGACGTCGACCACGGTGCGGGCGCCGCAGTCGGCGGCCAGGCGCCGGACGGCTCCGGCGAACAGGCTCGAGGCATGGACCGACGTCCGGAAGTGGTCGGCGGGCTGCTCGCGGCGGAAGAAGCCGGCCGGGCCATACAGCGCATCCAGGGCCGCCTCGCGCCAGGTCGGCAGGCTCATTCCACGACCCTAGGCGCCATCGCAACGGGCCTGCTTGGCGCTGGGCCACCAGTCGGCCCCGCCTGACGTCACCCGTTGTTAGCCTGATCGCTGCGCGTCGGGGCCGTGCATTCCCGACCGGAAGAGGCTGACGATGGACGAGCGCCAGGACCGAACCGTCCCGGGTGGCGTGTCCGAGCCCGACGCTGAGCGTCCGGCGCGCCTCGGTGTCGGTGTGGTCGGCACCGGGCGGGTGGGGGCGGTACTGGGCGCCGCACTGGCCCGGTCCGGGCACCGCGTCGTCGCGGCGTACGGCGTCTCGGTGTCGAGCCGGCAGCGTGCGCACGCCCTGCTGCCCGCCGTCCCCCTCGTCGCCCCTGCGGAGGTGTTCGAGCATGCGGACCTCGTGCTCCTCGCGGTGCCGGACGACGCGTTGCCCGGCCTGGTCGAGGGTCTTGCCGGGACGGGTGCCATCCGGACCGGGCAGCTCGTCGCTCACACCAGCGGCCGCTACGGCACT
>DATFBR010000096.1:0-3818 GCA_035253685.1 Jiangellaceae bacterium
GCCACGCCGTGGTACGAGCCGTTCGGGATCGTGCCGGTCGAGGCGATGGCCTGCGGTCGCCCGGTGGTCGGCAGCGCCGTCGGCGGGTTGCTGGACACCGTCGTGGACGGGATCACGGGCCTGCTCGTACCGCCGCGCGACCCGGCGGCTCTCGCCGGTGCGGTCCGCGGCCTGCTCGACGACCCGGATCTGCACGCGCGCTTCGGCCGAGCGGCGCGCCTGCGGGCCGTCGCGCTCTACAGCTGGAGTCGGGTGGCCCGCCTGACCGAGCGGGCATATCTCGAGGTCGTGAGGTCGCGTCGGACCGCAGCGGGAGCAGCGGTATGAGCTCCGAGGCCTGGCTGGTGCGACATGTCGCCGAGCTGTCGTGGGCTCTCGATGCGTTGAAGCGGGACGCCGACGTGGTCGAGTCGTGGGGGCGGCGGCTGGCCGAGATCCTGGACGGCGGAGGGCGGCTGATGGCGGCCGGCAACGGCGGCAGCGCCGCGGAGGCCCAGCACCTCACCGCAGAGCTGGTGGGCCGGTTCGTCGACGAACGGCGGCCGCTGTCGGCGCTGTGTCTGTCGGCCGAGACCTCGAGCCTGACCGCGATCGTCAACGACTACGGCGGCGACGAGATCTTCGCCCGCCAGGTGCAGGCACACGGTCGGCCGGGTGACGTCCTCGTCCTGCTGTCGACCAGCGGGCGAAGCCCGAACCTGCTGAAAGCTGCCCAACGGGCTCGTACCGCGGGCGTACGCGTCTGGGCGATGACCGGCAACCGGCCCAACCCGCTGGCCGACCGGGCCGACGAGGCGCTCGCGGTGCGGGCCCGGACCACGGCCGTCGTGCAGGAGGTGCATCTTGCCGCGGTGCACGCCTTGTGTGCCGCAATCGACGCCCATCTTCCGATCGTTGCCGCAGCCGGTGACCGCGTGCTCGACCGGCAGGTGCCGGCATGAGCCCGCAAATCGTCGTCGTCGGCGACGTCGTGCTGGATCGGGACATCGTCGGACGAGCAGACCGGGTCTCTCCTGACGCCCCGGTCCCGGTCGTCGACGTCGACAGCGTTCTGGAGAGTCCTGGCGCCGCCGGCCTGGCGGCCCTCCTCTGCTGCGGCACCGGGGTCCAGGTCAGCCTCGTCGCCCCGGTGGCCGACGACCCCGAGGGTCGCCGCCTGGCCGGCATGTTGCGTGAGCAGCTCGATCTGCTGCCGATACCGCACCAGGGTCCGACCCGTCGCAAGACCCGCGTGCGCAGCCTCGGGCAGTCGTTGGTCCGCCTGGACTCCGGCGGGCCCGGATTTCCGTCGAATCCACCGCTGCCGGCCGTCCGCGACATCCTCTCCGGCGCCGACGTCGTGCTGGTCTCGGACTACGGCGCGGGTGTGACGCGGGAGCCGGGGCTGCGCGACCTGCTGGCGGACACAGCGCGCCGGTCCGTGCTGGTGTGGGACCCGCATCCGCGCGGCGGTGCTCCGGTTGCGGGATGCACGCTGGTCACGCCGAACCTGGCCGAGGCACGGGCCGCGCGGCCCAGCCATGAGGAGTCAGATCGGACCACGAGCCGCGACGTCATGGCCGCCGAGCTCCGCCGGGTCTGGAAGGCGCGGGCGGTGGCGGTGACGGCCGGCAGCGGGGGTGCCTTCCTTGCCATGGCCGGCAGCGAACCCCTGTTCGTGCCCGCACCGGAAGTGGCGAACGGCGATCCGTGCGGAGCCGGCGACCGGTTCGCCGCGACGGCGGCGGTGTCGCTCGCACGCGGGGCAGTCCTGTCCGAGGCGGTGGTGGACGCCGTGGCCGAGGCCTCGGCGTTTGTCGCCGCTGGCGGGGCCGGATGGTTCCGTGGCCGCCGAGCCGAACGAGCCGACGCGGCGCCTGATCGTGGCCGAGTGGACGACGTCGTCGCTCGAGTTCGGGCGCGCGGCGGCACACTCGTCGCGACCGGTGGCTGTTTCGACATCCTGCACGCCGGGCACGTTGCGTGCCTGGATGCCGCGCGACGTCTCGGCGACGCGCTGGTCGTACTGGTCAACTCCGACGAGTCCGTGCGACGCCTCAAGGGGCCGGGACGACCGGCCGTGCCCGTGACGGACCGGGTGCGGGTGCTCGAGGCGCTGTCCAGCGTGGACGCGGTGGTCGTGTTCGACCAGGACGATCCGCGGGCGGCCCTCGACCGACTTCGTCCCGACGTGTGGGCGAAGGGAGCCGACTACGCCGTGGAGGCCCTTCCGGAGGCCGAACTCGTGCGCACCTGGGGCGGCCGCGTCGTCCTGCTGCCCTACGTGACCGGGCGCTCCACCACATCCATTCTCGCGCGCTCGACGGCCGGGCGTTCCGCTCCCCAGGAGGTCCGATGATCCCCACGACACTCGGCACGGTGTTCGTCACCGGAGGTTCCAGCGGCCTGGGTGCTGCTGTTGCCGCCGCGGTCGCCAAGAGCGGCGGCACACCCGCCGTCATCGACGTGGTTCCGCCGCCCTCGGACGCCGCACATGTGCTGGCCGACCTCGCGGACTCGGCAGCCGCGGCGCGCGCTGTCGACGAGCTGGTCTCCCAGGTCGGTCCTCCGTCCGCCGTCGTGACCGCCGCGGGCATCGACGTGTGCGGTCCGCTCGGGACCGTCGCCGTCGACGCATGGGAGCGAGTGGTGCGGGTCAACCTGCTCGGCACCGCGGCCGTGGTCCGGGCCTGCCTGCCCCATCTCCTGCAGAGCCGCGGACGGGTCGTGACCGTCGCATCGACACTGGGCTTGCGGGCGGTGAGCGACGCCACCGCGTACTGCTCGTCGAAGTTCGGCGTGGTCGGTTTCACCAGGGCACTTGCGGCTGAGCTGGCCGGACGCGTCGGCGTCACCCTGCTGATCCCGGGCGGGATGCGGACCGCGTTCTTCGACGGGCGCGACGAGCAGTACCGACCCGGACCCGACGCCGACCTCTGTGACCCCGACGATGTCGCCCAGGTGGTGCTCGACGTCCTGCGCCAGCCGGTGGGCTGCGAGGTCCGCGAGCTCGTGGTCACGTCGTCGACTGAGCCGTCCTGGCCGTGAGACCGACCATCCTGGTGCTTCGCGCGCTGGGCCTCGGCGACGCGGTCAGCGGCGTCGCACCACTGCAAGGCGTGCGGCGGGCATGGCCGTCCGGTCGGATCGTGCTGGCCGCCCCGGAGGCGACCGGCGGCTGGTTGCGCCGCCTCGGTCTCGTCGACGAGGTGCTGCCCACTTCCGGCCTTTCACCGCTGCGCTGGAGCGGTAGCGAAGGCCCAACCGTCGCCGTGAACCTGCACGGACGCGGGCCGCACAGTCACCAGAACCTGCAGGAGACCCACCCGGGCCGGCTGGTCGCGTTCCGCTGCCCTGAGGTCGGATTCGACGACGGGCCGGCCTGGAGGCCGGACGAGCACGAGGTCGAGCGGTGGTGCCGGCTGGTCCGTAGTGCCGGCGGAGCTTGCGGGCCCGAAGACCTGCGCCTGCCCCGAAGGGACATCCGCGGCCGGTACGTCGTCGTCCATCCGGGAGCGGCGGCAGCGTCGAGGCGGTGGCCGGCCGCGCGATGGGGGTCGGTGGTGGACGCGCTGGTCCGCCGCGACCTGGACGTCGTCGTCACCGGGACGACGGGGGAGCGTGAGCTCTGTGCCCGCGTAGCGTGGGGCGGCGCGCGCGATCTGTCCGGTGCACTGGGACTCGCCGACCTCGCCGACCTGGTTGCGGGTGCGAGGCTCGTGCTGTGCGCCGACACCGGCGTCGGTCACCTGGCCACCGCGTACGCGACACCGTCGGTCCGACTGTTCGGCCCGACTCCGCCGGCCTGGTGGGGCCCCGCGATCGACCCGGATCTGCAC
>DATFBR010000097.1:0-6454 GCA_035253685.1 Jiangellaceae bacterium
ACCCAGCCCTCGCGGTGCAACGGCGAGACCGTCGGCGACTCGATACCCGGTGTGATCGCGCACGCGTCGTCGACGCGCTCGACCCGGATGTCGTAGTCCATGAGCACGTACCGGCGCGCCACCAGGACACCCTGCAGGCGGCGGAGCAACTGCTGCACACCTGCTGCCTGCTCGGTACCGGCGCGGGCGATCAGGACGGCCTCGGAGGTCATGATCGGCTCGCCGACGAGTTCGAGGCCGGCCTGTCGCAGGGTGGCCCCGGTCGAGACGATGTCGGCCACGATGTCGGCGACGCCGAGTTGGACGGCCGTCTCGACCGCCCCGTCGAGCCGGATCACCTCGGCGTCGACGCCCTCGTCGGCGAAGAACTTCGCCAGCAGGCCCGGATACGACGTCGCCACCCGCATGCCGGCGAAGCCCGCGACGGAAGCGGCGGTACCGGGGCGTGCCGCGAAGCGGAACGTCGACGTGCCGAAACCGAGCGGCAGCAACTCCTCGGCGGCAGCACCCGAGTCGAGCAGCAGGTCGCGCCCGGTGATGCCCACCTCGAGCGTTCCGGATCCGACGTAGACGGCGATGTCGCGCGGCCGGAGATAAAAGAACTCGGCGTTGTTGTCGGCGTCGACGAGTACCAGCTCCCGGCCGCCGTCGCCGCGCTGGCGATAGCCGGCCTCCGCCAGCATCGCGGCCGCCGGCTCGGCCAGCAGCCCCTTGTTCGGGACGGCGATCCGCAGAGTGCCGTTCGGTGCCGGCGTGGTCGTCAGGTCGCCGGACTCGACCTCGGACATGGATTCGATCCTTCTAGAGCTTCGCATAGACGTCGTCGAGCCCGATGCCGCGGGCGAGCATGAGCACCTGCACGTGGTAGAGCAGCTGGGCGATCTCCTCGGCTGCCCGCTCGGTGCCCTCGTGCTCGGCCGCCATCCACGCTTCTGCCGCCTCCTCCACGACCTTCTTGCCGACCTGGTGGACGCCGTGGCCGACGGCCTCGACGGTGTGAGACGCCGTAGCGCCGGAAGCCACCTTCGCGGACAGCTCGGCCCACAGGCCGTCGAAGGTCTTCACACCGGCAGCCTACGGTTCGCCGCCTCAGGCCGACGCGCTGCTCAGGGCGAGCACCGTCGCGAGAGCGGCCTGCGCAGCGTCGTAGCCTTTGTCCTCGCGCGCGCCCGGCAGGCCCGCCCGGTCGAGCGCCTGCTCCTCGTCGTCACAGGTCAACAGGCCGAAGCCGACCGGCACGCCGGTCTCGACGCTGACCCGGACCAGGCCCTCGGTGGCCGCCTGGCACACGTACTCGAAGTGCGGGGTGCCGCCTCTGATCACCACGCCGAGCGCGACCAGGGCGTCGTAGCGCGCCCTGGCCAGCCGCGCGCACGCGACCGGCAGCTCGAACGATCCGGGCACCCTCAACACGAGCGGATCGTGGACCCCGGCCTCGGTCAGCGCGCGCAGTGCACCGTCGAGCAGTCCCGTGACCACGCGTTCATGCCACCGGGCGGCCACGACGCCGACTCGTAGCTGCTCGGCGCCGTCGAGAGTCAGGCTGGGCGTGCCCGAGCCGCTCACGTCGGACTCGCTTCGAGCCCGTCGCCCAGGTGCGCAAGCGCGTGACCCATCCGGTCGCGCTTGGTACGCAGGTACCGAACGTTCTCCGGATGCGGGTGCACCGGCAGCGGCACGCGTTCGACGATCCGCAGGCCGTAGCCCTCGAGCCCTGCCAGCTTGGCCGGGTTGTTGGTCATCAGCCGCAGCGACCGCACGCCGAGATCGGCCAGGATCTGCGCACCCGTGCCGTAGTCGCGCGCGTCTGCGGGTAGCCCGAGGTCGAGGTTGGCGTCGATGGTGTCGCGGCCGGCGTCCTGCAACTCGTACGCGCGCAGCTTGTGCGCCAGCCCGATCCCGCGGCCCTCGTGCCCGCGGAGGTAGACGACCACGCCGCGGCGCTCGGCGGTCACCGCCGCCATAGCGGCGCGCAGCTGCGGCCCGCAGTCGCACCGCAGTGATCCGAAGGTGTCTCCGGTGAGGCACTCCGAGTGCACGCGGGTCAGAACCGGCGCACCGTCGGTGACGTCGCCCTGCACGAGGGCGACGTGTTCGGTGCCGGTGACCGATTCACGGTAGGCGTGGGCACGGAAGACGCCGTGTGCCGTCGGCAGGCGGGCCTGGGCAAGCCGGACGACCTGGCTCTCCCGGCGGCGACGGAACCGGATGAGGTCGGCGATCGAGATCATGGCGAGCCGGTGCACGTCGGCGAACTGCCGCAACTGCGGTGACCGCATCATCGACCCGTCGTCGTTCACGATCTCGCACAGGACACCGGCCGGATTGAGGCCCGCCAGGCGGGCCAGATCGACCGAGGCCTCGGTGTGGCCGGGCCGGGCCAGCACCCCGCCGTCGCGATACCGGAGCGGCAGGACGTGGCCGGGCTGGACCAGCTCGTGGGGCTCGGTCGCCGAATCGGCCAGGACCCGCACCGTGTGACAGCGATCGGCGGCCGAGATCCCGGTCGTGATGCCGTCGCGCGCATCGACGGACACCGTGTACGCCGTCCGCATGCGCTCGCGGTTGTGCGGGGTCATCAGCGGTATGTGCAGGCGGTCGAGCGTCGCACCCTCGACCCCGACGCACACGAAGCCGCTGGTCCAGCGGATCATGAACCCCATCAGCTCGGGCGTCGCCTTGCCCGCCGCGAAGACCAGGTCGCCCTCGTTCTCCCGGTCCTCGTCGTCCACGACGACCACGGCCCGGCCGGCTGCGATGTCGGCGACCGCGCGTTCGACCGGATCGAGGCGGACCGTGCTCATGCGCTCACCTCGATCCGGTCCGGCGGCACCGGCTCCTCGCGCTGGGCCCGCCGCCAGGCGAGGAACCCGACGACGCAGAAGACTCCGTAGGCTCCGTAGAGCAGTGCGGAGGGGTAGAAGCCCGCCCTCAGCAGTAACGGCACGCCGACGAGATCGACGGCGATCCACACCAGCCAGAACTCCACGAAGCCGCGGGCCATGCTGTAGGTCGCCAGCAGGCTGCCCACGAGGATCCACGAGTCGGCCAGCGGCCCCCAGGAGTCCAGCGCGTCCAGCACGACGTAGCAGACGGCGATCCCGACGGCGGCCAGCGCACCCAGGCGCAGCCGTTCGCCCCCGGTCGCCCAGCGCGGCCGGACCGCCGGCCCGGTCTCGGCGTTGCGGTGCCAGCGCCACCACCCGTACACGCTCACCGAAAGGAAGAACAGCTGACGGGCGGCCTGGCCGTAAAGGTTCTTGTCCTGCGGAGTGGCGAAGACCCCGCCGAGGAACACGGTGAACAGCAGGATGTTCCCGATGATGCCGACCGGCCATGCCCACACCTTGCGCCGCATGCCGCCCACGGCGGACGCGAACCCGAACGCGTTGCCGACGATCTCGCGCCAGAGGATCTCCGACCCGAGCACGTGCAGCCTGGCATCGAGGAGCCACAGCAGTTGGTCCATCAGGCCACCTGCCCGGCCAGCAGACGCTCCACATACTTCGCGATCACATCAACCTCCAGGTTGACCCGGTCACCGACCGTGCGGCGACCGAGGGTGGTGGACGACAGCGTGGTGGGAATCAGGCAGACCTCGAACCAGTCGTCGCCGGCGGCGGTCACCGTGAGCGACACGCCGTCGACCGCCACGGAGCCCTTCTCGACCACGTACCGTGCCAGCCCGGCGTCCAGGCCGATGCGCAGGACCTCCCATCGATCCCCGGGCGTGCGGCCGATCACGCTACCGACGCCGTCGACGTGGCCCTGCACGATGTGCCCGCCAAGTCGACCCGAGGGGCGGACCGGCCGTTCCAGGTTCACCGCGGCACCCACGCCGAGGTCGGCCAGCGTGGACCGGTCCAGGGTCTCGCGCATCACGTCGGCCGTGAACGAGCCGTCAGCGGCGTCCACGACGGTCAGGCACACACCATTGACCGCGATGGAGGCGCCCTGGACGGCGTCGACGGTCACCCTCGGTCCGCGCAGCGTCATCCTCGCCGACTGCGCGCGCAGGGTGAGCGCGACGACCTCGCCCAGTTCTTCGACGATTCCGGTGAACATGGTCATCCCTTCTCCGGCCGGGCGGTGATCCGCAGATCCGGGCCCACCCGGGTGACGTCGTCGATGTCGAGCCGGACGGCACGGCTCACGGTCGTGACACCCGCGTCGGCCAGCGCCGCCGCACCGGCGCCCAGCAGAGCCGGCGCGAGGTAGGCGATGACCCGGTCGACCACACCGGCGTGCACGAACGCCCCGGCCAGCCTCGGTCCGCCCTCCAGCCAGACGTGCTGGCGGTCGAGGATGAACAGGTCGCGGAGTGCCCGCTCGGGGTCACGCGTGGCGAGATGGACCGTCTCTGCGGCGTCGTCGAGGACGGCCGCGTGGGCAGGGATCGGGCGCAGGCCCATCACCGCGCGCAGCGGTTGGACGGCACGCGGCAGTGCAGAGTCGTCGTCGGCACGCACCGTCAGGCGCGGATCGTCCGCCAGCACCGTCCCCGTGCCGACGAGTACGACGTCGCTCTCTGCTCGCAGTCGGTGGACATCCGCGCGGGCGTCGGGAGAGGTGATCCACCGGCTGGTCCCGTCCGCCGCCGCGCTGCGCCCGTCGAGTGTCGCCGCGAACTTCCACGTGACGAACGGGCGGCCGCGTTCCACGGCGAACGTCCAGATCGGGTTGACCGCGCGTGCCTCGTCGGCGAGGACGCCCCCCTCGACCTCGACGCCCGCGGCCCGGAAGGCCTCGGCACCGCCGCGGGCGACCGGATTCGTGTCCGGCTGGCCGAACACGACCCGGACGACACCTGCGGCGATCAACGCCTCGGCACACGGCCCGGTCCGGCCGAGGTGGTTGCACGGCTCCAGCGTGACGACGGCAGTGGCGCCGCGGGCCCGGTCGCCGGCGGCGAGCAGTGCGTCGACCTCGGCGTGGCGCCCGCCGGCACCGCGGTGGTACCCCTCCGCGAGGGTTCCTCCGGTCGGGTCGAGCAGGATGCACCCGACCCGCGGGTTGGGCCCGAGGGGGACACCGGGGCTGCAAGCCAGATCGAGGGCGCGCCGCATCCCCGCGACCTCTGCGGGGCTCGCCATACCGGACCTCCACGTCGCTGCCGGGCGAGTCCGGGGATGGCGCGAGGTGCCGCGCGGCGGGCGGTTCGGGCACCGCGTACGGTTCGTGCCTCCGGCCGCGGCGACCGCCCGCGCGTGCTGCCTCCCATCCGGACTTTCACCGTCGGTCCCGGAGTTCCACCGGGTCAGCCGGTCGGGTCCCTGCGAACAGGACCATGACCGGGTCGCGGACTGTCACCGCCGGTTCGGAGTTTCACCGACCCCGGAGCACGCATCGTTCTGCCCGGAGTGTATCCCGGCCAGGACGCACCGTTCCCGCTCGGCTACCCGGCCGTCGCGGCCAGGGTGCGCAGTTCGTCGATCGCCGTCGCGGCGTTCTCTGCCTCGTAGACGGCCGAGCCGGCGACGAACACGTCCGCGCCGGCCTCGGCACACCGCCCGATCGTCTCTGCCGACACCCCGCCGTCGACCTGGATCCAGACATCGAGGCCGGACTTCGACACCAGCTGGCGCGCTCGTCGGATCTTGGGCAGACACATGTCGAGGAAGTCCTGGCCGCCGAATCCCGGCTCGACCGTCATCACCAGCAGCATGTCGATCTCGGGCAACAGATCCTCGAGCGGTTCGACCGGCGTCGCCGGCCGCAGGGCGATCCCGGAGCGGGCACCCAGCCGCCGCAGCTCACGCGCCAACCGGACCGGTGCCGTCGCCGCCTCGACGTGGAAGGTGACGCTGTCGACGCCGGCCTCGGCGTAGGCCGGTGCCCACCGGTCGGGCTGCTCGATCATCAGATGACAGTCCAGCGGCAGCTCGGTCCGGTGGAGCAGCGCCTCGACGACCGGCAGGCCGATGGTCAGGTTGGGCACGAAATGGTTGTCCATGACGTCGACGTGCACCCAGTCCGCGCCGTGGATGCGGGTGATCTCGGCCTCGAGGTTGGCGTAGTCGGCGGACAGGATGCTCGGTGCGATCTGCACGGCCACGGGACGGCAGGTTACCGGCGGCGCAGCAGCGCGAGGTACATCGCGTCAGTTCCCTGCCGGTGCGGCCAGAGCTGAACGTCCGGACCCTCTCCCAACCTGGGCACGCCGGGCAACAGCGGCCGCGCATCGACCCAGTCGACGTCGGCCCGGTCCGGCAGCACGTCGGAGACCACGGTCACCGTCTCCGCCAGGTGCGGCGAACAGGTGACGTACGCCACGACGCCACCGGGACGGACCGCGGCGAGTGCGGACCGCAGCAATGCCACCTGCAGCGACCGCAGGCCGGGGATGTCGGCCGGCCGGCGTCGCCACCGCGCCTCCGGGCGCCGCCGAAGCGCTCCGAGGCCCGTACACGGAGCGTCCAGGAGCACACGGTCGAAGGACTCCTCGCCGGCGAGC
>DATFBR010000098.1:0-11951 GCA_035253685.1 Jiangellaceae bacterium
AGCGTGATGCCCACCGGGAGGAACGCGCCGAAGGACTGTCCGGCCGACCCGGTCAGCGTGATGTCGATGGTCCCGTCGGGCAGCCCCGAGCCGCCGGTACGCCTGGTCACCTCGTGGCCGAGCATCGTGCCCACCGTCCGGTTCACGTTGCGGACGGCGAGCTGGGCGCGAACCGGCACACCGGTCGTGATCGCCTCGTCGGCGATCGCGAGCAGCTGGTTGTCCAGCGCCTTCTCCAGCGCATGGTCCTGTCCGACCACCTGACGGCGGGCGGCGCCCGCGGGCAGGTCCGGCACGTGCAGCAACGGCGAGAGGTCGAGCCCTCCTGCCTTCCAGTGGTCGACGGCCGCGGCGGTGTCGAGCAGCTCGGCCCGTCCGATCGCCTCGTCCAGGCTGCGGAACCCCAGCGCCGCCAGGTTCTCGCGCACCTCCTCGGCGACGTACTCGAAGAACGTGACGACGAACTCCGGCCGTCCGGAGAACCGCTCGCGCAGCAAGGGGTTCTGGGTGGCGATTCCGACCGGGCAGGTGTCCAGGTGGCAGACCCGCATCATCACGCAGCCGGACACGACCAGCGGTGCGGTGGCGAAGCCGTACTCCTCGGCACCGAGCAGGGCCGCGATCACCACGTCCCGGCCCGTCTTGAGCTGACCGTCCACCTGGACGACGATCCGGTCGCGCAGGCCGTTGAGAAGCAGCGTCTGCTGAGTCTCCGCCAGGCCGAGCTCCCATGGCGCACCGGCGTGCTTGAGGCTGGTCAGCGGCGCAGCCCCGGTACCGCCGTCGTGGCCCGAGATCAGCACGACGTCGGCGTGCGCCTTGGAGACTCCCGCCGCGACGGTCCCGACGCCCACCTCCGCGACCAGCTTGACGTGGACCCGCGCCACCGGGTTGGCGTTCTTGAGGTCGTGGATGAGCTGGGCGAGATCCTCGATCGAGTAGATGTCGTGGTGCGGCGGAGGCGAGATGAGCCCGACGCCCGGTGTGGAGTTCCGCGTCCGAGCGACCCATGGGTAGACCTTGTGACCGGGAAGCTGACCGCCCTCACCGGGCTTGGCGCCCTGCGCCATCTTGATCTGCAGGTCGTCCGCGTTGGTGAGGTACTCGGAGGTCACGCCGAACCGGCCACTGGCGACCTGCTTGACCGCGCTGCGCCGCTCCGGGTCGTGCAGACGCTCGGCGTCCTCGCCGCCCTCGCCGGTGTTCGACCTGCCGCCGAGCCGGTTCATCGCCACCGCGAGGGTCTCGTGCGCCTCCTGGCTGATCGAACCGTAGGACATCGCACCGGTCGAGAACCGGCGCACGATCGCCGCGACCGGCTCGACCTCCTCGATGGGCACCGGCGGCCGGGCACCGGTGGTGAAGCGGAACATGCCGCGCAGCGTCATCAACCGTCGGGACTGTTCGTCGACCCGCTTCGTGTACTGCTTGAACACGTCGTAGCGACCGGCGCGGGTGGAGTGCTGGAGGCGGAACACCGTCTCCGGGTCGAACAGGTGCGGCTCGCCCTCCCGGCGCCACTGGTACTCGCCGCCGGTCTCGAGTCGCCGGTGCGCCGCTGTCATGCCGTCCGGGGGGTAGGCCCGGACGTGGCGGCGCCGGACCTCGGCTGCGAGTACGTCCAGCCCGACGCCACCCAGCCGTGATGTCGTGCCGGTGAAGTATCGCTGCACGACGTTCTCGGACAGTCCGATCGCCTCGAATATCTGCGCACCGGTGTACGAGGCGACGGTCGAGACACCCATCTTGCTCATGACCTTCAGCACGCCCTTGCCGAGTGCCTTGATCAGTCCGACCACGGCCTGGGCGGGTGTGACGTCGGGTCGCAGCACACCGCCGCGGGCCAGATCCTCCACGCTCTCCATCGCGAGATAGGGGTTGACGGCCGCGGCGCCGTATCCGATCAGCAGTGCCACGTGGTGGACCTCACGGACGTCGCCCGCCTCGATCACCAGGCCCACCCGGGTCCGGGTCTTCTCTCGGATGAGGTGGTGGTGGACGGCGCCGGTGAGCAGCAGCGACGGGATCGGCGCGAATGTGGCATCGGAGTTGCGGTCGGAGAGCACGACGATCCGCGCGCCGGCCGCGATCGCTGCGGACACCTCGAGACAGATCTCCTCCAGCCGGCGGCCGAGTTCGTCGCCGCCGCCGGCGACGCGGTACAGGCCGCGCGCGACGTGCGTTCCGTAACCGGGCAGGTCGCCGTCGCGGTTGACGTGGATGATCCGGGCGAGCTGGTCGTTGTCGATCACCGGGAACGGCAGCACCACCTGGCGGCACGACGCCGGCGCGGCAGCGAGCAGATTGTGCTCCGGACCGATGGTGCCGGCCAACGAGGTCACCAGCTCCTCGCGGATGGCGTCCAGCGGGGGGTTCGTGACCTGGGCGAACAGCTGGGTGAAGTAGTCGAAGATCAGCCGAGGCCGGTCGGAGAGGGTCGCGATCGGCGTGTCGGTGCCCATCGAGCCGATCGGTTCCGAGCCTGTTCGCGCCATCGGGGCAAGGAGCACACGCAGCTCCTCCTCGGTGTAGCCGAACGCCTGTTGCCGCCGCGTGACGCTGGCATGGGTATGGACGACGTGCTCGCGCTCCGGCAGGTCGTCGAGGCGGATCAGTCCGCCGTGCAGCCACTCGTCGTAGGGCGCCGCGCCGGCCAGGGTTGCCTTGATCTCGCCGTCCTCGATGACCCGGTGCTCGTCGAGGTCGACGAGGAACATCCGGCCGGGCTGTAGCCGGCCCTTGCGCACGACGGTCGCCGGATCGACGTCGAGGACGCCGGTCTCGGAGGCGAGCACGACCAGGCCGTCGTCGGTCACCCAGAACCGGCCCGGACGCAGCCCGTTGCGGTCGAGCAGGCCCCCCACCCGCGTCCCGTCGGTGAAGACCACGCACGCCGGGCCGTCCCACGGCTCCATCACCGTGCTGTGGAACTCGTAGAACGCCCGCCGGCGGGCGTCCATCTCGGTGTGGTTCTCCCACGCCTCCGGGATCATCATGAGCATCGCGTGGGCCAGGCTCCGACCGCCGAGATGCAGCAGTTCGAGCACCTCGTCGAAGCTAGCCGAGTCGCTTGCGCCCGGCGTGCAGATGGGGAACAGCCGGGACAGGTCTCCGGGGATCAGGTCGCTCGCGAGTTGCGACTCACGGGCGCGCATCCAGTTGCGGTTGCCCATGACGGTGTTGATCTCGCCGTTGTGCGCGACGAACCGGTACGGGTGCGCGAGCGGCCAGCTGGGGAACGTGTTGGTCGAGAACCGCGAGTGCACGACGGCGATCGCCGACGCGAACCGGCGATCGGACAGATCGGGGAAGAACGGCTCCAGCTGTCCGGTGGTCAGCATGCCCTTGTAGACCAGCGTGCGCGAGGACAGGCTCGGGAAGTAGATCGGCGTCTCGTGTTCGGCCCGCTTGCGCAGGCAGAAGGCGCGCCGGTCCAGGGCCAACGGAGTCAGGGTGTCGACGCCGTCGCCGTCCGGTCCGTCCGCGGCGATGAACAGCTGGCGGAAGCGCGGCATCGTCGACAGAGCGGTGGCACCGAGCAGAGCCGGCGCGGTGGGCACCTCGCGCCATCCCAGCACCGTGAGCCGCTCCTCGGCGGCCAGCTCGCCGACCCGGGCCATGGTGGCCCGTTCGGCCCGGTCGTCGTCGGGCAGGAAGGCGAGCCCCACCGCGAACGCTCCCGCCGGCGGGAGGTCGAAGCCGGCGACCTCGCGGAGGAACGCATCGGGCACCTGGACGAGCAGGCCGGCCCCGTCTCCCGACTCCGGCTCGGCACCCGATGCACCACGGTGCTCGAGGTTGCGCAGGGCGGCCAGCCCATGGTCGACGATGTCATGGCTGGCGATGCCGGTCAGCGTGGCGACGAACGCGACGCCGCAGGAGTCGTGCTCGTGACTCGGGTGATAGAGCCCCTGGGCAGCGGGCAGATGGCGCATGGGCCGCTCCCGTCGTCGGTTCTGGCGGCGGGTGCGAGGGACTGCGCTGGCCCTGCGCGGGGTTCGAAGGAGACTATCCGACCGGGCTCGTCAGCTGGTCAAGTTCCGACCAGGTTGCCGAAAGCATACGTCAGGGCTGCCGCCGCCGCTCCCAGGACGAGCTGGCGGAGGCCGCCGTACCACCATGGCCGCGAGGTCACCTGGGTCACGACCGCACCGCACACGAACAGCCCGGTCAGGGAGAGAACGGTCACCAGCCACAGTGCATCGAGGCCAAGGAGGTAGGGCAGCACGGGGATGAGGGCGCCGACGGCGAACGACAGGAACGACGACGTCGCCGCGAGTCGCGGCGACGGCAGCTCGCCGGGTGTCACCCCGAGCTCCTCACGGGTGTGCACGTGCAGCGCAGTCTCCGGGTCACGGTGCAGCTGGCGTGCGACCTCCGCGGCCAGGTCGGCATCCAGCCCGCGGGCGACGTACATCGCGGCCAGTTCTCGTTCCTCGGCGTCGGGGTTGACCCTCAGCTCCTCCCGCTCGACGGCGATCTCGGCCTCGGCGAGCTCGGCCTGGGCGGCCACCGACGTGTACTCGCCCGCAGCCATGCTGAAGGCGCCGGCGGCCAAGCCGGCCAGGCCCGCCAGCACGATCACCGTGCGGTCGACGCCGCCGCCGGCGACACCGGCGATCAGGGCGAAGTTCGATACCAGCCCGTCCATGGCACCGAAGACGGCCGGGCGCAACCATCCGCCGGTGACGTCCGCGTGCTCGTGTCCCACCCGTGCCGATCCGCCGGTCATGACCCGAGATTACGAGAGCCGGTCATGACCGAACAACAATGATGAGGCTTACCTCACCTGTCGGGAACGCCCCTAGTCCGCGCCGCGGTCCTGGCGGTCAAGCGCCGGCTCGTCGCCCGACGGCGCGGCCCGGTCGCCGGAATCGAGTCCGGCGGCGGGTACTGCAACGTCTGCGCCGGTCTCGGCCTCGTCCGCGGCGGCCTGTTCGTCCTCGGCCGCCGGCGGGGCGGTCGCTGCCGCTCCCCGCAACGCCTCCGGTGCCTCGCGACCGGGACGTCGACGGGCGGAGACGACGATGTAGACGACCGCTGCCGCGAACACCAGGATCGAGGTCCAGACGTTGATGCGCACTCCGAGCACCTCGCGGGCCGGGTCGACGCGCAGGTACTCGATCCACACCCGGCCGAGTGTGTAGAGGGCCACGTAGAGGGCGAAGACCCGGCCATGACCCATCCGGAACCTCTTGTCCGCCCAGATCAGGACGAGCGCGACCCCGACGCACCACAGCGACTCGTAGAGGAACGTCGGATGAAACGTCGCGACGTCGGCGAATCGCTCCGGGCGGAACTGCTGGTCGATTTCGACCGCCCAGGGCAGATCGGTCGGGCCGCCGAACAACTCCTGGTTGAACCAGTTGCCCCAGCGGCCGATCGCCTGGGCCAGGACGATCCCGGGCGCGAGTGCATCGGCGAGCGCCGGCAGCGGCACGCCCCGCCGGCGAGCACCGATCCACGCTCCGAGCGCGCCGAACGCGATGGCGCCCCAGATGCCGAGGCCGCCCTGCCACACCCGCAGCGCCTCGAGCGGATCGCCGCCCTCGCCGAAGTACATCTCCCAGTCCGTCGCGACGTGGTACAGCCGCGCACCGACGATCCCGAAGGGCACGGCCCAGATGGCGATGTCGCCGACGACGCCGGGTTCGCCGCCGCGCGCGATCCAGCGCCGGTCGCCCAGCCAGATCGCCAGCACGATGCCGGCCAGGATGCACAGGGCATATGCGCGCAGTGGAACCGGTCCGAGGTACCAGACCGATTCGGCCGGGCTCGGAATCGATGCCGGTGCGGCCAGCGGCACCGACGCCGCAGCGGACGTGAACACGGTCTCGACGCTATCGGGTCGTCGCAGGACTCAGCCGGCCGCCTGCTCGACTGCGGCGCGGACGCCCTCGGGAGTCAGCTGCTCGGACTGCAGTGTCTGCCCGTCGACGACGACCGTCGGAGTAGCGGTCACACCCGCGTCCTGCTGGCTGGCCGCCACGTTGGCCACCCACCCGTCGTAGCTGCCGTCGGTCACACAGGTCTCGAACGCGTCTCCCGTGACCTCCGCCTGCTCACCGAGTGCGATCAGGTCGTCGACGGTGAACCCACCGGTGCCCTCGGCCGGCTGGTTCTCGAACAAGACGCGCTGGTACTCCACCGGTCTGCCCTCGTCGACCGAGCAACCGAACGCGTTGGCGGCCCGCTCGGACTCCTCGCCCAGGAACGAGAGCGGATGGTAGACCAGCCGGGCACTCCCGTCGGCCACGAGCTCGTCGAGGGTCGGTCCGGAAGCCAGCTCGAAGTCGCGGCAGAACGGGCATTGGAAGTCGATCCACAGGTCGACGGTCACCGGCGCCGACTCGTCACCGACCGCGACACCCCCGTCCGATGCGGCAACGCCGCTGGGCAGGGCCGCGGAGTCGTCGGCGGACGGGCGGCTGGCCAGCACGGCGATGGTGACGATGAGGACCACCACGACGACAGCGGCGACGACGCCGAACCGGATGAGCTGCTCGCGCCGGCGCTGCCGGCGCGCCTCGGCCTCCCGTAGCTGCCGGGCCCGAGCCCGGATCGCCGCTTTGTCACGGCTCATCCAACCGGCTCCTCCAGGTGATCATGTCGTGTTCCTCCAGCTCAACGCCCGGCGAGGCGATTCCCGGCCTGCCGTACGCCGCCCGCGAGCCGACCCGCCAACTCCGCGACCGCGGCGACGCCCGACGCCTCGCCGTCGGCGTCGATCAGGCACCGGACGAATGCCGAGCCGACGACGACCCCGTCGGCGAAGCCCGCCACCTCGGCGGCCTGGTCGTGGGTCGACACCCCGAGCCCGACGGCGACCGGCAGCGTGGTCGCCGCGCGCGTTCGAGCCACCAGAGTGGCCGCGGCGTCACTCACCTTGACCCGGGCACCCGTGACCCCCATGGTCGATGCGGCGTAGACGAACCCCCTGCAGGCGTCGACGGTCAGAGCGATCCGCTCGTCGGTGGACGACGGCGCCACCAAGAAGACCGTGTCGAGCCCGTGAGCGCGGGCAGGCGGCAGCCACTCCGACGCCTCGTCGGGGATGAGATCGGGGGTGACGACTCCGGATCCGCCGGCCGCCGCCAGTTCGCGGGCGAAACGATCGGGCCCGTAGCGGGCGATCGGGTTCCAGTACGACATCACCACCGCGGGTGTCCCGCCCGACGTGACCGCCTCCACCGTCCGGAGCACGTCGACGGTGGTGGTACCGCAGCGCAGCGCAGCGTCGACGGCGCGCTGGATCGTCGGCCCGTCCATCAGCGGATCGCTGTACGGCAACCCGACCTCGACCACATCGACACCCGCGGCCACCATCGCCCGCAGAGCCGCGACCGCCCCGGCGGCGGTCGGGTAGCCGGCCGGAAGGTAACCCACCAGCACCGCCCGGCCCTCGGACCGGGCCCGTTCGAACGCTGCCGACAACCGCGATCCCGACTCGTCAGTCATCACCGGTCACCAACCCGAACCACCGGGCGGCCGTGTCGCTGTCCTTGTCGCCCCGCCCGGACAGGTTGACGAGCACGACCGTGCCCTCACCGAGCCGCCGGCCCAGACGCCGGGCCCCGGCCAGAGCGTGCGCGCTCTCGATCGCCGGGATGATCCCCTCGGTCCGGCACAGCAGGCCGAAGGCCTCCATCGCCTCGGCGTCGGGGACGGCCTCGTAGCCGGCCCGTCCGGTGTCGTGCAGCCAGGCGTGCTCGGGCCCGACTCCGGGGTAGTCGAGACCCGCGGAGATGGAGTACGACTCCACGGTCTGACCCATGGCGTCCTGCAGCAGGTAGGAACGCGCACCGTGGAGGACGCCCGGCGAACCGCCGGTGATCGTCGCGGCGTGCCGGCCGGTGTCGACTCCGTCGCCGCCGGCCTCGAAGCCGAACAGGCGCACGTCCTCGTCGTCCAGGAACGGGTGGAAGATGCCGATCGCGTTCGAACCACCGCCCACGCAGGCGGCGACGGCGTCGGGCAGGCGACCGGTGAGTCCGAGTACCTGACCGCGTGCCTCGAGCCCGATCACGCACTGGAAGTCGCGCACCAGAACGGGGAACGGATGCGGACCGGCCACGGTGCCCAGCAGATAATGCGTGGTTGCGACGTTGGTGACCCAGTCGCGCATCGCCTCGTTGATCGCGTCCTTCAGGGTGCGCGAGCCGGTCCGCACGGAGACGACCTCGGCGCCGAGCAGGCGCATCCGGGCGACATTGAGAGCCTGCCGGCGAGTGTCCTCCTCCCCCATGTACACGACGCAGTCGAGGCCGAGCAGGGCGGCGGCGGTGGCCGTGGCGACACCGTGCTGGCCGGCGCCGGTCTCGGCAATGACACGTCGCTTGCCCATGCGGCGGGTGAGCAGTGCCTGTCCGAGCACATTGTTGATCTTGTGTGAACCGGTGTGGTTCAGATCCTCCCGCTTGAGCAGCACGCGGGCACCGGCGGCGGCCTCGGCGCCGAAGCGACGGGCCTCGGTGAGCGGGGTCGGTCGTCCGCTGTAGTCACGCAGCAGGCCGTCGAGTTCGGCAGCGAAGGCGGGATCGCTCCGCGCGGCCAGGTACTCGTGGTCGAGCTGGTCGAGGGCGGCGACGAGGGCCTCCGGTACGAACCGGCCGCCGTAGGGTCCGAAGTGGCCACGGGCGTCGGGAACTGCCGTGCGGGAACCCGCCGCCCCCGCCGTCACGACCGCCCCTGGCGCAGCGCCGGATGGGCTCCGGCAGCGACCAGGTCGGCGACGGCCGTCCGCGGCTCCTTGCCGGTGACCAGGCTCTCCCCGACCAGGACCGCGTGCGCACCCGCCCGGGCGAGCTCGATGACGTCTCGAGGCCCACGGACACCGGACTCGGCCACCGCGACGGTTCCGTCCGGAATCAGCGGCGCGAGCCGCTCGAACGTGCCGACGTCGACCGCCAGCGTGGTGAGGTCACGGGCGTTGATGCCGATCAGGCGGGCGCCCGCGTCGACCGCCCGGTCGATCTCGTCGGCGGTGTGGCATTCGACCAGCGGCGTCAGACCGATCGACTCGGCCCGCTCGACCAGCGCGACGAGGGCGTTCTGCTCGAGCGCCACAACCACCAGGAGCGCCAGGTCGGCGCCGCAGGCGCGCGCCTCCCACAGCTGGTAGCTGGTGAGGATGAAGTCCTTGCACAACACCGGGGCGTCCACGGCGTCGCAGACGGCCTTCAGGTCGTCCAGGGTGCCGCCGAAGCGCCGGCGTTCGGTGAGCACGCTGATCGCCGCGGCTCCGCCTGCCTCGTAGTCGCGCGCCAGCGCCGCCGGATCGCTGATCTCGGCCAGGGCGCCGCGGGACGGGCTAGCGCGCTTGACCTCGGCGATCACCGACACCCCGGGCGACCGGAGCATCGGCATGGGGTCGCGCGTCGGCGGCCGGCGGGCCGCCCGGGCCTTGAGGTCGTCGAGGGAGACCCCTTGCTGGCGTTCGGCGAGGTCGGCCCGAACACCGTCGAGGATCTCGTCGAGAACGCTCACGTTCCCCCTTCGCCGTCCGTTCCGGGCACCGGACCTGGGCGCGCCGGTCGCACCAGGGTAGCCAGAGCACCGGTCCTGGCGGCCGGCCCCCCGGGTTCTGTGCGGATCGGCCCGCTCAAACGGAGCGACCGGGCGCCTCCACGCCGTACCCGACGCCGCGCACGGTCCGGATCCGGAGTTCCTCACCCAGCTTCGCCCGGAGCTCGGCCACGTGAACGTCGATCGTCCGGGTGCCCATGGCCGCCGGATAGCCCCAGACCTCGCTCATCAGCTCCTCGCGGCTGACGACTTGGCCCGGTCGCCCCATCAGGTGGGCGAGAAGTGCCGACTGCAGCGCCGTGAGTCGAACCTCGCGACCGGCGGCGACGGCGCACCTGCGTGCGACGTCGAGGGTCACGCCGCCGACGGTGACCGGCGGTTGGTCCGGATCGGGCCCCCCGGCGCCCACGGCCTACCCGTCGTGGTCCGGAGCCGTCGAGGGGGACGCCCCCCGCTGTTCGGCCGGCAGCGGCTGACCCATGCCCATCATCTGCATGACCTTGCCGACGATTGCACCGAGCACCACGACACCCACGCCACCGATCCAGAACAGCGGCCAGTTGAGCTGGATCACGGCGATGGCACCCACGATGAAGCCGATCACCATGATGATGACGGCCGTCCACCCGGCCGCTGTGTTGCCGTGCTCGTTGTGGCTCCGGTGCTCAGCCATGCGCTCCTCCTGGGCGGGTCGAGGCTACGGCCCATTGTGCCCGCTCCGCCGGATCTGCGGGTGCCGGCGGTCAGCTGGTGGGGTCCTCGCCGCGGTCGATCGCCTCCCAGGTCTCGCGACCAGCCCGCAGGTCCGACGAGTCACCGGTCGACGGTGGGTCCGGCCGGGCTGTCCGCCGCTCGTAGCGGCGGCCCAGGGTCGGCCATCCCGGACCGCGCACCAGTACCGCCAGACCGGTGCCGCCGATGAGCAGGGCGGCCGCCGCGGCGGCCACTGCCCACGTGGGTGAGGTCCGCACTGCCGTCACGTCACCGCCTCCGGCACCGGCCCACTGCGCGGTACGGGAGCTGAGGTCGGACGCAACGACCGCCGCCCACGCCGCCGTGACCAGGCCCGTCGCTGCCAGCACCGCTCCGACCAGCCGCCGCCCGGTGCGCCGGGTCGCCGGGACGGCGACGACGGCTGCCAGCGCGAGAAGCGCGACCGCCGGAACGAGTGGGACCAGATCCCGGCCGCTGACCTGCATCGTCGTCGACACGAGCCCGTCGTCGACCGCCGCCTCGCCCCAGGTACGCCCCGACGCGAGCAGTCCGACGGTACCTCCGGCCACCAGGCACGACAGCGCCGCCCGGTAGCCGCGGCCGGGCCCGGGCGTACCGGTCACGATGCCGTCCCGCCTCCCACCGGGCGGATCGACCCGGCGACGGCCACCGCACGCAGGACCGCGGCGGCCTTGTTACGGCTCTCGGCCTCCTCGGCCTGCGGATCGGAGTCGGCGACAACACCGCCACCGGCCTGGACGTACGCGATGCCGTCCCGGACGACGGCGGTGCGGATGGCGATGGCGACGTCCAGGTCGCCGGCGAAGTCGAGATATCCGACGACCCCGCCGTAGAGGCCACGCCGGGTCGGTTCGAGCCCCTCGATGATCTGCATGGCCCGTGGCTTCGGCGCTCCGGACAGGGTTCCGGCCGGGAAGCACGCCGCCAGCACGTCCAGCGCGGACCGGTCGGCGGCGAGCCGGCCCACGACCGTGGATTCGATGTGCATGACATGGCTGTACCGGCGAACGGTCATGAAGTCGACCACCTCGACGCTGCCGGGCTCGCAGACGCGGCCGAGGTCGTTGCGGGACAGGTCCACGAGCATGAGGTGCTCGGCACGCTCCTTCGGGTCGCCCAGCAGTTCGGTGGCGAGTGCGGCGTCGACCTCGGGAGTTTCGCCGCGCCACCGGGTGCCGGCGATGGGATGGGTCATCACCCGGTCACCGGTGACCTTGACCAGTGCCTCCGGGCTGGAGCCGACGACGTCGTACGCACCGGACCGGCCGCCCTCCGGTCCGGGGAGCCGTAGCAGGTACATGTAGGGACTCGGGTTCTCCCGGCGCAGCACGCGGTACACGTCCAGGGCGTCGGCATCGGTTGGCGCCTCGAACCGCTGGGAGACGACGATCTGGAACGCCTCGCCGGCCCGGATCTGCTCCTTCGCCTGCTCGACCGCCGCCAGGTAGTCGGAACGCGCAGTGCGGCTGGCATGTCGGGACGGTGCCTCGGTGCTGTGCGAGGCCACCGACGAGGGCGTCGGCGCGGCGAGCAGCATCGTCATCCGGTCGAGCCGGGCGACTGCGCCGGCCCAGGCCTCGTCGACGCGTTCGTCGGTGTCGTCCCAGTTCACCGCATTGGCCACGAGCAGCACCGTGCCGTCCTCGTGGTCGAGAACGGCGAGGTCCGTGGCGAGCAGGAACGCGATCTCG
>DATFBR010000099.1:0-13491 GCA_035253685.1 Jiangellaceae bacterium
CACCTCCTCGACACCGAACGCCGCAGCCTCCGGTGACGCCCCGGCCGGCAAGGGTCGGCCGACGCCGACCCGGCGCGAGGCCGAGCAGGCCCGCAAGCAACGCGTCCGCCCGCCACTGACCCGGCGCGAAGCGCTCAAGCGGGAGCGTGAACTCGCCCGCGCCGACCGGGCGCGTTCCCGTCAGGCCATGAGCACGGGCGACGAGCGGTACTTCCTCGAGCGCGACAAAGGGCCGGTGCGCCGGTTCCTGCGTGACTACGTCGACTCGCGCCGCACCGTCGCCGAGTTCTTCCTGCCGCTCGTCCTGTTCGTGCTGCTGTTGAGCTTCGTCCCCAATGCCCAGCTGCGGGTGTTCTCGACGCTGTTGTGGCTCGCCACGATGCTGCTGGTGATCCTCGACGTGACCATGATGGCGTTCCGGGTCAAACGCGAGGTCCGTACCCGCTTTCCCGACGACACCGGCCGTGGCCACGTGCTGTATGCCATCGCCCGCTCGACCCAGATCCGCAGGTTCCGGCTGCCGAAGCCGACCGTGAAGCCCGGGACGCCGGTGTGAGCGCGGCCCTGCCGGCCCGGACGCAGGCCGATCCGGGCGAGTTCACGGTGCGCGCGCTGGCCTACGGCGACGCCGTCGTGCGCGCCCTCGAGGCCGAATTGCAGCAGGAGTACATCGAGCGCTACGGCGGCGTGGACGAGTCACCGGTGGACCCCGCGCAGTTCGCACCCCCAGACGGCGTGTTCCTAGTGGGCTTTTCCGGCGCCGAGCCGGTGGCGTCCGGCGGGTTCCGCCGGCACGACGACGAAGCGGCCGAGATCAAGCGCATGTACGTCGTCGAAGACCGCCGCGGCATCGGGTACGCCCGCCGACTGCTCGCCGAGTTGGAGAGGCGCGCGGCCGAGGCCGGTTACGTGCGGGTGGTTCTCGAGACCGGCCTGCGCCAGCCTGAGGCAGTGGCGCTCTACGAGTCCAGCGGCTATACACCGATACCCGGCGTCGGCTTCTACGCAGGACAGTCCCTCTCGCGAAGCTTCGGCAAGCAGCTCCGCCTCGGCTGAGCCGGAGTCGGCTCAGTCGGGTGGACGCAGGCTCATCGGTCCGTAGACGTCCCTGCCGTCCTCGAGCAGGGTCACTGCGTCCACACCGGCGTCGGCGAGCGCCCGCCAGCGCTCGCCGAGCCAGGACTCAGCCTCGGACTGGGTCGGGAACCCACTGCCGTCGCCACCGCCGGAGACCTTGGCGGGCGGGATCACGCTCCCCTCCTGGTCCAGGTAACGCCAGGTCCAGGCCATCGCACCTCCCGCCGATCGTCTGCTCGACGAAGGCTACCGGCCACCTTTGACGTCAGCCCTGCCGGCGTGGGACAGTCCCGACAGCTCCACGTACCTGGTCGGGGGAAGTCGGTCGGATGCCGACGCTGACCCGCAACCGTAGGCCGCGCGCGGTGCCACCAGAGCCCGCGTCCAGTTCGTCGCGGCGAGCCGGGATACCTGTCGGGTGCGAGCGGCTCCACGTTCCGTCGAGGCCTGCGGGACGGGGCCGGGTCGTCGACCCTGGCCATGGCTGCGCTGCAGCCGGGCACCGGGAGGGTGGTCCGTCCTCGTCACCGGACCGCTCACCGAAAGGTCACCCATGCGCACCTCCGCACTGCGCCGGGCCGCGTTGTCCGCGGCCGGCTCCGCCACTGCTCTCGCCCTGGCACTCCCGCTCACCGCGCACGCCCAGGACGACGTCTTCCGCTTCTGGGGCTACTTCCAGTGGACCGACGGCGCCTGGACCTTCGCCCAGATCGGCCCGGCCGACGCCACACCCACCGACGGTGCCGTCGAGGGCTGGCGGTACGCGGTGGCCGGGGCCGAACCGCGATTTCCGCGCGCGGACGGCGACTTCGAACTGATCTGCGGGTCCACCGATGCGGGCCCGGACGAGAAGCGGGTCGCCGTCGTGATCGACTACGGCACCGAGGCCGATTCCGAGGACGGCTCCGAGCCTCCGGCCGCCGAAGGCGCCTGCGCCGTCGTGCCGCAAGACGCGACCGGCGCCGACGTCCTCGCCGACGTCACGGAGGTCCGCCTCGACGCCGCCGGTCTGACCTGCGGGCTGGGCGGTTACCCGCAGCAGGGGTGCGGCGGAGCCGTGAGTACACCGGCACCCACCGGTCCGGAGGAGACCGTCGAGCTCGCCCTGCCACAGTCGGAGACCCCGGCCGCAGCCGACACCGGCGGGGCCGCCGACGCGGACGACGACGGGATCCCGGTCGGTCTGCTCGTGGGCATCGGAGCGATCGCCGTGGTCGCCGTGGCGGCCGTGGTGCGGTCGAGGGGTTCGACGGCGCCGTGACGACCCTGACGGTCCCGGCGCGACGGGCGGCCCGGCTGCCCCGTCAGCTGCACGCCGGGGCGTGGTGGCTGTGGGCGTTGGGGCTCGCCGCCGCTGCCAGCCGCACCACCAACCCCCTACTGCTCGGACTGCTGCTCGCGGTCACGGCCTACGTCGTGGCGGCCCGGCGGACGCAGGCGCCGTGGGGAGGCTCGTTCAACGCCTTCCTCAAGCTCGGTCTTGCCGTGATCGCGATCCGGGTCGTCTTCCAGGCCGTCTTCGGTGCACACGTCGGCGGTTCCACGGTGCTGATCACGCTGCCGGAGATCGCCCTGCCCGAGTGGGCGGCCGCGCTGAAGGTCGGTGGGCCGGTGACGCTGGAGGCGGTGATGCTGGCGTTCTACGACGGACTGCGGCTGGCGGTGATCCTGGCCTGCATGGGGGCCGCCAACGCGCTCGCCGACGCCCGACGGCTGTTGCGGTCGGTGCCTGGTGCCCTCTACGAGGCCGGCGTGGCGCTCGTGGTCGCCATGACGTTCGCGCCGCGGCTGGTCGAGGACGCGGTCCGCATCCGGCGCGCACACCGACTCCGCGGCCACAAGGCCACGGGGCTCCGAGGGCTGGGCCGCGTCGCCATGCCCGTGCTCGAGGGCTCGCTCGAACGAGCCCTGGAACTGGCGGCGGCGATGGACTCCCGCGGCTTCGGCCGCGCCGGTTCGGTGCCGGCGACTCGACGCCGGGTGACGTCGCTGCTGGTGATCGGCGGCCTGCTCGGAGTGTGCGTCGGTGTGTACGGGCTGCTCGACGGTGGCTCGGCCGCGTCGACGGCGCCGGCCCTGCTGGCACTCGGGCTCGCGCTCGCGGCGGGCGGCTTCGTCCTGGGGGGGCATGCCTCGCTACGCACGCGGTACCGGCCCGATCCCTGGCTGTTGCCCGAGTGGGTGGTCGCGGGGTCAGGAGCGTTCGTCGCCGTGGCGTTCGCCGTCGCCGCCTCCCAGGGAGTGCCGGGCATGAACCTGCTGGTCGTGCCGCTCGTCGTGCCGGACCTGCCGGCGCTGCCGGTCGCGGGCGCGTTGGTGGCTCTCCTGCCGGCGTGGGTCGCACCTCGACCGGCCGAGGTGACGGCGTGATCGTGTTCGAGGACGTCTCCGTCCGCTACCCGGGCAGGAACACGGCCGTGCTGCGCGAGGTGCGCCTGCGGGTTCCCGAGGGCGAGCTGTGCCTGGTGGTGGGCCGGACCGGCTCGGGCAAGTCGACGCTGCTCCGCGCCGTCAACGGCTTGGTGCCGCACTTCACCGGCGGCACGCTCGGCGGGCGCGTCCTGGTGGCCGGCCGGGACACGCGCACGCATCGCCCTCGGGACCTCGCCGACGTGGTCGGTGTGGTCGGGCAGGATCCCCGTTCGGGACTGGTTGCCGACATCGTCGAGGACGAGCTCGCGTTCGGTATGGAATGGCTGGGGCTCGCGCCCGATGTCATGCGCCGCCGGGTGGAGGAGTCCCTCGACCTGCTCGGGCTGGCCGATGTGCGCCGCCGTCCGTTGTCGACCCTGTCCGTCGGCCAGTTGCAGCGAGTGGCGATCGGAGCCGCTCTGACGTCGCACCCTCAGGTCCTGGTCCTCGACGAGCCCACGTCGGCGCTGGACCCGCAGGCCGCCGAGGACGTGCTCGCCGCACTCCAGCGACTCGTCCACGATCTCGGCACGACCGTGCTGCTCGCCGAGCACCGGCTGGAGCGGGTGGTCCAGTACGCGGACCGCGTGCTGCACCTTCCCGGTGACGGGCGGGTCGTCGACGGGCCGCCCGCCCAGATCATGGCGACGGTGCCCATCGTGCCGCCGGTCGTCGAGCTCGGTCGCCTCGCCGGCTGGCATCCGCTGCCGTTGTCGGTCCGCGACGCTCGCCGGGCCGCCGGCGAACTGCGGGCCGCGTTGGGCCACACCAGCGCGTTGCGCGCCGTACCCACGCTGCCGACCGACGCTCCGCTGGTGACGACGGACCGTCTCGTCGTGCGGTACGGCGAGACGGTGGCACTCCGCGGCGTCGACTTTGCCGTCCGGCCCGGTGAGATTGTCGCCCTGATGGGGCGCAACGGTGCGGGCAAGTCCAGTCTGCTGGCCGCTCTGGTCGGGTTGGTCGAGCCCAGCGCGGGAACCGTCTCCACCGGTGGATTTCGGCCACACCGGGCGGGCCCGAGCGAGATGGTGCGTGCTGCCGGGCTGGTCCCCCAGGACCCATCGGATCTCCTGTACACCGCCTCTGTGGCGGACGAGTGCCGTGAGGCCGATGCCGACGCGGCGGCCGGGGCAGGCACCTGCCGTCGACTGCTGACCCGCGTTGCCCCGGATATCGACGACGCGACCCATCCCAGGGATCTCTCCGAAGGGCAGCGACTCTGTCTCGCCATCGCCGTCGTCCTGTCCGCCGCGCCGCCGGTGCTCCTGCTCGACGAGCCCACCCGGGGTCTGGACTACGCAGCCAAGCGACGCCTGAGTGCCGTCCTGCGCGACCTGGTGTCGGCCGGCTCCGCACACGCAGTCGTCCTCGCGACCCACGACGTCGAACTGGTCGCCGAACTCGCCACCCGGGTGGTCGTGCTCGCCGACGGCGAGGTGGTGGCCGACGGTCCGACCGCCGACGTGGTCGTCGGGTCGCCCGTCTTCGCACCGCAGGTCGCCAAGGTCATGGCGCCGCAGCCATGGCTCACCGTCGGCGACGTCGCCGCCGCCCTCGGGGCAGCCTCGTGACCGGCGACGCCGTTCCACCGCGGGTCGCGGCCATCCGGGTGCGACCGCGAACAGTTGCGTCCCTTTCCCTGGTCTCCGCGATCGGAGTCGCCGCCTTCGGCTGGCCGTTCCTCATCGACGCCGGCCAGGGCCTGGCGCACTCCGGCGACGCACCGTGGCTGTTCGCGGCACTGCTCCCACTCCTGTTGGTCGTCGTCGTGGCCCAGCTGGCCGAGGGTGAGATGGACGCGAAGGCCGTCGCCATGCTCGGCGTGCTCGCCGCGGTCGGAACCGGTTTACGGGTGATGGGCACCGGCGCGGGCGGAGTCGAGCCGGTCTTCTTCCTGTTCGTGCTCGCCGGCCGAGCCCTGGGGCCCGGATTCGGCTTCGTGCTCGGGCAGTTGACCCTGCTCGCCAGCGCCCTGGTCACCGGAGGGGTCGGGCCGTGGCTGCCGTTCCAGATGATCGCGGCGGGCTGGATCGGGCTGGGCGCAGGCCTGCTGCCACCCCTGCGGGGCCGTGCCGAACTGGTGATGCTCGCCGGCTACGGCGCGGCGGCCGGTCTGCTGTACGGACTGCTGATCAACCTGTGGTTCTGGCCGTTCGCCGTCTTCGCCGACGGTGGGCTGGCCTTCCAGGCCGGTGACCCGATCGGGTCGAACCTCGTTCGCTATGCCGCGTTCTTCGCGGCCACCTCGCTGGTCTGGGATGCCGTTCGAGCCGTGCTGACCGCGACGTTGTGCGTCGTGGCCGGACGGCCGGTCCTCGCCGCCCTGCGCCGGGCCGCGCGCAGGGCCAACTTCCGCGCCGCGGCGCAGTTCGAGGGTCCGACGAAAGTCGGCTCGCCAGCCGCGTCATGACCGACCAGTGTCCGCGTCTTGTCTGACACCGGGGGACGTCGGCCCGCGTCGCGAGACGAGGGGGGTTGCGGGCCGACTCGGTGTTGAGGGGCGGGACCGTCCCCGCCGGGCCGGGGGCGGCGGGGACGGTCCCATCACCTCGGCCGGCCGGCCAATGCTCGTTCCCTAGGGTTCTCCTGCAGCCACCAGCCGGCAGAGGACACCGCATGCCCATCAACCTGGCCGACCGCGCGGCCCGGATCCCTCTCCCCGACGAGGCCGTGCGCCGCCGGGCACGCGCGCGGCTGACCCAGCTCGACGCAGCTCGCGGCGCGTCCGGACGCCTCGGCGACATCGCCGTCTGGATCGCCTCCGCGCAAGGACATTGCCCGGCCACTGCTCTCACCCGAATCCGGCTCGCCTGCTTCGCCGGCGATCACGGCATCGCCGCCGCAGGGGTATCCGCACAGCCGCCGACGACCACGCCGGACCGTCTGCGCGATCTGCTCGGTTCCGGGGCCACCGGGATGCTGGCCGACCTGGCAGCGGTCGGCGTACGGGTCGTCGACGTCGCGGTCGACGCCGACGCATCGAGCCTGCCGGCCGAGGTGGAAGATCGCCGGATCAGACGCGGGACCGGGCGGATCGACATCGAGGACGCACTCATGAGAGACGAGGCGGAGGCCGCTTTCGGTCTCGGCGTCGCGATCGCGGACGACGAGGTGGACAGAGGCGCCGACCTGCTGGTGGCCACGGGCCTCGGCGTTGCGTCAAGCACGCCAGCAGCCACGCTGGCGGCGGTCCTCACCGGCAAGGAGGTCGCTGCGGTCGTCGGCCGGGGTTCGGAGGTCGACGACCGAGTGTGGATGCGCAAGTGTGCGGCAGTGCGCGACGCCGCGCGCCGCGGGCGACGGGTTCTCACCGGTCGTGGAGACATGATCGACCTGCTGGCCGCCGTCGGCGGCGCCGACCTTGCCGCGCTCAGCGGGTTCGTCTCCCAGAGCGCCGTACGCCGGACACCACTGGTACTGGACGGATTGGTGTCGACCGCTGCGGCCGCCGTGGCACATCGCATCGGGCGGCGCACGACCCGCTGGCTGGTCGCCGGGCACAGGTCCGCCGACCCCGGACACGCCGCGCTGCTGGACACGCTGAGGCTCGAGCCGTTGGTCGACTACGAGGTGGGTCGGGACGACGGCACCGGGGCCCTGCTCGCGGTCCCGCACCTGCGGGCAGCAGCCACGCTGCTCGCCGAACCCGGCGGCGAAGCCCTGCCGTGACGGAGCGGCCGGCCGTCACGCCTCGCGGGTCGAGGGCTGCACGAACGGCGGCCGCACCACCTCGAACGGCTCCCGTCGTCCCCTGATCTCGACGTCGACCCGGGTACCGTCGACGACGCCCGGCGGCAGCAGCGCCAAGCCGATTCCCTTGCGCAGGGTCGGTGAAAACGTGCCGGAGGTGACCTGCCCGGCGGCGCTGCCGTCCAGGGCGACGACCATGCCGGGTCGCGGGATACCACGGCCGAGGGCGCCGATCCCCCGCAGCAGCCGGGCCGGCCCGGCCTTCCGCTCCGCAAGCAGTGCCTGCCGCCCCCAGAACGCCGGCTTGTCCCATCCCACCGCCCAGCCCACCCGTGCCTGCACCGGGCTGATGTCCAGGGACAGATCTTGACCGTGCAGCGGGTAGCCCATCTCGGTGCGCAAGGTGTCGCGCGCGCCGAGCCCACAGGGCCTGATGCCGTGCGGCGCACCGGCTGCGAGCAAGGCGTCCCAGGCCCGCACTGCGGCGTCGACGGGCACCACCAGTTCGTAGCCCCGCTCACCCGTGTAGCCGGTGCGGCACACCGTGATCCTCGTCCCCTGCCACGAAGTGACATCGAACGCCATGTAGTCGTGGCCGGTGGGCAGCCCGAGCGAATGCAAAGTCTCGTCGCTGCGGGTGCCCTGGACAGCGAGCACGGCGTACTCACGATGCGCGTCACGCACCTCAACGCCGGCCGGGGCTGCTTCGGACAGACGGCGGGCCACCTCGGCGCAGTTGGCCGCGTTCGGGATCAGCAGCAGTTCGTCGTCGGCGCACAGGTAGGCGATGAGGTCGTCGACGGTCCCGCCGGTCTCGTCGTCGCAGCACAGCGTGTACTGCGCCCGGCCGGGCCCGATCTTGTCCAGCGCGTTGGTCAGGCAGGCGTCGACGAAGGCGCGGGCCCCCGGGCCGGTCACGGTCACCTTGCCGAGGTGGCTCACGTCGAACAGACCGACCCGTTCGCGGACGGCAGTGTGCTCGTCGACCACCCCCGAGTACTGCAGCGGCATCTCCCAACCGCTGAACTCGGCGAACCGCGCACCGAGTTCGGCCTGCCGGTCGAACAGCGGGGTCCGGGCCAGGCGGGTCACGGTCGGCACTCTACGGTCGTTCCCGGGCCCGCGTAGCATCGGCGCGAGCTCCCGCCCGGACCGACAGCAGGAGAGTTGTGACCACCATCGCCTTGTCCTCCGCCGACCCGACCGGCATCACCGTCGACGCGATCATCGTCGCCGTCGCGACGGATGACGACGGTCTGCGCCTGCTTCCCGGCGCCGAATTCGTCGATGCCGCGTTTCGCGGCTCGCTGGTCACGACCCTGGACCGCCTCGGTGCGACGGGCGAGGCGGGCGAGGCCACGAAGGTGCCCGTGCCGCGTGGTGCCGCCAAGGCCGGCGTCGTGGTGGCCGTGGGCGCCGGCATCCTCGACGGCGAGGGCACGACGCGCTACCGGGAGACGCTCCGCCGCCTTGCCGGCGTCGGTGCGCGAACCCTGGCCGGCACGGCCTCCGCCGTCGCAGCGTTGCCGGTGACCGACGCCGCCGATGCCGCCGCCGTCGCCGAGGGGCTCCTGCTCGGCTCGTACATGTTCTCGGACTACAAGACCGACAACGGCAAGGCGCCGCTGGCCGCCATCACCATCGTCACGCCGAAAGCCAGGGACAAGGCGGTGAAGGCGGCCATCGCCCGCGCTCAGATCGTCGCCGAAGCAGTGAACCGCACCCGCAGCTGGGTCAACACGCCGGCGCGCGACCTCACACCGGCGGCGTTCGCCGATGCCGCCGCCGCGCACGCCAAAGGACTGAAGCTCAGCGTCGACGTACTCGACGAGAAGGCGTTGGCGCGGCGCGGATACGGAGGAATCCTCGGTGTCGGCCAGGGCTCGGCGAACCCGCCGCGGCTGGTTCGCATCGCCTACCGGCCGTCGCGGGCCAAGCGGCACGTCGCGCTCGTCGGCAAGGGCATCACCTTCGACTCGGGTGGGCTGTCGCTCAAGACCAACGACGCCATGGTGGCCATGAAATCCGACATGAGCGGCGCCGCCGCGGTCGTCGCGGCCGTCGTCGCCGTTGCCCGACTGGCGCCGCGCGTCGCCGTCACGGCCTACGCACCCATGGCCGAGAACATGCCGTCGGGCAGCGCGCAGCGCCCCTCCGACGTGCTGACGATGTACGGCGGGAAGACCGTCGAGGTTCTCAACACCGACGCCGAGGGCCGCCTGGTCCTCGCCGACGCAATCGTCCGCGCCGGCGAGGACGGGCCCGACCTGATCGTCGACATCGCCACACTCACCGGCGCGTGCGTGGTGGCCCTCGGCACCCGGGTCTCGGGCATCATGGCCACCGGTGACGACCTGCTGGAGAAGGTGCACGACGCCTCCGAACGCGCCGGTGAACAGATGTGGCCCCTGCCACTTCCCGAGGAACTGCGCGAGAAGCTCGACTCGCCCGTCGCCGACATCGCCAACCTCGGCGAACGATGGGGCGGCGCCCTGTCCGCCGGGGTGTTCCTCAAGGAGTTCGTCCCGGACGGCATCGGCTGGGCGCACCTGGACATCGCCGGCCCGGCATTCAACGACAAGCCGTTCGGGTACACCCCCAAGGGCGGCACGGGAGCCGGCGTGCGCACCTTGATCCAGATCGTCGATGACGTCGCCGCCGGGCGGCTGTGACGGTCCACGGCACCGCGCTGGTCCGGCGGCCGAGCAGCAAGCTCGCCGAGGGCATCGTCACGCACATCGCGCGCACGCATGTCGACATCGCGACCGCCGAACGGCAACACGAGGCCTATCGGGTCGCCCTGTCCGGTGCGGGCTGGACGGTGCAGGAAGTCGACAAGATCGACGAGTGCCCGGACTCCGTCTTCGTGGAGGACACCGTCGTTGTCTGCGACGACCTGGCGGTACTCACCCGGCCCGGCGCCGCGGCCCGCCTTCCGGAGCTCGCCGGCACCGAGGCGGCAGTTCGCGCCCTGGGCCTCGACGTCGTCCGCATCGAGCCACCCGGGACGCTGGACGGCGGCGACGTCCTGCAGGTGGGACCCGCGGTCTACGTCGGCCGTGGCGGCCGCACCAACGACGCCGGCATCCGGCAACTGAGCGCGCATCTGGCCGGGCGCGGGCGGAGAGTCGTTCCGGTGCCGCTGCGTGACGTCCTGCACCTCAAGTCCGCCGTCACCGCGCTGCCCGACGGCTCGTTGCTCGCGCTACCGGAGTTGGTCGACACCACAGTGCTGCCGCCCGTGCATGCGGTGGACGAGCAGGCCGGCTGCCACGTCGTCCCGCTCGGCGGCGACCGCGTGCTCATCGCCGCGTCCGCGCCGAGGACGGCCGCCTGGGTGATCGAGCGCGGCTTCACTCCCGTCGTCGTCGACATCGCCGAGTACGAGAAGCGCGAAGGCTGTGTCACCTGCCTCTGCGTGCTGGTCCCGGCCGCGGTCGCCCCGTAGACCGCTTCCGCGCATCGACGTCTCAGTCGCCCTGGCGCCGGTTCCAGTCACGCATCCGCTGCGGGTAGCCCACCACCTGCGCGTCGTAGGCGGGAATGCCGAGCTTTCGGGCCAAATCGTGAGCGGTTCTGGCGTCCTGGACCCGGCGACGGGTCCACTCACCGTCGTGTGCGACCAGGACCACCGTGGTGGCCGTCATGGTGGTCGGGGGCTCGACAAACGCCTCGACCCCGCGCCGACTACGGGCAAAGTCCTCCAGGTGCGCCCTGTCGGCTCCGTCCGCCGCCCGGTCGAGACTGCCCTCGGCGCTCCTGCGCCGCCGCCGGAACAACCGCATGCCCGCCTCCGTGACCGGGCCCGGACGTGCCCGATCCGCGCAGTCTGCCATCCGACCCGTTGGTTCTCCGGCGACGCGGGGTGGAAAGATGCGGAGAGGACCTGGCCGTGATCCGGCATGATGACCTTCCTGGGAGCTTCCGTGGCCGACAATTTCGACATCGTGATCCTCGGGGGCGGCAGCGGGGGGTACGCCTGCGCCTTCCGCGCCGCGGAGCTCGGCATGTCCGTGGCGCTGGTCGAGAAGGACAAGGTCGGCGGCACCTGCTTGCACTACGGATGCATCCCGACCAAGGCGCTGCTCCACGCCGCCGAGGTCGCCGACTATGCACGCGAGAGCTCCCAGTTCGGTATCTCGGTGTCCTTCGACGGCGTCGACATGGCCGCGGTCAACTCCTACAAGGACGGCGTGGTCGGGCGTCTCTACAAGGGTGTGCAGGGCCTGGTCAAGGCCCGCGGCGTGACGTTGGTCGAGGGCGCGGGCCGGCTCGTCGCTCCCGATGCGGTCGAGGTCGACGGCAACCGGTACGAGGCAAAGCACGTCGTCCTCGCCACGGGCTCGTATGCGAAGACCCTTCCCGGCCTCGAGATCGACGGTCAGCGGGTCATCACCAGCTACGAGGCGCTGACGCTGGACCGGGTGCCGTCCTCGGTAGTGGTGCTCGGCGGCGGAGTCATCGGTGTCGAGTTCGCCAGCGTGTGGCGGTCGTTCGGCGCCGAGGTCACGATCATCGAGGCACTGCCGCGCCTGGTTCCCACCGAGGACGAAGCATGCTCGAAGGCGGTCGAGCGCGCCTTCCGGAAGCGCGGCATCGCCTTCCGCACCAAGACGCCGTTCAAGTCCGTCGACCAGACCGACACCGGTGTCCGTGTCGCCGTCGAGACCGGTGACCCGATCGAGGCCGAGCTCCTGCTGGTCGCGGTCGGTCGCGGAGGGGTCACGGACGGGCTCGGGTTCGACGAGGTGGGCGTCGCCATGGAGCGTGGCTTCGTCCCGACCGACGAGCGCCTGCGCACCAACGTCGCCGGGGTGTACGCCCTGGGTGACCTCGTGCCCGGCCTCCAGCTCGCCCACCGGGGGTTCGCCCAGGGCATCTTCCTGGCCGAGGACATTGCCGGGCTCAACCCGGTGCCGGTCGAGGACGCCGGAATCCCGAGGGTCACCTACTGCGATCCCGAGGTCGCCTCCGTTGGGCTCACCGAGGCGCAGGCCAAAGAGCAGCTCGGCGCGGACAAGGTCGAGACGTTGGAGTACAACCTCGGCGGCAACGGCAAGAGCCAGATCCTCAAGACGCAGGGCTTCGTCAAGCTGGTCCGGGAGAAGGACGGACCGGTCCGAGGAGTCCACATGGTGGGCGCCCGGGTCGGCGAGCTGGCGGCCGAGGCTCAGCTCATCTACAACTGGGAGGCTCTGCCGGCAGAGGTCGCCCAACTGATCCACGCGCATCCGACCCAGAGCGAGGCCATCGGAGAAGCCCACCTGGCACTCGCCGGAAAGCCGCTGCACGTCCACGGCTGAGCGGTAAGCCCGTACGCTCGGCAGTCGAGCAACCTGGAGAGGACTTGACGATGGCGACCTCCGTCACCCTGCCGGCACTCGGCGAAAGCGTCACCGAGGGCACGGTGACCCGCTGGCTCAAGCAGCCCGGCGAAGAGGTTCAGGCCGACGAGCCCCTGGTCGAGGTGTCCACCGACAAGGTCGACACCGAGATCCCGTCCCCGGCGTCGGGCACTCTGCTCGAGATCAAGGTCGCCGAGGACGAGACCGTCGAGGTCGGCACCGAACTCGCCGTCATCGGCGACTCCGCCGACGGAGGCGGCGCTGACGCGGGCGCACCGCAAGCGTCCGATCAGGAGCAGGCACCGGCCGAGGCCCAGCAAGCGCCCGCCGAGGCCCAGCAAGCGCCGGCCGAGGCCCAGCCCGAGCCCGAGTCCGAGCGGGCGCCGGAACCCGAACCGGCCGCGCGCGAGGATCAGCCCGCCGAGGCGACGCCAGTGGCCGCCACGGAAGCCCAGGACGATTCGGCGGCCGAACCGGAGCCGGCACCGAGTCCCGAGCCGGCGACGCAGCCAGCCCCAGCGTCCGGCGGGGCGGACGGAACGCCGGTCACGCTCCCGGCGCTCGGAGAAAGTGTCACCGAGGGCACGGTCACCCGCTGGCTCAAGCAGGTCGGCGACCAGGTGGAGTCGGACGAGCCGCTGCTCGAGGTGTCGACCGACAAGGTGGACACCGAGATCCCGTCCCCGGCGTCGGGCACTCTGCTCGAGATCAAGGTCGCCGAGGACGAGACCGTCGAGGTCGGCACCGAACTCGCCGTCATCGGCGGCGGCGCCGCCGCGGCAGAGCAACGGCCACAGCCCGCGCAGGCCGAGCCCGAGGCACCCGCGGCGCCAGAACCCGCCGCCGGCGCCGAGACACCGATCGCCGCCGAGGCCAGCGAGCGGGCTGCAGCGGAGGCACAGTCGCAGGAACAGGCCGCGGAATCCCCGGCAGCGCCGGCACAGGCCGAGCCCAGCGGGGCCGA
>DATFBR010000100.1:0-7962 GCA_035253685.1 Jiangellaceae bacterium
GTGGTTCCTCGTCGCCACCGGCGACCGCCGGACGTGGTCGGAGGACGTGCGCTCCACGCTGGACGACCTCGCCGCGGCCGTCGCCCTCGAGCGGTCGCGCCTGGAGGACGCCCGGCGGGTGGAACGGCGGATCGCCGACGAAGTCGTGGATCTCGTGGCTGCGGGACGGGCGACGACGGCCGGGACGGTGACCCGCATCAGCGACCTCGGCGTCGATCCGGCCGGGCCGTTCCTCGTCGCCGTCGCCGCCTTCCCCGACGGTCCGGACCTGCTCGACCTCGCCAGGGACGTCCTGCACGACGCGGGCCTGCACCTCGCCCACCCGCCGGTCACAGGAGTCCACCAGAACGTCGCGGTCGCCCTCATCCCAGCCGCGGGCGTCGTCGATCCGGCCGAGCGGGTGAGGGCGGCGCTGGCACGGCTGGAGCCAGGCGTGCGCACGCGCCTTGCGGTCGGCGTGTCGGCCGCCACAGCACCGGATGCCCTGGTCGGCGCTCTGGACCAGGCCCGGCACGCGCAGCGGCTGGCGGCGCTCCGTGCCGATCCGGTCGCGGTCGTGACCGCCGACGAGGTGACCTCGCACGTGCTGCTCCTGGCGGCCGTCTCCGACGACGTCCGGCGGGCGTTCGCCAACAGGGTGCTGGGACCCGTCCTCGCCCACGACGAACAGCACGGTAGCGAACTGCTCGCGACGTTGCGCGCCTTTCTCGAGGCAGACGGGTCCTGGAGTCGGTGCGCGGCGGCCCTGCACCTGCACGTGAACTCGGTCCGCTACCGCATCGGCCGGGTCGAGGCGCTCACCGGCAGGGACCTTTCGCGCCTCGAAGACCGGGTGGACGTGTTCCTGGCGCTCCGCTCGCTGCCCGGATGACGCGGCCGGCCCCGCTCAGTCGTCCCAGGCGGCGCCCGCTGCGGGCGCGTCGTCGCGGAGCACCGACGCCTGGATGAGGCCGTAAGGCCGGTCGGCGGCATAGAACACCTCGTTCGGGTTCTCCAGCCCGAACGGGGTCAGGTCGACCGCGAAATGGTGCTTGTTCGGCGCCGACAGCCTGACCTCGGTGATCTCGGGCCGTTGCTCGAGGACGGCACGCCCCATCTCCCACAGGGTCTGCTGTAGCGCGAGGCTGTGTGTGGTCGCGAATCGGGCCAACAGGGTCGCCCGCACGCCCGCGTAGGACGCGGCCCAGTCGGCCGTCGCGGCCCGGTACCGCCACCGGGCGAGCAGTGCGGTGGCCATGATCCGGTCGCGGGTCTCGGCCAGGGTCGTGTACCGGTCGGTCAGGAAGCCCCGGAACTCCGACCCGGTGGACTTGAGCAGGGTCAGGTCCTTCAGGCCGGAGACCACCCAGGCCCGGCCCTCCCGCTCGACGGTCACCGTCGTCGTCCGTACCTCCTGGCCACGGCGTACGAACGAGTGGTCGTGCTCCCGTCCGTCGACCTCGATGCGCTCCCAGGCGTACTCGTCGACCTCGATCCGGGCGCCGTGGACCGGTTCGACCTCGTCGACGAAGTGGCGTCCCAGGGTGAGCGCGAAGTCCTCGATCTGTCCCACGCCGTACTCCTGGGCAAAGGCGTACACCGTGTTCTTCTGGGTGTCCGTCGGTAGCACGTTCGCCTGGTCCCCGGACACATGGGCAGCGTCGAAGTCGCCCCGCAGCGATGTCGACACGGACAGGTCGCGGATCACGTGCCGCGGCGTGTCGCGGTAGATCCGCACCAGGCGGTTCTCGGCCTTCCCGTACCTGTTCGGACCGAGCACGATGCCCACCGTCAGCTCCCTCGGTAGGTGGAGTAGCCGTACGGGCTGAGCAGCAAGGGCACGTGGTAGTGCTGGCCGGTGTCGGCCAGGCTGAACTCGACCACGACCTGCGGGTAGAACGTCTCGTCGCCGATGCCGGCGAAGTAGTCGGCCGTGCCGAACACCAGCCGGTAGGTTCCTGCCGCGAGGTCGTCGGCGGCGAGTTCCCGCACCCGCCCGTCGGCATCGGTGGCGGCAGTGGCGACCGCTTCGGACCCGCCGTTCACGACACGTTCGAGCCGGACGGCGACACCGGTCGCCGGGCGCCCCCGGGCGGTGTCCAGCACATGGGTGGTGACGGTGCTCACGACTCATCCTCCCGTCCCGCATCCTGCAGCAGCTTCTGCAGCCGAATGCGGTTGATCTTCCCCAGCTCGGCCCGCACGATCGCCCGTTCGGTCTCGGGGTCGTTGCCGAGGCGGTCCTCGAGAACCGCCAGCAGTTCCTCCGCACGTCTTCCGGTGGCGCAGACGAGGTACACGTGGCCGAACCGGTCCTCGTACGCCCGGTTCCCCTCAGCGAGTCGTCGCCTCGTCTCCGCATCGGCGTCGGCGGTCCCGGACTGCTCCCGGCTCGACCACTCGGTGTCGGGGCGCTCACCGATACGCGGATGCCCCGCCAGCGCGTCGTCGACGTCGTCCTCGCCCAACCGCGCGAGGGCGTCGTCGGCGGCGCGAAAGAGCTGGTCCGCATCCTGGTATGGCCGGCCCGCACCCACCTCCCGCACCCAAGCCGGCGACGCGCAGCAGGCCAGGAGGGCCTGTTCGGCGCGGTCGTCGGACAGGGCGTTGAACCCGTCCAGCCCGACCCCATCGAACGCTGCCATCGTGACTCCTCCAACGGTCATGCCGTCGCGGATCACCCTAGTGAGCGGGTCGTGGCACAGTGACGGCATGACGGAACGGATCGTGATCGAGAACGCGGCGATCGCCACCGTCGACGCCGCTGACACCGAGATCCCGTCCGGACACGTGGTGGCCGAGGGCAACCTGATCGTCGCCGTCGGCGCCGGCCAAGCGCCGACATACACCGACGGCATGCCGACCCGGCTGGTCGACGGCACCGGCCATCTGGTCACACCGGGCCTGGTCAACACCCACCACCACTTCTTCCAGTGGGTCACGCGCGGCCTGGTGCAGAACGGCACGCTGTTCGAATGGCTGGTCGGGCTCTATCCGATCTGGGCTCGGATCGACGAGGCCGTCGTCTATGCCGCCGCCCGGGGGTCGATCACATCGTTGCTGGTCTCGGGCTGCACGACCGCAGCCGACCATCACTACATCTTCCCCCACGGTTCGGGAGACCTGCTCGGAGCCGAGATCCGGGCGGCGCGTGAACTCGGCCTCAGGTTCCACGCGACCCGAGGCTCCATGGACCGCGGTACGTCCGACGGCGGGCTGCCGCCGGACTTCGCGGTCGAAAGCATCACGGCCATCCTCGACGCGACCGAGCAGGCCGTGCGGACCCATCATGATCCGTCTCCCGGTTCCATGATCTGCGTCGGCGTCGCGCCCTGCTCCCCGTTCTCGGTCTCGACCGACCTGCTCCGCCAGGCAGCCGACCTCGCTCGGGGGCTGGGGGTTCGGTTGCACACCCACGGCTCCGAGACGGTGGAGGAAGAGCAGTACTGCCAGGACCTGTTCGGCATGGGTCCGACCGACTACCTCGACACCGTGGGCTGGCTGGGTCCGGATGTCTGGATGGCCCACTGCGTCCACCTCGACGACGCCGACATCGGACGGTTCGCAGCGACCGGAACCGGTGTGGCGCACTGCCCGTCGTCCAACGCCAGGCTGGGAGCCGGTATCGCGCGACTGCCGGAGATGCTCGCCGCCGGGATACCGGTGGGCCTCGGTGTCGACGGCACCGCCTCGAACGAGTACGGCTCCCTCGGTGCCGAGGTGCGGGCCGCGCTGCTCTTCGCCCGGGCCCGCAAGGGACCGGCGGCCCTCACGGTCCGGCAGGCCCTGCGTCTCGCCACCGCCGGCGGAGCGCGTGTGCTCGGGCGCGAAGACGAGATCGGCACGGTCGAGGTCGGCAAGCTCGCCGACCTCGCGCTGTGGCGGCTCGACGGCCCCGAGCATTCCTCGATCGCGGATCCCGTCGCCGCGCTGGTGCTGGGCGCGCCGCCACCGCTGAGGCTGCTTCTCGTCGACGGTCGGGTGGTGGTCGAGGACGGTCGACCCACGACGGTCGACGCCGACGAGGTGGCCCGCGAAGCGCGCGAGCAGGCGCGCCGACTCATGGCCCTCGCGGGGCGCTGACCTGCGTTTTGGCTACGGAGCGGAGGCGCTGGTAATCTTCGAGGTCGCGTGCGCGCCCCGCCTTCCAGACCGTCGGGGGGCACGCAGGTCTCTCGTCTCGACCGCCCCCAGCCATGCCCGGCGGCCGTCACGGCGGACCGGAGCCCCGGGATCATCACGGCGACAGACGAGGCGTTTGAGTGGCGAACATCAAGTCCCAGAAGAAGCGCAATCTCACCAACGAGAAGGCGCGGCAACGAAACAAGGCGGTCAAGTCCTCCCTCAAGACTGCCGTGCGCAGGTTCGATGCGGCCGCGGAGGCCGGAGACGCCGAGCAGGCGACGACGCTGGCGCGCGAGGCATCCCGCAAGCTGGACAAGGCCGCGTCGAAGGGCGTCATCCACAAGAACCAGGCCGCCAACCGCAAGTCGGCGATCGGCAAGCGCGCAGCCGCACTCTGAGCGGACCCCATCGCGACCGACGGCGCGACCCCACGCCAGGGTTGCGTCGGCGTCGTTTCTGGTCAGGCCGCAGCCCGGGCCGCGCCGATCTCGACCACGGCGGTGGTCAGCGCGAGTGTCGCGTCGTTTCCACCGCCCTTGACCTGCAGGTCGGCCGCGGCGACGGCCCGAATCGCGCGGACCAGGCCCGAGGGGGTCCACCCGCGCAGCTGCCCCCGCAGGATGCGAACCTTCCACGGCGGCACACCCAGGTCGCGGGCGAGGTCGGCGTCACGGACACCGCGCGGAGCACCCGCGAGCCGGGCTAGCGACCGGACCGCGGTCGCCAGGGCCGCCGTGACCAGAACCGGATCGGTGCCGGTCTCGAGCGCCCAGCGCAACTGCTCCAGCGCGTCGGCCGTGCGGCCCTCCACCGCGCGGTCGGCCACCACCCAGCCCTTCACCTCGGCCCTGCCTTCGAAGTAGGTCGCGACGACCGCGGCGTCGACGACCCCGCCCTCGGCGTCGGCGGCGAGCTGGGCGGCCGCGGAGGCCAGACCACGCAGGTCGGCACCCACGGCCTCGACCAGCCGTCGAGCGGCAGCCTCGTCGATCCGACCGCCTGCGGCGGCGACCTCCGACCGGACGAAGTCGACCTGGTCGTCCGGGCGTGTGACCCGCTCGCAGCCGACGACACGGACCTGGGTGCCGCGCAGGTCGTCGAGCAGTCGCTTGCCCTTCGGGCCTCCCGGATGGACCAGGACGACGTGCACGTCGTCGGCCGGACGAGCGGCGTAGGCCACGAGTGCCCTCGCCGTCGGATCGGAGACGTCCTCGATGCCACGCACGACGAGTACGCGGCGGGTGGCGAACAGCGACGGGCTCACGTGCTCGGCCAGCGCGGCGGCGGTCAGGTCGGCACCGGTGACCTCGGTGACGTCCGCCTCGTCGTCTGCGGCACGCGCGGCAGCCACGACCGCCGCGACGGCCCGCTCGGCGAGCAGGGTCTCCGGGCCGACGACGAGCGTGATCCGGGCATCGTGGGTGTCGGGTGCGGGCATCGCGGCCAAGGATGGCACGGTCGATCGACGCGGTCGGTCATGGTGGTGCCACCCGCGGCCCACCGGTCACGAGCCCGAGACCTCCACCGGAGGTCCGGACGACGGCGATCGACCCGTCCAGATCGGTGCGTCGGACCTCCGCGCCTGCAGCGTCGAGGAGTCCGATCGTCGCCGGTGCCGGGTGACCGTAGGTGTTGTCGGCTCCGGCGCTGATCAGGGCCACCCGGGCGTCGAGGCCTCTAAGCAGATCGGGCTCCTGGTGAGCCGAACCGTGGTGCGGGACCTTGAGCACGTCGGCGCTCAGTCCCGGCTCGGCGGCGAGCAGTGCGCGCTGAGCCTCGGGCTCGACATCACCCGCCAGCACGATTCGGACGCCGTCGACTTCGGCATCCAGCACGATGCTGGCGTTGTTGGCCATCGAATCGGCTTCGATGATCCGCCTCGGCCAGAGCACGCGTAGCCGCACCGCGTCGACCACCGTGAACTGGTCACCGGCGCGAGCGACCGCGACCGGGACACGTGCGCCGGACAAGAGGGCCGCGACGTCCTCGGCCTGTTCGCGCGGGTCGGCCAGTGGTGAGACCACGGCCTGGCCGACGTGCCGGCCGGCCAACAGCCCGGTCAGGCCCTCGACGTGATCGGCGTGGAAGTGGGTGAGAACGAGCAGCGGGACTCGCTCGATTCCCAGTGACTCCAGGCACCGGTCGACGGCGCGCGGCTCCGGACCGACGTCGACCACGACCCCTGAAGCGTCGCCGGCACGGAGCACGAGAGCGTCACCTTGACCCACGTCGCAGGCGACGACGAGCCAATGCGGCGGCGGCCAGCCCGGTGTCGGCACCCAGACCAGAAGGACGAGCACCACGCCGGCCGACGCCGTCGTTGTTAGCGGGCGTCTCAGCACGGCGGGCAGGACCAGCGCCGAGACCGCCGCGAGCCCGACGGCGAGCATCACCCCGGGTGCTCCTCCCGGCCAGCCGACCACGGCGCCGGGAAGGTCGGCGCCGCGCTCGGCCACCAGGACGATCCAGGTGGCGGGCAACCCGGCGAGCCAGCCCAGGCCCGATGCCACCACGGGTGACACGGTGGACACGACCGCCGCCGCCGCGCCGAGTACCGTCGCCGGCGCGACGGCGGGCGCCACCAGGATGTTCGCCGGTATCGACGCGAGACTGGCCTGCGCGGCGACCACCACCACGACCGGAAGGCACGCGACCTGCGCCGCCAGCGGTACGGCCAAGGCCTCTGCCAGGGGGCGCGGCACCCACGGCATGGCGTCGCGCCACCGGCGCGCCAGCAAGAGGATGCCGCCGGTCGCGAGCACGGATAGCGCGAAGCCGGCGTCGATGCCGAGCCATGGATCGACCAACAGCAGCACGAGAACGGCGGCCGAAAGGCTGGGTACGCCGCGTCGGCGGCCCGCCGCGGTGAGGCCGACGAGCGCGACGACGCCCATGACCGCCGCCCGGACGACACTGGGCTCGGGCCGGGCGAGGAGCACGAAGCCCGCCACCGCCGACACACCGACCGCGGGCAGGCCGTACCCTCGGACTCCCACCCATCGGGCCAGGCCGAGCACGGCGACGAGCACGATGGTCACGTTGGTGCCGGACACGGCGTTGAGATGCAGCAGTCCGCTGATCTTCATGTCGTCGCGAACCTGGTCGGTCATCAGGGTCTCGTCACCGACCACGAGTGCGGGCACGAGCCCACGCGCGCCGTCCTCGAGGCCCGCGACCGCCGCGCGTAGTCCTGCGCGCAGCGGCTCCGTGATTGTGCTGGCCCAGCCCGGCGCTCCTTGGGGGTCGGGCGGGTCGCGCACCCGGAGCAGCCCCGCAGTGTCACCCCAGCCGTCTGCCGGTTCGAGCCGGCCACGCACGACCACGTGCTGCCCCGGACGGAGGTCGGCCCAGCCGAGGTCCGTGGCAAGCAGCACTACCGGGGTGCGCACCTGCGTCCCGGTTCCTCGCCCCGTCACCTTCTCGACTCGCAGTCGGCCGACGACATAGGCCGAACGACGGGGTCCGACGCCGGTCGTGCGCACGCTCGGATCGCTGGTGAGCACGCCCTCCACCGTCACGATGGCGCCGGCGGCGGCCAGCTCGTCGACCGGCCCGGCCCGGACGCTCGCCGCCCGCATCCACCCGGTCGCGCCACCACCGACGAGGCACAGGAAAACGACGAGCGCGGCCAACCGAACCGGTCCGCGAGCAACCCGACGGGAGACGAGCAGCGAAGCCGTAGCTGCGGCCACGCCCACTCCGGCCAGTACGGCCGGCGCGGCTGTGAGTCCCGCGATCACTCCCACCCAGGCGGCGATCGCGGCCGGAACCAGGCGCAGGTCGGGGCCACCCGGAGCCGGCTGGTCGACCGCGCGCCGGCCGAGTGGATCCGTCCTGTCGTCCCGGCTGGAGACCCCG
>DATFBR010000101.1:0-4679 GCA_035253685.1 Jiangellaceae bacterium
GTTCCGCCGCCCAGACCGGCGTCGTCGTGGGCTGATCCGAACCGCCGGCGGGTTCGACCGACAGGGCAATCGTGGTGACGCCGCCCAGGTCGCCGGCAGTCAGGTACGTGACGTCTCCGCTGTCGGGCACGTCGACGACACCGCCCGAGGTGATCTCCTCCGGGGCGATGAGCCACAGTTGGTAGGTCTGGTCTGCGGTCAGCTCCGGCAGATCGTCGGTGATGAGCACGACCTCACCTCGGGTCTCGGACGCGACGACGGAGGCCTGACCGCCCCCCTCGACCTCGGCGGCCGCGTTCTGGGCGTCCGGCGCGGCCAGCACCGCCGCCACCCGTTGCGCCTCGGCCGCCAGCCGGGCGGCCTCCGCGGCAAGATCGTCGGCGCGCTGCGTTGCCTGCCAGGCCAGGACGCCGAGCGCTAACGCGAGCACGGCGAGCACGGTTGCGGCCGCGGCGAGGACGTTGACCGTCCAGCCGGGAACGCCCCGGGGGCGACGAACGGTGCCGCGCTGCGGCGGTAGTTGCCGGGTGAGGGCGATCTCCGCGAGCACCCGGCCACGCAGCGCCGGGGGAGCGGGGACCGCGCTGGCCACGCCGAGGTAGGCCGCGGTCGCTGTCAGCTCGGCCACCTCGGCCCGGCACTCGCGACACGTCTCGAGGTGCACCTCGAACAGGCGACGCTCACCCTCGTCGAGGGCATCGAGTGCGTAGGCGCCGGCCAACGTGTGCCGGTCGTCCGTCGCCACGGTCATCGGCTCACCCCCAGGCAGTCGCGCATCCGGACCAGGCCGTCACGCATCCTGGTCTTCACGGTGCCGAGCGGCGCGTCCAGAAGCTGGGCGACCTCCGGATAGGTGTAGCCGCTGTAGTAGGCGAGCGTGACGGACTCGCGCTGCAGGTCCGTCAGTACCTCGAGACATCGGCGGACGCGTTCGGCCTCGAGGGAGCGTTCGACGGTCTCGACCACCTCGTCGTAGTCGCGGGTCGTGGACCGCGATGCCGCGCGGTGCTCGCGGCCACTGGCCGCCTCCGAGCGACGGACGCGGTCGACTGCCCGGCGGTGAGCCATGGTGAGGATCCAGGTCCGTACCGAGCCGATCGCCGGGTCGAAGCGGGCCGCGTGCCGCCAGACGTCGATGAAGACCTCCTGTGTGACCTCCTCGCTCTGCGACCGGTCCCGAACGACCCGGAGCACGGTGCCGAAGACCTGCGACGCGGTGGCGTCGTACAGCGCGCCGAAGGCGGCCTGGTCTCCGCGGGCCGCCCGGCCGAGCAGTTCCTCGAGCCGGCCGCCCGCGGCCCCCCCACCGGTGGACCGCTTGTGCAGCCCGACCGGCCTGCCCGACCCCTTCACCGGGCCGAGTCTGCCCACCTTGCCTGTCACGCAGCCACCAGAGGCCGCAGATACGGCCATCGGGCGGCACGAGTCACCAAAACCTCCAGCGGGCGATGGGTCTCACTCACCATTCGCCGCCCCATCCGCCGCGGATTGGTCAGGTCCGGCCGAGACGTTCCTGAGCGTCGAGCAGGGTCGGCTCCCGACGGCCCCAGGTGGCCTCGAACACGCGGAATCCGGCGTCGCGGGCAGCCTGGCACACAGCTGGGTCATCGTCCACGAGGACGGCGACCGGACGCTCGCGCTGGAGCCGACGCAGGAGGCCCACCTTGACGATGCGGGCTGGTCGCCGGTCGTTGTCGCGGCGGAGCAGGAGCCGGGCCGGCGGCGCATCGTGGCGGTGCAGCCAGTCCAGCGAGGCGGTCCGGGTGTGCTCCGGACGACCGCTGAGGTAGACCAGGTCGTGGTCGGCTGCGAGCTCGCGCACCACCGCCAACCCCTCGGGGTACGCCGGGTCGTCCGGTATGCCGGCGAAGAATGCCGGCCAGTTCTTCCGCGGGCCGTCAAGGTGGTGGAGCCGATCTGTCACATCGGCCAGCACGCCGTCCAGGTCGACCACCGCGTAGGGCTGGACGGCGGCGCGATCCGCCGTCACGGCCGGGGTCCGACGAGGGCGAAGCCCTCGTCCGACAGAGCGTCGAGCGTGATGTCGAGGCCGGCTGAACTGTGCACGCCCTGCCAGTCGTCAGGACCGATGGCCACAGCCGTTGTCGTGGGATCGCACAGCGGATGGCGGCGCGAGTCGGCCACGTTCGGGCAGATCGCGGCGCGCACGTCATGATCGGCAAGGGTCTGTATCACGTCGGCGGTGACGTCGGGGCCGGCCGCGGATGGCACGGCCAGCGCAACCGTGCGGCCGAAGCGGTCGGTCACGGTGATCTCGGCGGCGGCGTCGTCGCCGGGATGCGGCCGGGCGGTGGCACCGCCATCGACCGACGTCGGCACCGCCGGAGCACTGGCAGTGGTGTCGTCACCGGCGCCGGAGTCGGAGTCGAGAGCGAGCCCGTCTCCGTCGTCGTCTCCCCAGCCGGCCGCCTCGGCAGCGAGAAGGATGCCGATCAGCAGGCCGACGACAGCGGCACCCGAGCCGTTTGCCACGACCACCTCGATACCTGTGAGACCGCTGTGACACCTGAGTGTTGAGGTACCCAGCTCAATGATCAGCGAACCCCCCGGGTGACGTCTAGTCCCCGCGCCGACCTCAGCAATTCGGTCGGCACTGACGCTCGACCATCGCGTCGAGGAACACCTGTTCGATGTCGGCAGGGTCCTCCGCCTGGTAGGCCTTGGCACCGGTGACCGCCGAGATCTGGGTCAGTGCGGCCAGATCGGCGTCCGGCCCCATGCCGATCGTGATGACAGGGATCGGCCGGGCCGGGTCGACCTCGGTCTGCAGCGTCGTGAGCAGGCTTTCGAGGTCGATGCCGACCGGGTCGTCCTCGTTGCGTCCGTCGGTGAGAAGAACCACCGAATTGATCTTCTCTGGGTCGTAGATGGCCCGGACGGTCCGGAAGGCGGCCAAGGCGGTGTCGTACAGGGCGGTGCCCCCCTCGGCCCGCCCCGGAAGCTTGTCGACGGCGGCGACCAGTGCTTCCGGCCGTGGTACCCCTCCAACCGGCTCGGTGAGTGGTCCGACCGGCACGAGCTCCACGTGGTCGTTGGGGGGATCCTGGTTCACCGAGAATGCCCACAAGCCGATCGAGCTGGTGTCGGGGAACAGCGCCAACGCCGCCTTGGCAGCGTCGCGGGTGAGCTCGATGCGCGTCTGGTCGGCGGTGACCTGCTCGTTCATCGAGCCGGACACGTCGATGACGGCCAGCAACTGGCTGTCGATCGACAGCGCCGCCCACTGGCGCAGGATCTGTGCAGCCTGGCTGGGTCCCGGCGTCGGCAACGCGGCGGGCATCGCTGCCTGGATGCCGTCGAATACCCCTGCGTTGTCGCGCGGTCGACCGTCCGGCGCCCGGAAGCCTGCCTCGCGGAGGATCGTCACCGCCTCGGCCGTGCGCAGCGCAGTGGAGAACGCCGCTGCGGCGGCGGACTGGTGCGAGCTCGTCGCCGCCGTCGTGACCGTTATCGCCGGATAGTCGAGGATCAGCGTGCCCTCCGCCGGATACAGCGCCGCGACCGGGCTGTCCGGCACGGCGAGGTTGTGGGCGACCACGGACTGCTCGGTCGCGGTGAACAGCGGCGCTCCGGTGGGGTCCTCGACGACCTGCTCGTAGGCGGTCGCGACATCGGGCACCGCCGCTCGGGCGACCGTCGTCATGGCCTGCACGAGTTGGGTGGGGTCGGCATCCTCGACACCGACCGTGGCGCCGACCGCGAGCAACGTGGCGAGCCCTTCGCCGTTGACGGTCGGATCGGCGATCGTCGCATCGCCCTCGCCACCGACCACGGCGCTCCAGGAGAACTCCGCTTCGGGCCAGCCGAGCTGTTCCGCCACCGGTTTGGGTGCCACGACCACCAGCGGCGACGTCGCGACGGATCCGCCGGGTGAGAGGGTGACCCCTTCGGCCACGACCCGTTCGGTCCACAGGCTCGAGTCGGGAATCCACAGATCGGCCGTGACCTCGGTGCCGAGTCCGGCGGCGACCTCGGCGGCGGCCATCGGCGTGATGTCGATCTGGGCACACATGCCGTTCACCGACGGCGCTGTGTCCTCGTAGTCGTCGGCGAAGTCGGACAACGCCGGCGCCAAGGCGGGGTCGGCCACCACGGCGAGCGGGGTCGCCTGCTCGCAGCTACGCCGGTCTCCGCCGATGAGCGCGTTGGCCGCTACCGCGGCGATCGCCACGAGGACGACGGCCGTTCCGATCTCGGCGAGTCGCCGGGGCCAGGAGCGGCGTCGGCGCGAGGAGGCGTGACGACCAGGCATTGTTCTCCGGCACATGCGGGGGATCGCAGGGTATCGGTCGGTGGGACGAACCGGAAAGGAGGTGAACTAAGGGGCGCGCACGGGCCGGTTGGCCGGCGTGACGTCGTCGGGCACTGTGCGGCGAGGAACCTCTGCTCCGGCTGTGTCGTTGGCCGGATCGGGGTCGATGTCGGATTGCGCGGTGTGAACCTGTGCGCCCGAGGCCAGCGTCGCTCCGGCATCGGCGGTGACGGTCGCGCTGAAGGTGACCACCGCCGCCCGACCCGAGGCCAGGGGCTCGAGTGCGCAGACGGCCCGTGATGCGGCCAGACCGCAGGCACCGCCGGTGGTGACGAGCGACACGGCGTCCGGTTCGAGGCCCGTACCCGGACGCGCGGTCATGATCCCCGGACCGGTCTGGTCGTCG
>DATFBR010000102.1:0-7676 GCA_035253685.1 Jiangellaceae bacterium
CCTCGTCGGGCGGGAAGAGCTCCGCGTACGGCATCGGCTTGACCATGTCGACGATCGGCGTGGCGAGTGCACGGAACGGCGCCATGACCTGTTCGCCGGCCCCGCCCTCGCCGGCGTGAGCCATGAGTGCCATGGCCACGATCCGCCCGTGATGCTCGGCCGGGATGAACGGCATCGGAGGCGCCGGCATGACGTTGAGGATCGTCGACAGCTCGTCCGGCGCGGCATCGGCCGCAGCCATGAACGACGCGATGACCTCGGGAGTCGCCGGGAGCATCAACATGCCGCCGACCACGGAGGCGACCTCGTGCAGCCGGAAATGGAACCGTGTCACCACGCCGAAGTTGCCGCCGCCGCCCCGGATCGCCCAGAACAGCTCCGGATGGTTCTCCGCGTCCACCCGCAGAAGCTTGCCGTCAGCCGTCACGATGTCGGCGGCCAGAAGGTTGTCTATCGTCAGACCGTGCTTACGGGCCAGGAACCCGACGCCCCCGCCCAGCGTGATCCCGCCGATTCCGACCGTGCCGGTGTCGCCGAACCCGGTGGCCAGGCCGTGCGCCCCTACTGCTGCCGTGTACTCGCCGGCCGTCAGCCCGGCCTCGGCCCACGCCGTCCGCCCGTCGACGTCGATGTCGAGGGCCCGCATGTTGGCCAGATCCAGCACGATCCCGCCCTCGGACACGCCATGCCCGGCACCGCTGTGGCCACCACTGCGCACCGCCAGCTCCAGCCCGGTCTCACGGGCAAGGGACACCACTCTCGCCACCTCGGCCGCATCGGCCGGCCGGATGATCACCGCCGGGCGTCGATCGATGCCGCCGGGGAAGACGGTGCGCGCCTCGTCGTACCCGACGTCACCCGGCGCGATCACCCTGCCGTCGAACTCGGCACGGAGGTCGGGGATCGAGATGCCGGTGGTCTCGGAGGGGAAAGACTTCACGAACACTCCTTTACGATCCTGAATCGGACATTCGGGCCGGTAGGCAACCCATCGTGAGAGCGAACCGACCTCCGTTCGGCATCATTCCTGGAGCCTCTGACACACGGCAGCCGATTTTTGCCTCGATGCCGTCGCACCCGGTGGGCAAGGCTGGCGCCCACATCCGAGTGCACGACATCCCTCGACGCTGCCGTGCTCAGATGCTGCGGCGTCGGCGACATAGCCTCGCGGTGTCCGGACACTTCCCGCGGAGGAACCCGCCGTGACCGAGCGCAAACCACCAGGCGTGCGGTTCGAGTCCTGGGTCGAGCGCCGGATCCGCGAAGCACAGGAGCGCGGCGAGTTCGACGACCTCCCGGGCGCCGGGAAGCCTCTGCCCGGCCTCACCGGTCAGTACGACGAAATGTGGTGGGTCAAGCAGGTAGCTGAACGTGAGCGGGTCTCGATGTTGCCGCCGATGCTGGCTCTGCGCAAAGAGGCGGAGGACCTGCTCGACAGCTTGGACGGAGTGACCTCCGAGGCTTCGGTGCGTGACCTGGTCGACGACTACAACGCTCGATTAGTGGAAGCGATCCGCCGTCCCCAGGACGGACCATTGTCTGCGATCGCCCACCGGCTCGACATCGACGAGGTTCTCGCCGAATGGTCCCGCCGCCGCGCGCGCCGTTGATAGGCAGGCCTCAGACGCCTCGGTTCGGTGCCGGTGTACGCACCCGTGCGGGTCAGCGCAGGATGGGGCTGAGGTGGTCCAGAGCACGCTCCAGCTCTGCGGCCGTGGCGTGACCGTAGCCGAGCACGATTCCCGGCCGCGACGGGTCGGGCGTCATTCGGTAGTCGTCGAGGTCCACGACGACGACGCCGGCACGGGCAGCCGCGGCCACCACCGCGGCCGCATTCCGCCCGGGTGGAAGTGAGATCACGGCGTGCAGGCCCGCGTCCAGACCACCGACGGCGGTCACCCCGTCGAGACCCGCGAGCCTGCGGACCAGGCGCGTGCGGCGCTCCGCATAGATCCGGCGCTGGCGGGCGACGTGCCGCCGAAGTCCCCCGGTGCCGATGTACGAAGCCAGCGCACGCTGAACGACCTCGGACACGGGCGTCCCGGTGGGCCGACGGATGGCGAGAGCCGCGTCGACCAGAGGCGGCGGAGCCACCATGTAGGCAACCCGCAGGCCCAGGCTCATCACCTTCGACAACGTCCCGACGTACACGACCCGTCCGCCTGCATCGAGCGAGGCGAGCGCGGGGACCGGCGCCGCGCCGAAGCGGAACTCGCCGTCGTAGTCGTCCTCGAGCACCACCACGTCACGGTCGGACGCCCAGTGCAGAACAGCGAGCCTGCGCTCGACCGGCAGCCGACCGCCCAGCGGGTACTGGTGACTGGGCGTGAGATAGAGCAGCCGGGTGTCGGCCGGCGCCCGGCGCAGTTCCTCGACCACGACGCCGTCGTCGTCGACGGCGACGGGGTGCAGGCGGCCGCCGGCCAGAGCCAGAATCGCCCTGGCCGATGGGTACCCGGGCTCCTCGAACACGACGGAACGTCCGGCGACGCCACACGCATCGGCCAGCAGGCGGATGGCGTCGCCGGCACCTGCCGTGACGATGACCTGGTCCGGCCCACAGGGCAGTCCTCGCGCCCGCCTGACGTGGTCGGCGATCGCCACCCGGAGCTCGTCCAGTCCCGCCGGCGGCAGCTCGACCGGCGTCACCTGAGCCGACGACGCCTCCCTCCAGGCCCGCCGCCACGCCGGGTCGACCAGCCCCGAGGTGTCCGGGCGGCCGGGGACCAGGTCGATGAGCGGACGGAGTCGGTCGGTGCGGTCGGCGCCGACGCCGATCTGTGAGCCGATCGAAGGCTCGAGTTGTGTCGCCTCGATGCCCACGGCAACGTAGGTCCCTGAGCCGTGCCGTGAGTCGACCCAGCCCTCACCGTCGAGTTCGGTCAGAGCTGCCACAACGGTCGCTCTCGACACGCCCAGGTGAGCCGCGAGCGCACGCGAGGAGGGCAGCCGCTGACCGGCGGCGAACAAGCCGGTCCTGATCGACCGGCGCAACTGCTCGGCGACCTGCTCACGGAGATCCTGCCGCCCTGCGTCCTCCGTCCGGTCCAGTGCGATCGGCAATTCCACTTCTTCCGCCGTACGACCCACGGTAACCTCGAAGTGGTCTGGTCGAAAGTGGTCTAAGTGGCCTTCAAAACAGACCACTCATGGGCACACAGTAGCAGCATGACGACCGAGATGCTTCCCGTCACCGAGCGGACCCAGGTGCGCCGGCTCCGCGAACGCCAGGTACCTGATCGAGCCGTTCTCAACGCGATCCTCGACAGCGGGCTGGTCGCCCACGTTGCGCTCTGCATCGACGGCGGCCCGGTGTTGCTCCCGGTCGCGTATGCGCGCAGGGGTGATCGCCTGCTCCTGCACGGCTCGACCGGCGCCGGGCTGCTGCGCGCCGCGGCGGGCGGCGCACCCATCGCCGTGGCCGTCACGCATCTCGACGGGCTCGTCTTCGCCCGTTCGATCTTCGAGTCGAGCATGAACTACCGGTCTGCCGTCGTGTTCGGAACCCCTCGCGTGCTCGATGGTGCGGAGCGCATCGACGCGCTTCGGGCGCTCAGCGACCACCTGATGCCGGGCCGGTGGGACGAAGTCCGGCCGCCGACGAAGCGTGAACTTGCCGCGACCCTCGTACTCGCCCTGAACCTCGACGAGGTGTCGGTGAAGGTCCGCACCGGTGGCCCCTCCGCCGAGGACGACGCCGATCCGAACATCTGGGCGGGCGTCCTTCCTCTCGGCACGCGGACCGGCGAACCCGTGCCTGCCGACGACCTGCCACCTGGTGTGGCGCCACCCGAGTCACTGCATGCAGTGCGGCGACGTCACGACCACGGCATCGCATCCGACTGATCGCCAACGCTGAACGAAGGAGTCACCACCATGTCCCTCCACACCACGCCGCAGTCGTACCTGGCCCGTCTCGGAGCCCGAGTCGCTATCGACGGCATATCCGCTCACTCGGCCGACGTACTCGGCCTCGCGCGTGCGGCTCTGGCGGTCGCTCCCGCCGCCGCAGCCGTGCTCGGCGACAGCGGCCAGCCCGAGGTGGCCCGGCAGCGCGCGCTCGCCGTCGCGTCCTCCGCCGTCTTGCGGAACCGGGCGGCCGCCGAGTCGCTCGACGCACTTGCAGGAGTTGTCGAGCGCGACTTGCAGCCCACCGCAGCGTGACCGCTCCTCCTCCTCACGAGGGCTCCGCGATGTGCACGGGGAGGCGCCGCCGCCCCCAGCCTCGCGCGGCGCCGTCGAAGACACCTGGCAGTGGCGTGCCGCACGAGCGGCAGCCGCCGTGCTCGTCAAGGCGATAACGCCCGATGGCGTACCAGTCGCGGACCACGACCGGGTCGCCGCAACCCGGGCAGTAGGTCGTTCCGCCCTCGGGGTCGTGCACGTTGCCGGTGTACACGAAGCGCAATCCGTTCGACCGGGCAATCTTGCGAGCCCTCGACAGCGTCGAGCCGGGCGTCCGAGGAACGTCGCGCATCTTGTAGTCAGGGTGGAACGCCGTGAAGTGCACCGGCACGTCCGGCCCGAGTGCGTCCGCGATCCACCGGGTCTCGGCGTCGATCTCGGCATCCGAGTCGTTGCGGTCCGGGATCAGCAGTGTGGTGATCTCGAACCACACGTCGGTCTCGTGCTTGAGGAACCTGAGCGTGTCCAGCACCGGGTCGAGCCGTGCGGCGCAGACGCGGTGGTAGAAGTCGTCGGTGAAGGCCTTCAGGTCGACGTTCGCCGCATCGATGTGCGCGTAGAACTCCGACCGCGGCTCTGTGCACATGAACCCCGCCGTCACCGCGATCGCCTTGATCCCTCGCTCGTGGCAGGCGTCGGCCACGTCGGCGGCGTACTCCCAGAAGATCACTGGGTCGTTGTAGGTGAAGGCGACGCTGCGGCAGCCGAGCGACTCGGCGGTGAGCGCGAGCGTCTCCGGGGACGCCCGGTCGGAAAGCGTGTCGATCTCCCTGGACTTGGAGATGTCCCAGTTCTGGCAGAACTTGCAGGCCAGGTTGCACCCGGCCGTGCCGAAGGACAGCACGGGTGAGCCGGGCAGGAAATGGTTCAGCGGCTTCTTCTCCACCGGATCGACGCAGAACCCGCTGGACCGGCCGTACGAGGTGAGCACGATCTGGTCCTGCACCCGGGCCCGGACGAAGCACAGGCCGCGCTGTCCCTCGTGCAGCCGGCACGCGCGCGGGCACACGTCGCATTGGACGCGGCCGTCGCCGAGGCGGTGCCAATGGCGGGTCGGCACCGTGAACGGGTCATCGATCGCCGGGATGTCGGTCATGACGGGAGGCCTCTCTGCCACGGTACGCCCGCGACGCGTGTCGTCGTGGCGTTACGCCGTGCCGGAGTGACACGGATCGGTGTTGCTGGTCCTTGTGGCTCATCGGCAGGTGCGCGAATGGCAGTCGCGGCGCATCCTTGGGACGTCGGCGCGTCGGACCGACGTGGCCGCTGGAGAACACGGAGGTTCCCATGTGTCTTGCCGAAACCCACCACGCGGTGCGCGATCAGTTGGACGGTCCGGTTCACCAGGGACGAGGGGTGAGCCGCCGGGCCGTGCTCGCAGGTGGCCTCGGCGCCACTGTTGGCGCCCTCGCCAGCCCAGTAGCGGCCGCGACCCATGCGGGCCATCGTCGGATGCGTGACCTCACGTGGACTTTCTCGCCGTCGTTCCCGGTCTTCGTCGACGGCGAAGAGGCCACCCGGTCCACTCACGTCACCATCGAGGACGACGGCTACTACCTGCAGCGCTGGAGCTTCTACGAGCACACCGCGACCCACATGGACGCGCCGGGACACTTCACCCCGGGTGGCCGGCTGTCCCCGGACATCGGGCTGGACGACCTCTTCGCCCCCGCCGCGGTGATCGACATCAGCGAGAAGGTCGCCTCCGACCATGATGCGGAGGTCACCGTCGACGACCTGATCACGTTCGAGAGGCGGCACGGACGGATCCCACGCCGCGCGGCGGTTCTCATGTACTCGGGTTGGGAGACCCGCGCCGGCTCGACCGAGCTCTACCGCGGCACCGACGCGAGCGGTGTCTATCACTTCCCCGGCTTCGACCTCGAAGCGATCGAGTGGCTGGTCGACCGGCGGGACATCACCGGGATCGGTGTCGACACGCTCAGCCTCGATCACGGTCCGTCCACCACCTTCGAGGTCCACGTGAACTTGCTCGGCGCGGACCGGTGGGGACTGGAGAACATCCGCAACCACGGCACCATCCCTCCGCGCGGCACCGAGCTGTTCGTCGGATTGATCCCTTGGGAACAGGGCTCCGGGGGGCCGTGCCGGGTGATCGCCCGCTGGTAGGCGGCTGTCGGCAGACACGGCTCGGCTCAGCCGCTCGTACAGAGGAGCTGTTCGTCACTGGTCGTCGTGTCGGACCCCGCCGGTAGGGTCGAACACATGTTCGAGTCGGTGGTTCGGTTGCGCGACCAGCTCGGTGAGCTGGTCAGTACTTTGGATCCGGACGCCGTGTGCGGGGCTACCGCCCGGGAGCTGTGGAGCCAGTTCGACGGCATCGAACGGCTCGGCTCGGCCGGCAAGACGCTGCTGGCCCGCCGGATCGCCGCTACCCATGACGGTGACCGGGCCGGTACGCCAACGGCGGCGGAGTCACTGGCGAAGAAGGCCGGCACCTTTACCGCTACGGCGAAGGAGGCGCTGGATACCTCGCACCGGCTGGCCGAGCTACCGAGGGTAGACAGTGCGCTGCGCCGTGGGCAGCTGTCCCCAGCCCAGGCCGCGGTCATCGCCGGCGCGGCCGCAGCCGACCGGACGGCGGAAAGGCGGCTGCTCGAGCTGGCCGGGCGGGCATCGCTGGCCGAGCTGCGGGAAGAATGCGCCCGCATCCGCGCCGCCGCCGACCCCGACCCGGAGGCCACCAACCGGCGCATCCACACCCAGCGGCGCTGCCGGCACTACACCGACGCCGAAGGCGGCTGGAACCTGTCCGCCCGCGGCACCGCCCACGATGGCGCCGCCTTCACCACCGTGTTGGACGCCATCAGCGACCAGGTCTTCACCGCCGCCCGCCGCGACGGCCGACACGAACCCGTCGAGGCCTACGCCTTCGACGCCCTCATCGCCATGGCCAACCACGCCGCCGCGCCAGCTCAGCCAGCCGCACCGGCCAACGGCAGCGCCGCCGCCGCCGCGGATTGCAGTGACGGGCCTGCCGAACAGGCCCGCGCTCAGGCCGATGACGTCCCTGAGCCGTACGCCGGCGGAAGTGCCGTGACGCCGGCGGGTGGCGACCCGGGGATCTTCCGCAACACCGGCGGCCGGGCGGTGTGGCCGGTGCCGCCGCGGCGCTGGGCCAACCCCCGCTACCTGGCGCTGATCCGCATCGACGCCGCCGCACTCCGCCGCGGCCGAGTCGAAAGCGACGAACTCTGCGAGATCGCCGGCATCGGACCCATCCCCGTCTCCGCCGCCCGCGACCTACTCGGCCAGGCCATCGTCAAGCTCGTCATCACCAACGGGGTGGACGTGGCCAACATCACCCACCTCGGCCGCGGCCCGACCGCGGCGCAGAAGATCGCCCTGCTGTGGACCCACCCCACCTGCGCGGCCGAAGGCTGCCACCGCCGCCGCATCGAATACGACCACCGCACACCCTGGTCACAGACCCGACACACCCGACTCGACGAACTCGACGGACTGTGCCA
>DATFBR010000103.1:0-6540 GCA_035253685.1 Jiangellaceae bacterium
CGGGGACGCCGAGCGTGAAGCCGATCGCACGGGCGCCCGCCGCGACCTCGGCGGCCCGCACCAGCCGCTCGGTCTCGGCATCCTCCACGTTGTAGACGCAGGCGGTCTCGACACCGGTGTAGATCCGGCCCTTGTCACTCGCGTAGGCCTCGAGTGAGCCGTGCCAGTCCAGGTGGTCCGGCGCGACGTTGAGCACCGCGGCCGAGCGGGCCTTCATCGAATGCGTCCAGTGCAGCTGGTAGCTGGACAGCTCGAGCGCGATCACGTCGTACGGCTCAGGGTGGAGCACGGCCTCGATCACCGGGTCGCCCACGTTGCCGGCCGCCGCGGCCCGCAGGCCCGACGCCCGCAGGATCTCGACGAGCATCCGGACCGTCGTCGTCTTTCCGTTGGTCCCGGTCACCGCGAGCCACGGCGCCGGCCGGTGCGGATCGCGCAACCTCCACGCGAGCTCGACCTCACCCCACACCGGTACGCCCGCCTGCCCCGCGGCGACCAGCAGTGGCGCGCCGGGCCGCCAGCCGGGAGAGGTGACGACGAGCCCGGCATCGCCGGGGAGCTCGCGCGTGGCGTCCGGTCCGAGACGCACCATGGCACCGAGGACCTCGAGGACCTTGGCCCGGTCGGTCTCGGCGTCACCGGAACGCTCGTCGACGACCGTCACCCGCGCACCGAGACCCAGCAGGGCGTCGGCGGCGGCGAAGCCGGAGACACCGATCCCGGCCACGACCGCGTGAAGTCGGGACCACGGACTCGTCCGCACCGCGCCGGCCAGCCACTGCGGACCGATCACGCGCCGGCCACCCACTCGGCGTAGAAGACACCCAGCCCGAGAGCGACGAACATGCCCGCGATGATCCAGAACCTGATCACGATCGTCACCTCGCCCCAGCCCACGAGCTCGAAGTGGTGCTGCAGCGGGGCCATCCGGAACAGCCGCTTGCCGTCGGTGAACTTGAACCAGCCGACCTGCAGCGCCACGGACAGCGTGATCAGTGCGAACAGGCCGCCCAGCACGAGGAGCAGGAGTTCGGTGCGGCTCAGGATGGCCAGGCCGGCCAGTGCGCCGCCGAGCGCGAGCGATCCGGTGTCGCCCATGAAGATCTTCGCCGGGGACGCGTTCCACCACAGGAAGCCGAAGCACGCGCCGACCAGTGCGGCCGACACCACGGCCAGGTCGAGCGGGTCCCGGACCTCGTAGCAGCTCGGTCCGGGCGCGATGTTGCAGGCCTGGTTGTACTGCCAGACACCGATGAGCGTGTACGCACCGAAGATCATCACGCACGCGCCGGACGCGAGCCCGTCGAGGCCGTCGGCGAGGTTCACGCCGTTGGAGGCGCCGATGACCATGATCAGGGCCCAGATGACGAAGAGCACCGGACCCAGTACCAGCGGCGTGTCCCGGAGGACGGACAGCGCGTCCGATGCCGGGGTGTAGCCCTGCTCGTCGGGAAAGCGCAGGGCGAGCACGGCGAACACCACCGCGACCGTCGCCTGGCCAACGATCTTGGCACCGCTGCGCAGGCCCAGGCTGCGCTGCTTGGAGATCTTGATGAAGTCGTCGGCGAACCCGACCGCGCCGAGCCCGACGATGAGGAACAGGACGAGCAGCCCGGACATCGACGGCTGGCTCAGGCGCACGAGGTGGGCCATCACATAGCCGGCGACCACCGCCAGGATGATCACGGCACCGCCCATCGTGGGCGTACCGCGCTTGACATGGTGGCTGGTGGGGCCGTCGTCGCGGATCAGCTGGCCGTAGTTGTGGCGCACGAGCAGCCGGATCGCGGCCGGAGTGCCGAGGATGGATACCACGAGACCGACGACGGCCGCCGTCAGGACCGCGATCACCCGGCCACCTCCCGGACCAACGCGTCGGCCAGCCGTTCCAGGCCCGCCGCGCGCGACGCCTTGACCAACACCACGTCACCGGGCCGCACGTGTTCACGCAGCAGTGTGAGCGCCGCACCGATGTCCGGTACCCAGGCTGCCGCGTCCTGCGGCGATCCCTCGTCCGCCGCGCCGACGTGCACCGCACGTGCGCCCTCGCCCACGGCGACGACCGTGCCCACGTCGAGGCGAACGGCGAGCCGGCCCAGCGCCTCGTGCTCGGCCGCCGAGGCCTCCCCCAACTCACGCATCTCGCCGAGCACCGCCCAGGTGCGGCGGTCGCCGGCGATGGCGACCAGGGTCGTCAGCGCCGCGCGCATCGACTCGGGGTTGGCGTTGTAGGCGTCGTTGACGACGGTGACGCCGTCCGCCCGCTCCACCACCTCCATGCGCCAACGGGACAGCGGGCGCGCCGCCGTGAGGGCCGCGGCGACGGCGTCGACGCCGAGTCCCAGGGCGTGTGCGGCACCGGCGGCGGCCAGCGCGTTCCCCACCTGGTGCACGCCGACGACCTGCAGCCGGACCGGCGCGGTCCCGTCCGGCGCGACCAGCGTGAACCCGGCCCGGCCGGAGCCGTCGAGGCCGACGTTCTCGGCCCGGATGTCCGCGTGGACGGACTCGCCGACCATGAGCACCGCGGCCTCGGTCTGCTCGGCCATCCGGCGCACGAGCGGATCGTCGCCGTTGAGCACCGCGGTGCCGTCGGGCTCTAGCGCCTCGACCAGTTCCGCCTTCGACCGCGCGATCGACTCGCGGTCGCCGAACACGCCCAGGTGCGCCGACCCCACGTTGAGTACGACGCCGATCCGAGGCGGCGCGATCCGGCACAGGTAGGCGATGTGTCCGGTGCCCCGGGCGCCCATCTCGAGCACGAGGGTCCGCGTCGCCTCGTCCACGGTGAGCACCGTCAGGGGCACACCGACCTCGGTGTTGTACGAGTTCGGTGGAGCGACCAGCGGCCCGCGGCCGGCGAGGACCTGCGCCAGCAGGTCCTTGGTGCCGGTCTTGCCCGACGACCCGGTGACGCCGACGACCGTCGCCGCGCCCGCGCGGTCGAGCACCTCCTGGGCGAGGTCACCGAGGGCACGCACCGAGTCGTCGACCACCACCGCGGGGACACCGACCGCATGCTCGGCCAACACGGCCACGGCTCCGTCGCCGACAGCCGCGGCCGCGAAGTCGTGACCGTCGACGCGTTCCCCGCGCACCGCGACGAACAACGCTCCGGCCGCGACCTCGCGCGAGTCCGCCACGACCGGACCGAAGACCGTGACCGCGCCGTCCGGCACCGCGTCCAGGTGTCCTCCGGTCACCGAGGCGATCTCGGCCAGCGACAGGGCGATCACCGGGCCGCCTCGCGCTCACCCAGCATCTCCGCCAGCACCGCGCGGTCGTCGAACGGGTGCACGACCCCACGCGCCTCCTGGCCCTGTTCATGTCCCTTTCCGACCACGGCGATCGTGTCGGCGGGGCCGGCCGCCATCTCGACCGCAGCGCGGATCGCCGCTCTGCGACCGGCCACCTCGTGGATCTCCGCCCGGTGTGCCACGGGCACGCCGTAGGCACCTGCGAGCACGGCCGCGCGGATCGCCGTCGGGTCCTCCGACCGCGGGTTGTCGTCGGTGACGACGACGACATCGGCGTTGCGAGCCGCTGCGGCCCCCATCAGCGGCCGCTTGTTCTGGTCACGGTCACCACCGGCACCGATGACCACGACGAGCCGTCCCGCCGTCGACGGACGTAGCGCGCGCAGCACGGTCTCCACGGCATCCGGCGTATGCGCGTAGTCGACCAGTGCCAACGGACCATGGGAGGGCACCCGTTCCATCCGGCCCGGCACGCCGGTGCACTCGGCGATGCCTCGGGCTGCGTCGTCGACGGCCACACCCGCGTCGATCAGCAGGACCAGGGCCAGCGCGGCGTTCGCGACGTTGAAGTCACCCGGGATCGGGGACGTCAACGCGACCCGGCGTCCCCTGGTGCCGTGGAGCACGATTCGTGTCAACCCCGCGGCAGGCTCTCGTGAGACCACCTGCCAGTCGGCGTCCGTTCCCCGGGTCGAGACCGTCGTCACCGGCACGGTGCCGTCGGTGGAGGCCAGCCGCCGGCCGTACTCGTCATCGACGACGACGACGCCACGGCGCGAGCGCGCGCGGGTGAACAGCCGCGCCTTGGCGGTGAAGTAATCCTCGAGGTCGACATGGAAGTCCAGGTGATCCTGGGACAGGTTGGTGAACCCGGCGACGTCGAACACGATCCCGTCGACGCGCCCGTAGACCAGCGCGTGGCTCGAGACCTCCATGACGCAGGCGGTCACCCCGCGTTCACGCATCAGCGCAAGCAGCGCGTGGACATCGGGCGCCTCCGGCGTGGTGCGCTCGCTGGCGACGCGTTCGTCCCCTATCTGCGTCTCGACCGTGCCGATCATTCCGGTCCGGTGGCCGGCGGCCCGCAGGCCCGACTCCACCAGATAGGACGTCGTCGTCTTGCCGTTGGTGCCGGTGACCCCGACTATGAGCAGTTCACGCGCCGGATCGCCGTACACCCGCGCAGCGACCCGCCCCAGCTGGGCCCGCGCATCGGCGACCACGAGCGCCGGCAGGCCCTCCACCAGGTCCGCTCCGGCGGCATCGGTGAGAACAGCCACGGCCCCCGCGTCGGCGGCGTGGGCCGAATAGCTCGCTCCGTGCGAACGGGATCCGGGCAGCGCCGCATAGAGGTCACCCGGGCGAACCTGCCGGGAGTCGTGCGTCACGCCGGTGACCGCCACGCCGCCCAGCTCGGCCGCTGGCTCGACACCCAGCATCGCGGCGAGACCGGCGACCGCGCAGGGGTCGACGTGCCGCGGGCGCAGGTATGGTCGCGAAGACATCGGTCCGAGAGGCTACTCGACCGCCCGGGCACCGGGTCAGCGGGCGAACAGCTCGACCGTCGGTGCCGCGGTCCCCGAGGGAGCCACGCCCATCTGCGCCAACGTGAAACCCATGACGTCGGCGAAGACGGGGCCGGCAAGCGCCCCCCCGGAGTTGCCCCGGCGCGGGTTCAGCAACGAGACGGCCACCACGTAACGAGGGTCGTCTGCCGGCGCGAAACCCATGAACGAGGAGTTGTAGCCGCGGTAACAGCCGCATGCCGGGTCGACCCGCTGGGCCGTGCCGGTCTTACCCGCCACCCGGTGACCGTCCACGCCCGCGGCCCGCCCGGTGCCGCCCTCGCCCATCACGCCTTCCATCATCAGTGTGACGGCCGCCGCCGTCTCCTCGCTGATCACGCGCTGCGGAACCCCGGGGATGACGGGGGTCGCCTGTCCGTCCTCGTCGACGGTCGCCTCCACCAGGCGGGCCGGAAGCCGCACCCCCCCGTTGGCGATGGTCGCGTAGGCCGAGGCCATCTGCACCGTGCTCACGGCCACACCCTGACCGAATGAGATCGTGTCCCGGGTCAGGTCGGCCCAATCGTCGGGCAGACCGCCCGCACTCTCGCCGGGTAGTCCGAGGTCCGGCTTTGCGCCCAGGCCGAAGGCGACGAGCCGGTCACGGAAGGCGGCCTTGTCGATCCGTTCGGCGGCGAGCAGCGTGCCCACGTTGCTCGACTTCGCCAGTATCCCGGCCAGCGTCATCTGCTCCACGCCGTGGTCGTAGTAGTCGTTGATCACCTTTCCGCTGCGCGAAACGTGGTCCGGAACGGAGAGCACGGTGGACGGGTCGGCGGCACCCTCCTCGATGATCGCCGCCATCGTCAACGGCTTGAACACCGACCCGGGTTCGTAGGAGTCCTCGACGGCGCGGTTGCTCCGGGTGTCGTCGTCGGCCGCGCCGGGATCGCTCGGGTCGACCACCGGCGAGGTGGCCATCGCGACCAGCTCGAAGGTCTCCGTGTCCATGACGACGACGATGCCCGCGTCGGCACGCGCCTTCGCGACGGCATCGCCGAGCGCCTGCTCGGCGTACCACTGCACGTCTCGATCGATGGTGAGGCGGATCCCACCACCTGCAGTGGGCGCCTCCCGGCTTCCGTTGCCCGACGGAATGCAGTGGCCGCCGGCGCTGAGCTGGCAGGTCATCTGACCGTCGGTGCCGGCCAGCGTGGAATCCATGGACAGCTCGACACCGGCCAGGCCGTGCCCCTCCGCACCGGTGAAGCCGACGATGTTGCCGGCGACGGTCCCGGCGGGGTACTCGCGCTGCGACGCCGGCTCGGCGAACACGCCGGGTAGGTCGAGCGCGTCGATGGCTCGCCAAGTCTCAGGTGTCACCTTCTTCGCCACGTATTTGAACCGCTTGTCCCCGGTCAGCGCCCGCTGGATGGAGCGGGCGTCCGGCGCCAGCAGGCCGTCGAGTTGCAGTGCGTACGCCGCCGGATTCGTCACCAGGGTCTGGTCGACGGTCACGTTGAACGCCTCCGCCGAGCGGGCGAGCGGCTCGCCGTTCCGGTCGAGGATCGGGCCGCGCATCGCCGGCAGGGTGACCGGGCGCAGGTCGTCCGTACCCGACGCCGCAACGAAGGTGGAGGCGTCCAGGCCCTGGAGTTGCACCAGTCGCCCGGCGAACAGCGAGAGCAGGACGCAGACCAGCACCAGCGACACGTGCAGCCGCCGCCGCGGGTCGGCCAGTCGGACCGTTCGGGGCGGGCGCTTCGGCCGGCGCGGCC
>DATFBR010000104.1:0-3729 GCA_035253685.1 Jiangellaceae bacterium
GCGTTGACCGGCCCGTTGCCCTCGCCTGCGACGACCACCCGCTCACCCCCGGCGCACAGCTTGACCGTGGCCTCGCTCATCGCGTCGCGGCCGGGACGCGACTCGGTGATCACTCGCCAGGCCTCGACCTCGAAGAACTCCGGGCGGCTCCCGTCCACCTCGGCGCGCAGCAACAGTTCGAACGACGCGTCGGCTGCCTCGAAGGTGTATCCGCCGGCCTCCAGGGCCTTCACCTTCTCGGTCAGCCGTGACACCAGGTCGCGGTCGGCCGAGAGGTCGTACCCGAGTTCACGGCCCTTGAGCTCGATGCTGGCCCGGCCGGCCAGCTCGGAGACCAGCATCCGCATGTCATTGCCCACGCGGCCGGGGTCCGCGTGCTGGTACAGGTCGGGATCGACCTTGATCGCGCTGGCGTGCAGCCCGGCCTTGTGGGCGAAGGCACTTGCGCCGACGTAGGGCTGACGCGAGTACGGGACGACGTTGGTGATCTCCGACACGGCGTGCGCGATACGCGTAGCCTCGCGCAGCGCACCGTCGGGGAGCACCGGAAGCGCGAGTTTGAGTTCGAGGTTCGCCACCAACGTCACGAGGTCGGCATTACCCGTCCGCTCGCCGTAGCCGTTGAGCGTGCCCTGCACGTGGGTGGCACCGGCGTCGACCGCGGCCAGCGAGTTCGCCACCGCGCATCCGGTGTCGTTGTGGCAGTGGATCCCGAGGCGGACGCCGGTGGCGTCACGCACGGTCGTGACCACCTCCCCGACGTCGTCGGGAAGCAGGCCGCCGTTGGTGTCGCACAGGGCGACGAGGTCGGCGCCGGCCTCGGCCGCGGCGCCGACGACGGCCAACGCGTACCCCGGGTCGCGACGGTAACCGTCGAAGAAGTGCTCGGCGTCGAGGAACACCCGCCGGCCCTGCCGTACCAGGAAGGACACCGTGTCGCGCACCATCGCGAGATTCTCGTCCAGCGTCGTCCGCAGCGCCCGCTCGACATGCCCCGTGTGGCTCTTCGCCACCAGCGTGACGACCGGCGTGCCGGCGTCGACGAGCGCTCGCACCAGGGGATCGTCCTCGGCCCGCACCTGCGGGCGACGGGTCGCGCCGAACGCGGCGAGGGTCGCGTTGCGAAGGCTCAGCTGCGTCCGCGCCGCCGCGAAGAAATCGGTGTCCTTGGGGCTCGCGCCCGGCCAGCCGCCCTCGATGAAGCCGACGCCCAGCTCGTCGAGATGCCGGGCGATGGAGAGCTTGTCGTGCACCGAGAGCGACAACCCCTCCTGCTGGGCGCCGTCACGCAGGGTCGTGTCGTAGACATGGAACCCGTCGGTGGTCATGGAATCCCCTGGAGAATGCGAAAGACCCCTCGCGGATGCGAAGGGTCTGCGCGCTGGCGTTGGTTCCGGCCGGCGCGCCTACGTAATGATCATGGTGGACGACATCGCGTCCGAGCCTGCCATACGATGGTCGGCCGTGAGACCCGCTGCCCACATGGTGGACGTTCGGCCGGTCACCGACGAGGACCGTCCCGCGGTCGTCGACATTCTCACCCGCTCGTGGGGCGCCACCTCGGTCGCAGCGCACGGCGTGCTCTACGACGCGGCCACCCTGCCGGGTCTGATCGCGACCCAGTCCGGTCGATCCGTCGGCCTGCTCACCTTCCACGTCGAGGACGGGGACTGGGAGGTCGTCACCCTCGACGCCGTCGACACCGGCCGCGGGATCGGCACGGCCCTTCTCCGGTCGGTCGAACAGGCGGCGCGCGCGGCCGGGGCACGCAGGCTATGGCTGATCACGACGAACGACAACACCCGCGCGTTGCGCTTCTACCAACGCTGCGGCTTCGACCTCGCCGCGCTGCACCGCGACGCGGTCACCCGATCCCGCGCCACCGTCAAGCCGTCGATCCCGCTGGAGGTCGACGGCATCCCACTGCGCCACGAGCTCGAGCTCGAGCGGATCCTGCGCTGATCAGGTGATCCGGTGCAGCCAGCCGCGCGTGTCCTCGGCGCGGCCGTACTGCAGGTCCAGCAGTGCCGCGCGCAGGCGGCCCGTGACCTCTCCTGGCTCGTCGCCCATGGTCAACTCGCCGCCGTCCCAGGCCAGCCGGCCCAACGGTGTGATCACAGCAGCCGTTCCGCAGGCGAACACCTCGGTGATCTCACCGGACGCCACGCCGTCACGCCACTCGTCGATGCCGACCCGTCTCTCCTCCACCTTGTGACCGAGGTCGCCGGCGAGGTCGAGAATCGACGAGCGGGTGACGCCCTCGAGGATCGTCCCGGTGAGCTCGGGCGTGACGATCGAGCCGTCGGCGTGAACGAAGTAGAGGTTCATCCCGCCGAGCTCCTCGACCCACCGACGGTCGACCGCGTCGAGGAAGCACACCTGGTCGCATCCGTTCTCGAGCGCCTCCTGTTGCGCGATCAGGCTGGCCGCGTAGTTGCCGGCACATTTCGCCGCCCCGGTTCCTCCCGGCGCGGCCCGCGTGTACTCGCCGGAGAGCCAGATGCTGACCGGCGTGATGCCGCCCGGGAAGTAGGCGCCGGCCGGCGAAGCGATCACGCAGAACGTGATCTGCTGGGCCGGGCGCACGCCGAGGAACACCTCGGAGGCAAACATGAACGGTCGCAGGTACAGGCTCGCCTCGCCTCCCGAGGGGACCCATTCGGCGTCCGTACGCACGAGGAGCTCGATCGCGTGGACGAACGCCGCCGCCGGCAGCTCGGGCAGTGCCATCCGGCGCGCACTGCGGGCGAACCGTGCGGCGTTGGCCTCGGGCCGGAACGCCCAGATCGATCCGTCGGCATGCCGGTATGCCTTGAGTCCCTCGAAGATCGACTGTGCGTAGTGGAGTACCGCGGTGGCCGGATCCAGCGACAGCGGCGCGTACGGCCGGACGCCCGCGTCGTGCCAGCCGGAGTCCGGCGTCCACGTCGCGGTGACCATGTGGTCGGTGAACCACAACCCGAAGCCCGGCTCGGCCAGGATTTCGGCCCGCTTCGGCGCGGCTACCGGGTTCGTCGACAGAGTCGTCGAGAACTCCAGTTGCTGCGCCGTGGCGGTCATCGTCGCTCCTCCGACAGGTACTAGGACGTCCAACCGAACGGTACCGGTTCGCGGCAGGCCGAGGTACAGCGATACGGGCTCAGCCGACCCGAGCCGCGATCGCGTCACCGACCTGCGCCGTGGTTCGCGCGGCCGTTCCCCGCTCGGCCAGGTCGGCGGCGACGGCATCCTCCACCCGCCGGGCGGCGTCGCCGAGCTCGAGGTGGTCGAGCAACATGGCGACCGACAACAGCGTCGCGGTGGGGTCGGCCACTCCGTGGCCGGCGATGTCTGGTGCCGAGCCGTGCACGGGCTCGAACATCGACGGCGCCGTGCGGTCCGGATTGATGTTCCCGCTGGCGGCCAGCCCGATGCCGCCGGTGACGGCCGCGGCCAGGTCGGTGAGAATGTCACCGAACAGGTTGTCGGTGACGATGACGTCGAAGCGTCCCGGGTCGGTCACCAGGAAGATGGTCGCGGCGTCCACGTGCAGGTAGTCGACCGCGACCGTCGGATACTCAGCACTCACCTGCTCGACGATGCGTCGCCAGAGGTGACCGGCGTGGACGAGCACGTTGTGCTTGTGCACGTAGGTCAGCGTCCGGCGCGGCCGCGCCGCCGCACGGGCGAACGCATATCGCACCACCCGCTCCACGCCGAAGGCGGTGTTGACACTGACCTCGTTGGCGA
>DATFBR010000105.1:0-2243 GCA_035253685.1 Jiangellaceae bacterium
GGCTCGCGACCTCGTCCTCGACGTTCCACAACGCGGCGACGACTCCGGACGCGCCGGCCCTGAGGAAGGCGGCGGCCAGACCCGCGTAGTCGCCGAGCGCCACCTGGCCCTGCCCGACCTGGCAGGCGTTGAGGAACAGGAATGTGGGCCGCGGCATCGTGACGGCGTCGACGTGCTGCGGCTTGAGGTACTGAGGACCGAAGCCTCCGTTGGGCTTCGGTGCCAGCAGTACGAGGCCCTGGTCGACGCCCTGCGGGTCGAACCGCCCGTGCAGGGCGACGTGCAGGACGTCCGCAGCGGGCTTACCGCCCAGACAGTCGAGGACGGCACGGAAGACGGGCTCGACGACGGCCGTCCGCGGATAACGCTTCGCGAGGTCGTCGGCTTCGGCTTCGGCGAAGCGCAGTTGCGGCCAACCCGTGACGCCGACGTACTTCGCGGTGAGCACCGCACGGTCGACCACCTCGACGCTGCGCCGGGGGACGGGCTTCGGTCGGGAGTCGGTGAGGGGCCAGCGGCCGAGCGCCACGTGCGCGCCCAGGAACGGCGACGTGCCGCCGAACGGCGTGGCCAGCGGCGGGCTGAACGACGCGAGCTCCCACGGCACGTACGGCTCCTCGGTGAACAGCAGCACCGAGGCGGCCTCGGTCCGATCGGGCTGCTCCGCAACGTGGCGAATGGCAGCCTGCATGGCCGGTGGCACCGCGTCGCCGATCCTGCGGCCGGTTCCGACCAGGAACGTGTACAGCGCGTATCGGTCGCTGGACATCGCGACCTCACGTCCGATGTCGGTCGTGAAGCTCCGCGGGTCACCGAGGTTCTCGGCCCGCTCCGAGTCCGGGACCGGGACGCCGGACGCGGCGGGATACGCGGCCCACACGTACCCGCCCGGCGCCGTCGAGTCGGCCCGGAACACCGCGAGCACAAGGTCCGGGGCATCCTCGGCGACCAGCGATGTCAGATCCAGCAGCTCGCGCTCACGGGTCTGCGGCTTCGGCGCGCTCGCCACGTCCTCGGCAGTCCGGACCGCGACGACGACCCGCCACGCAATGGCGACGACCACGCCGTCGCGCAGGTAGTGCACGCCGATGCGCCGTTCGTCCCCGAGATCGTCGCCGTCCAGCGCGGTGAACCGGACGGTCGTCGACGGATAGGGAGCATCGCGTGTGACCTGGAGCGAGAGCCGGGCGTCGCCGTCGAGATGGAGGGACTGCGGGTCGTAGGTCAGCATCACGTTGACGCGCAGGTCGCCGTCCGGGACCTCGAAGGCCCCGGTACCGACGAGCGTCCGGTCTCGGCGGGGTGCGATACCGACCGTGACGTCGAAGGGATGATCGATGACGACGACGGACGGCGCGTCGACCCGCGGGTATGCGTCACGCCCGGTGGATACCGGCGCCGACGCCGGCGGTTCGTCGACAGCCGCCTCGACTCCGAAGTCCGGCAGCTCGATGTCCTCAGCCGATTCAAGGCCTCTGGTCGGAGGTCCGGCTGAGTCGGCATCCGAGTCCGCACTGTCGACCGCGGCTGCCACCGGACTGAAGCCGGCAAAGACCCGCGAACGGGCACGTTGCATCGCCTCCATCGCACCCGCCGGGAACGGGCCGCACGCCTCGATGTCGGCCGCGAGCGTGAACGGGTCGCCGAGGTCGATCTGGTCCCAGTTCGCCGACGTCAGCTCTCGCCAGGACCCAGCCTTGGCCAGGGCTACGGACAGCCAGAACCGGACTCGGCCCGAAGGCTCCTCGTCGACGATGCGCCGGACGTCTCCGCGGCGTGGCCCCACGTCATGCCTGGCAAGCATCCGCGCGGCGTCGAAGCGCCGGCTCTCGTCGGCGTCCCGAAGGGCGGTCCAGATCGCCTCGAGCTGGAGGTCGTCGTTCAGATCGGCAGCGCCCATGTTGTGTTCCTTCATCCGCTCCACCGCGTGCGTGGCTGTGTGACGTGCTCGGCATTCACGAGCAGCTGACGGCGCGCCGCAAGACTGACCTCCAGCATCCGCGCGTGCACCACCAGCGCGTCGTGGTCGCCGGCGTCTTCCCCGTGGGTGTCTTGCGACGAACTCGCCCCGGGCACGACATGCCGCGCGGTGCCGTCCGGGTCCACATAGGAGTGGAGATACAAGCGGGCGCCGCTGATACGTCCGGCGGCTTCGTCGCACGCTGTGATGGTGACACGGCGGTGCCGCCGAGTGTGCTCGGCGCCTCCCTGCCGGTGAGCTGCTCCCGGCCCCAGTACGTAGA
>DATFBR010000106.1:0-5432 GCA_035253685.1 Jiangellaceae bacterium
CCCGGACCGGTGGCTGATCGACCAGCGGCACCTCCTCGATCCGTACGGCGACCGGGACGCCGGCGCCGGCCAGCCCGCGCCGCAGCACCGGCAGTGCACCCGCGCTCCGGACCAGGACCGCCATCGACTCCCAGGGCACGCCGCCGAGCAGGTGGGCCGCCCGCAAGCGGCCGGCGACGAACGCCGCTTCCTGACTGGCACTGGACAGGACGTGCACGGACACCTCGCCCGGCGGATCTGCGGCGGCCGGCGTCAGGACGCGGTGCCCGCGCGGGCCGCCCATCCGCGCCGCGATCCGCCGAGTGGCTGCCAGCAGGATTTGCCCGGAGCGGCGAGACACGCCGAGAGCGACGATGTGGGCGGGTGAGCCGTCGGTCGCATGGAACCGGTCGGCGAAACGCCGGATGCCCTCGACCTCGGCGCCCCGGAACCCGTATATGGACTGGTCCGGGTCACCGACGACGATCAGGTCGCGGCCACCGCCGGCGAGCAGCGAGAGCAGCTCCGCCTGCGCCGGATCCGAGTCCTGGTACTCGTCGACGACCAGAAAGGCGTGGGTGTCGCGTTCCTGGCCGAGCAGCCCGGGGTCATCGCGAAGCAGGTCGACCGCCGCCCGGACCAGCTCGGCGGGGTCGTACGCGGGCGGCGACCGCAGGCCGGTGACCCCCGCGTACTGCCGGGCGAAGCGGGCGACGGCGGTCCAGGCGTCGTTCCGGTGCCCGTGACCCAGCGCGGCCAGCCCGTGCGGGCCGACTCCGCGTTCGGCCGCGCGCATGAGCAGGTCGCGCAGTTCGTCCGCGAACCCCCGGGTCGTCAGCGCCGGCCGTAGGCGCGCTGGCCAGTACTCGATGCCGAGCTCCTCGACGTCGCCGCGGAGCAGCTCACGGATCAGCAGGTCCTGCTCGGCACCGGAGAGCAGCCGCGGCGCGGCGTCGCCGCGCAGGACCGCCTCTCGACGCAGCAGGCCGTACGCGTAGGAGTGGAAGGTGCGGGCCAGCGGCTCGCGCACCGTGCGCGCCAGCCGTCCGGCGATCCGCTGCCGGAGCTCGGCGGCGGCGCGTCGGCTGAACGTGAGGGCGAGGATGTGCTCGGGGTCGACACCGTCGCGCTCGACCCGGTCGACCACGGCCTCCACCAGCGTCGTGGTCTTGCCGGTGCCGGGGCCGGCAAGAACCAGCAGCGGACCGCCGCGGTGCTCGACGACCGCGCGCTGCGCGGCATCGAGCAGGGGAGCGCACACGGGACCGCGCGGCGTCCTCACCAGGCGGACATCCGGCCGCTCCACCGCACCCCCCAACGTCGTCGGAACGCCGACATCCCATCACGAACGGCGGACAACTCCGCCCCGCCGTGTCCGTCTCACCCGGTCGGTCAACGCCCCCGGGCCGGGTCGGGCCGCCAGGCGGCGCGCCGGACGTCCACACGGGTTCCGTCGGAGTTCAACGGGCAGCCCTCCGCGACCAGCTCGCGCAGCGCAGTGACCTCGTGGCCGGGCGGGAGGCGTCCGGTAGCCGTCACGACCCGCCACCACGGCACGGCGCCGCCGTACGAGGCCATGACGGCGCCGACCAACCGCGGCCCGCCCCGCGCCAACGACTCCCCGACGACCTCCGCGACCGTGCCGTACGCCATCACCCGTCCGGCCGGTATCCGCTCGACCAGGCTCAGCACGGCCTCGACGTACTCGTCGTCCACGCGGCTATCGTGCCGCGTGGGATCACGCCGCACGCGCTCCGACCGCCAGGGTCGGTGCTCGGCGCGGCCCGGCATGGAACGATCGAGGTCGATGGCGGACACCGACGTGGCCGAACCGCGGATTCCGGTCCGGGAGATCCCGGTCGAGGAGCCTCCGCTGCCTCGTCGCGCCCGCCGGCCGATGGACGTCGCCCGGCTGGTCCTCACTGCCGCCGGGGTGGCGACGATCGTCGGACTGGCGGTCGTCGCGGCCCAGACCCTCTCGGGACTCGGCGACGACCTCGAGGAACTCGGCAGCAATGTGCCCGGCGGGCTCATCCAGATCCTCGCGTGGGCAGCGAGCCTGGTCGGCACGGTGCTCCCGCCGCTGCTGGTCGTGCTGCTCATGGTGCGCGGACGCGTGCGGACCACCGTGGAGGTCCTCGTCGCGGGCGTCGTCGCCGCCGTCATCGCCGCGCTGGTGTCGCTCTGGCTGATCAACTCGGCGCCCGACGTGCTCGCCGACGCCTTCGGAACGGCGTCGTTCATGCCGACCGACCCGGCCGAGGTCGTGACCGACGAGCAGGCCGGACCGGTGCCGCCGTATCCGGCGCTGCTCGTCGCCATCACCACCGTCACCGCCTGGCTGGACATGAAGCTGGTTCGGCAGGCGGCGCTGTTCGCGATCAGTGCGAGCCTCGCCGTCGGCCTGCTCAATGGCACCGCCTCCGTCGCCGGCACGGCGCTCGCGGTCGGCATCGGCCACCTCGTCGGCCTGGGCGTGCGACTGGTCAGCGGACGCCCGTCGACGGCACCGGACGGGCGGGCGGTCGCGGCCATGCTGCAGGCCGAGGGGTACGACGTGCGCAGCGTCCGGGCCGACCAGGTCGACCAGCATCGCCGCTACGTCGTCGAGACCGGCCGCGGTCCGCTCGGCGTGCTGGTGCTCGACCGGGAGGCCGAGGGCGCCGGCATGGTGGGGCGGCTGATCGCTCAAGTCCGCACCCGGGAGGAGGTGCTGCCGCGCGAGGCCGTCGCCATGCGCGCCGCACTCGACCAGGCAGCGCTGCTGTCGCTGGCCGTCAGCCAGGCCGGGGCGCGCACGCCACGCTTGCGCAAGGCGCTCAAGGTCGGCTCCGATGCGGTCGCCCTCGTGTACGACCACGTTCCCGGCCGTCCGTTCTCCGACGTGCCCGCGGACGAGGTCACCGACGCCATGCTCCACGACCTGTGGCGACAGCTGAAACGGCTGCACGACAACCAGATCGCCCACCGCCGGCTGTCCGGGCGGACCATCCTCGTGGGCGACGACGGGCACGTGTGGCTGCTCAACCCGTCCGGTGGAGAGATCGCCGCGCCCGACCTGGCGTCCCGGGTCGACCTGGCCCAGGCCCTGGTCGCGGTCGGCCTGGTGGTCGGCGCCGAGCGCGCGGTCGCCACGGCGTTCGACGTGCTGGGTCCCGATCCCGTCGCCGCCGCCGTGCCGCTCCTGCAGCCGGTGGCACTCGCCCGCTCGACCCGTCGCGGCCTCAGGGACCGGCGTTCACTGCTCAGCCAGTTGCGTGACGGCGCGGTCGCCCGTGCGGGCGTGAAGGAGTCCGAGGTCATCCGGGTCGAACGGCTGCGCCCGTTGTCGCTTCTGACCGGGCTCGGCGCGGTCGTCGCGGTCTACCTGGTCGGCACCCAGCTGACGGAGGCTCCGCTCGGTTCGCTGATCGCCGATGTCGAATGGGCGTGGGTCGGGGTTGCGATCGTGTCGATGACGCTGAGCTTCGTCGGGGCCGCCTGGGCACTGCTCGGGTTCGTACCGGAACGGGTTCCGTTCTGGCGCACCTTCTGTGCCCAGGTGTCGCTGGGCTTCGTCCGCCTCATCGCGCCGGCGACCGTGGGCACCGCCGCCATCAACGTCCGGCTGCTGACCCGGGCCGGCGTCGCGGGCCCGCTGGCGGCGGCCAGCGTCGCCGCCAACCAGGTGGGCAACGTCGCGATCTCCATTCCGCTGATCATCGTGCTGGGCATCGCCACCGGATCGTCGGCCGCCACGAGCTTGGAACCATCACCCACCACGATCGCGATCATCGGCGGCGTCGTCCTGCTCGCCGCCCTGCTCCTGCTCATGCCGCCGATCCGGAGCCGCGCCAGGGCGCTGTGGCTGGAGTTCGCCCAGCGCGGACTGCCCCGCCTGCTCGACGTCTTCACCAAACCCCGCAGGCTGGCCATGGCCGCGGGCGGGATCCTGCTCCAGGCCGCCGCCCTGGTCTTCTGCTTCTACGCGTCGCTGCAGGCACTCGGCGTCGACGTCAACATCGCGGCGCTCGCCGTGGTACAGCTGGTGGGAAACACGGTCGGAACCGCCGTTCCGACGCCGGGCGGTCTCGGCGCCGTGGAGGCGGCCCTGACCGCCGGCGTCACCGCGATCGGGGTCAACAGCGGCGTCGCCGTCTCCGGCGTGCTGCTGTTCAGGATCGTCTCGTTCTGGCTGCCGATCGCACCCGGCTGGCTGTTCTGGACCCAGATGCAGAAGCGCGACCTGCTCTGAGGTCCTCGATCAGCGGCAGCGAACGGGCTGCGGCTGCAGTGGACGAACCGAGCTCAGTAGGAAGGCTGGCTGGGGTCGATCTGGTTGACCCAGGCGGCGACTCCACCGCCGACGTGGACGGCGTCGGCGAACCCGGCGCCCTTCACCACCGCCAGCGCCTCGGCCGACCGCTGCCCCGACTTGCAGTGCAGGACCACCTGCCGGTCGGACGGCAGCTTCTCGAGCGCCTGGCCGGTCAGGAACTCGCCCTTGGGGATCAGTACGGCACCGGGGATGCGGTTGATCTCGTACTCGTTGGGCTCCCGGACGTCGACGAGCACGAACTCGCGCTCGCCGCGATCGCGCTGCGCGAGCCAGTCGGACAGCGTGCGCACCGAGATGGTGGAGTCGACCGCCGCCTCTGCGGCCTCGTCGCTGATCGCGCCGCAGAACGCGTCGTAGTCGATCAGGTCGGTGATCGTCGGGTTCTTGCCGCAGATGGCGCACTCGGGGTCCTTGCGGACGTTGACCGTGCGGTACGACATCTCCAACGCGTCGTAGACCATGAGCCGGCCGATCAGCGGATCGCCGACACCGGTCAACAGCTTGATCGCCTCGGTGACCTGGATCGAACCGACCGACGCGCACAGCACGCCGAGCACACCGCCCTCGGCGCACGACGGCACCATGCCCGGCGGTGGCGGCTCCGGGTACAGGCACCGGTAGCAGGGTGCCTCCCCTCCGGGCGCAGATGCCCAGAACACACTGGCCTGTCCGTCGAAGCGGTAGATCGAGCCCCAGACGTACGGCTTGCCGAGCAGTACGGCGGCATCATTGACCAGGTACCGGGTGGCGAAGTTGTCGGTGCCGTCGATGATGAGGTCGTAGTCGGCAAAAATGCGCATGACGTTGTCGTTGTCGAGGCGCTCCTCGTGCACGACGACGGAGACGTACGGGTTGATCTCCGCGACCCTGGCTTTCGCCGACAACGCCTTCGGAGTGCCGACGTCGGACTGACCGTGGATCACCTGTCGTTGCAGGTTGGACTCGTCGACCACGTCGAAGTCGATGACGCCCAGCGTCCCCACGCCGGCGGCGGCCAGATACATCAGCGCGGGCGACCCGAGACCGCCGGCACCGATGACCAGCACCCGGGCGTTCTTCAGCCGCTTCTGTCCCGCCATTCCGACGTCGGGAATGATCAGATGCCGTGAGTAACGCCGAACCTCGTCGACGCTCA
>DATFBR010000107.1:0-5790 GCA_035253685.1 Jiangellaceae bacterium
TGCCCACCTGGTCACCCAGGGGGGCGAACACGGCGGTGCCGGCCAGCCGGGCGGCGTAGACCCGGGTCAGCGTCCCGCTCATGGCCGCAGGCTACCGGCCGCGGGTCCGGGTACACTGTCACGTCGCGGTCGCCCCGAACCTGCGACGTACTGCCGATCCGAAGGTCCCGCCACCCATGCCGCCAACCCTGCGACGTGTGCGGGTCACGGGTTTCCTCGTTGCCTGCGTGCTGGCGCTCGTGGGCTGCCGCCATGACGACCCGACGCCGCTGGAGCAGATCGCCTCCAGTCCGCCGTCGGGCGTCGCGGCGAACGGGCTCGATCAGCGCAGCGCCGAAGACGCGCTGGCCGAGGTGATCGATGCGCTCGAGGGTCAGCGCTCCTATCACGTCACGGGAACGTCGGCCGCGGGCGGCACGGTGGACATCTCGTTCCGGGTCGGAACCGGTGCGACGGGCACGGTCGGCGCCGACAGCCCGGTGACGCTCATCGCCGTGGACGGGCGGGTCTACGTCACCGGCGACGCCGACTTCATGGCCGACAACGTCGGCGCCGACGCCGCCGAGCGGATGGCCGGCAAGTGGCTGCTGCTTCCCGCGTACGCCACCTCCGAGTTCTCGATCTTCGCCGACGGCTCCTCGTTCGCGCAGGCGGTCATCGGCGAGCAGGGCGCGGTCGAGATGAGCGGGGTGCGGAACGTCGAGGGTGTCCCGGCGGTCGGCCTGGTCTTCTCCGAGACCGGTGGCACCCTCTGGGTGTCCGCACAGGGCGAGCCGCTGCCCATCCGGTTCGAGGAGAAGGGTGCCGCCGGCGGCACCGGCATCCTCACCTTCTCCGACTTCGGCGCCGAGGTGGCCATCGAGGCCCCGGTGGCCGAGAGCGTCGTGGACATCGAGAAGCTTCCGGGTTCCTAGCGCCGGGCGAGGCCCGCCGTCCGGTGGATCCGTGGCAGGGTGTGCCCGTGGAGACGGCGCAGCTGCAGGCGCTGGTCGAGGAGGCCATGAAGCGCTCGGCGATCGTATGGCTGTCCTATCCCGGCGGCGGCTGGCCGCGGGGGGTGTGGCACGTGTGGCACGACGCAGCCGCCTACGTGGTGTCCGGCGGTCCTGAACAGCTGCTTCCCGGCATCGAGCAGGTCGAGCGGGTCGTCGTCATCGCGCGGGCCAAGGACAGCCGCGCCCGTCTGGTGACCTGGGTGGCGGCCGCCGAGGTACTGATGCCGGGCACCGAGGACTGGCAGGTCGCCGCCGACGCCTTGCGTGCGGAGCGGCTCAACGCCACCCAGGGTGACACACTCACCGACGTATGGGCCGAGCAGGCGACCATCACGCGGCTGACGCCGACCGGCGAGGTCACCGAGTACCCGGGCGCCTACCCGACCGACGCACAGGCGGCGCCTCCGGTCGAGTCCGCGGCGACGACCGTCGGCAGGCTGCCCTGGGTTGCCCATCGCCGCGCCCGGCGCGGTCCCGCGCTCTGAGGGCTCGCGGGCCGTCGCGGAGCCCGATCGGTACGCTCGCGGCAGCCCGCCCCGGAGGTCCGTCGCATGGCCGTAGCACCGCGTCCCCGCCGCTCGTGCCTGGCCGTGCCCGGGTCGAGTCCGAAGATGCTCGACAAGGCGCGGGGCCTACCGGCCGACCAGGTGTTCCTCGACCTCGAGGACGCCGTTGCACCGCTGGCCAAGGTCGACGCCCGCACGAACGTGGTCGCCGCGCTCACCGACGGCGACTGGGGAACAAAGACCCGCGTGGTGCGGGTCAACGACTGGACCACGCCATGGACCTACGGCGACGTGATCTCCGTGGTCGAGGGCGCCGGCGCCGATCTCGACTGCGTCATGCTGCCGAAGGTGCAGAGCGCCGAGCACATCGTGGCCCTCGACCTGCTGCTCTCCCAGGTCGAGCGGTCCGTGGGCCTCGAGGTCGGGCGGATCGGCATCGAGGCACAGATCGAGAACGCCCTGGGCCTGGTGAACGTGGACGCGATCGTCGCTGCCTCGCCCCGGGTCGAGACGATCATCTTCGGACCGGCCGACTTCATGGCGTCGCTCAACATGCGCTCGCTCGTCGTGGGGGAGCAGCCGGCGGGATACGACGTCGGCGACGCCTACCACTACGTCCTGATGCGGATCCTCATGGCCGCCCGCGCCCACGACAAGCAAGCCATCGACGGTCCGTACCTTCAGATTCGCGATCTCGACGGCTTCCGCCGGGTGGCCGGCCGGTCGGCTGCGCTCGGCTACGACGGCAAGTGGGTGCTGCACCCCGGCCAGATCGACGCCGCCAACGAGATGTACAGCCCCACCCAGGACGACTACGACCATGCCGAGCTGATCCTCGACGCGTACGCCTGGTACACCTCGGACCACGGCGGGCGCCAGGGCGCGGTCATGCTCGGCGAGGAGATGATCGACGAGGCATCGCGCAAGATGGCCGTCGTGGTGGCGGCCAAGGGACGCGCCGCGGGCATGACCCGCACCTCCGTCTTCGAGCCCCCGACCGACTGACCCGCCATGCCCGGTACCCTCTGCCGCTCGTGGAACTGGTGGGGCGCTTGGCCGTCGGGGTCAGCGCGTGGCTGGGCAGCTACGAGCTCTCCGGTGGGGAGCTGCTCCCGTTCGCCGGCCCGGCAATCGTCGCGATCAACCACACCTCGATCGCCGACGTGGCGCCGGTGCTCGCGGCGCTGTACCGCGCCGGCCTGCGCCCGAGCCGGCCGTGCGGCGGGCCCGACTGCGGCCGGCGGCATGGTCACATCCGGTTCCTGGCGACGGAGGTCCTGTTCCGGCATCCCCTCCTGGGTCCGGTGGTGAGGCATGCCGACTTCGTAGCCGTCGGCCCGGCCCGCTCCGCGACGGCAGCACTGCGGGCCGGCATCGACGCGCTGCGCCGGGGAGAGGTCATCGGCATCTACCCGGAAGGCGACGTTGCCGTCGACCTCGCCTCGGACGGTTCGCCGCGGCCGTTCCGCATCGGCGTCGGGCGGCTCGCCCAGGAGTCGGGCGCGCCGATCGTCCCCGTCGCCCACCACGACGCCCGACTCCTCGGCACCGGCACGGTCCGCGAGAGTCTGCGCACGGCAGTGACGTCGGTCCTGCGGCGGCCGCGGATACGCATCCGCGTCGGCCCGTCCATCCAGCCCGCCGAGTATGCCGGGCGCACCGTGCACGAGACCGTCTCGCTCGTGCACGAACGCGTGACGGCTGTATGGCGCACCACCCTGGCCGGCTGAGCGGAGTCCGGGATGCGTTCCCGTTGATCATGGCGAGGCGGGGCGGTCGAGGCCCGACGAGCCTCGCTTCGCCATGATCAACCGAAGCGAGAGCCAGCCGGTCTGGGGCGGCGAGGGCGGATCGGGGCTCGTATCACGCCGTCGATCACCTAAAGTTCTGCCAGGAAGGACGCAGAGAGGAGGCGTGTCGATGCAGACGCTGGTCCTCAACGCCTCCTATGAGCCCCTCGCCGTGGTGTCCGTACGGCGTGCCGTCGTGCTGGTGCTCACCGAGAAGGCGGTCATGGAGCACGCCGACGACGAGCGTGTGATCCGCTCCGCCAGCCTGCAACTACCCACCCCGCTGGTGGTGCGACTGCTCAAGTTCGTCCGGGTGCCCTACCGGCGCAAGCTGCCGTGGTCCCGTCGCGGCGTGCTCGACCGCGACCGTCACCGCTGTGGCTACTGCGACGGCCGGGCCAGCACGGTCGACCACCTGCTGCCGGTGTCGAGAGGCGGCGCCTCCCGCAGCTGGCTCAACACCGTCAGCGCGTGCGTCCCGTGCAACCAGGCGAAGGCCGATCGCACCCCCCAGGAGGCAGGCATGCGGCTGCTCGTGAAGCCGCACGAGCCCAAGGTGCAGTCGGCACTGGTGCTGGCCATCGGCGTCACCGCCGCCGAACGGCTTCCGGCCTGGCTGGTCGCGGCGACGGCCTGACCGCGGTCGCGTCTGCGAAGGGAGCCACCGATGGGCCGCCTCGCCCGGACCGAGGGATTGTCGGACGTCCAGACCGAGATCGTGACCACGGTCCGCTCGTTCGTGGACAAGGAGATCCTCCCGGTCGCCACCGAGCTCGAGCACGCGGACGAATATCCGACCGGGATCGTCGACGGCCTCAAGGAACTCGGTTTGTTCGGACTCACGATTCCGGAGGAGTACGGCGGCCTGGGTGAGTCGCTGCTTACCTACGCCCTCGCGGTCGAGGAGCTCGCTCGCGGCTGGATGAGCGTGTCGGGCATTGTGAACACGCACTTCATCGTCGCCTGGATGCTCGTCCACCATGGCACTGACGAACAGCGGGAGCGCCTGCTGCCGCGGATGGCGACCGGTGAGACCCGGGGCGCATTCTCGATGTCCGAGCCGGGATGCGGGTCCGACGTCGCAGCGATCCGTACCAAGGCAACCCGTGCCGGTGACGGCTACCGCATCGACGGGCAGAAGATGTGGCTGACCAACGGAGGGTCGTCCAACCTGGTCGCCGTCCTGGTGCGCACCGACGAAGGCGCCGAATCGGTCTACCGCAACATGTCCACCTTCCTGGTCGAGAAGGAGCCCGGCTTCGGCGAGGTCGCGCCCGGCCTCTCCGTCCCCGGCAAGATCGACAAGATGGGGTACAAGGGCGTCGACACCACCGAGATGGTCTTCGACGGGTACGCCGTCGATGCGACCGCCGTGCTCGGAGGCGAGCCTGGCCGCGGCTTCTACCAGATGATGGACGGCGTCGAGGTGGGCCGGGTCAACGTGGCCGCCCGCGGATGCGGCGTGGCGTTGCGAGCGTTCGAGTTGGCCGTGGCGTACGCCCAGCAGCGCGAGACCTTCGGCAAGCGGATCGCCGACCATCAGGCCGTGCAGTTCCGGTTGGCCGACATGGCGGTCAAGGTGGAGGCGGCGCATCAGCTCATGGTCAGCGCCGCACGGACCAAGGATGCCGGCCGGCGCAACGACCTCGAGGCCGGCATGGCCAAGTATCTCGCCAGCGAGTACTGCAAGCAGGTGGTCGAGGACTCGTTCCGCATCCACGGCGGGTACGGCTACTCGAAGGAGTACGAGATCGAGCGCCTCTACCGGGATGCTCCCATGCTGCTCATCGGCGAGGGGACGGCCGACATCCAGCGCATGATCATCGGCCGCCGCCTGCTGGAGGAGTACGCCCAGCGCTGATGAGCACCCCCGCCCGCGTGCCGACGTTTGGCAGTTGATCACGTTCACCAGCCTGGCGGACGGTTCACCAGGCGCCGAACCCTGGTGAACGGACCCGGAACATGGTGAACGTGATCAACGGACGCGCTGGCGGTGGCACCGGGCCAGCGGGCAGACTTCACCCTAGAGATCGTCGAGGGAGGGTGGCCATGGCCAGCCCAGTACCAGGACTACCGACGGGACTGAGCGTCGGGACATATGACAGCTACGCCGATGCGCAGCGCGCCGTCGACCATCTCTCGGACCAGAAGTTCCCGGTCGAGAACCTGGCCATCGTCGGCACCGACCTACGCCAGGTCGAACGCGTGACCGGCCGGATGACGTGGGCGAAGGCTGCGCTCGGCGGACTGGCCACCGGCGCCTGGCTGGGCCTTTTCGTCGGCCTTCTGCTCGGGCTGTTCACCGACGAAGGCTGGGGCCAGATCATCCTGTTCAGCGTGCTGTGGGGGGCCCTGTTCATGCTGGTCCTCGCTCTGGTCGGATACGCGGCCACTGGGGGCCGTCGCGACTTCACCTCCCAGAGCGTCACGATCGCAGCCCACCACGAGATCTTCTGCCAGCACCAGCACGCCGAGCAGGCTCGCGAGCTGCTGGCGAAG